>JABDPB010000135.1 GCA_013042995.1 Ignavibacteriaceae bacterium | reverse complement strand
TTAGATATGCCAGATCACAATTGTCCGGTATATCTTATATTTTGGAGAGGGCTACTCATAAATTTCATAATAAGTATTATCGTAATAGAATCTAACATTTTGCCCCAGTGCAAGAAACTGTGCAGTTTCAGGCTCTTCATTTAACAGCTTAAAGTATTCATCAGAATTGAATTGAATACGTTTTTGATTTTTCACTTTTTCATTTTGTAAATCAGAATCAACCCAAAACTTACCGCTCTGGTAAACTGCTCTGCCTTGAATATTTCTTACTTGCTGAGTTAGATTTCTTTCAATTCCCGCTTCATCAACATACTTCATTCTTCCGCTGCCTTGTTTTGTTTCACCATAGTTGCTGGCCTGATTTAAGCCCTGCAGTTCTTCACTTGCTGTAACACTTCTGTCTCCACTTTTTTCTTTCATCGCATCAAAATCACCTTCGTTTTCTCTTCTTAGTTCAGGTGCAGGAGGAAGCGTTTGAAAATGATCTACTAACTCATTTCTACTCACACGGATTTCTTCATCTTCCATAATTAAATAACTTGTGTACGGTGTTACAATTCCATGCTCGCGCGCAAGCTGGGTAATTTCATCAACCAATTCTTTCTCGTCTCTATTTAATCTGATTTGATCCAGCAAAAATCCAATTCTCCGAGAAGCCCAAAGCGGGGGAATAAAATCATACTCATCTTTTTCATTTGTAAAATCCGTATCGATATTGAAGACTCTTTTTTCACCATTAACTGTTCCGTCTAAAGTGATGCGTGAACTGCCATTGCTGCTGTATCTGCCAAAAATCGTTAAGCTGGAACCTCTGAACAGATCGGGCAAATTGCTTGGGTAAGTTTGGAATGTTCTTATTCCATTACTAAATGAAAATGAAATATTGGTTAAAACAGGCGATTGCACTTTATCGTAAAAACTGGAAATTTTTATTTCAATATCTTCATTTTCAGAAATGTATGTTCTAAATGCTCTTGTCTGCTCAGTTATTTTGTCGAGCAGATGTGTGTTGATTTCATTTCCAATTCCGAATGTAAAAATTCTTGTTTTGTCGTCATTCATATTTTCAATTTTTTTGAGAAGATTTTCATCTTCTATCACGCCAATAGTTGGATTTCCATCCGTAATAAAAATAATTAAATGAGTACGATTACTATTTCTTTTTTCATCTAGCGCAAGATTTAAGGCATCTTCAATGTTAGTTCCACCAATAGGTTTTAATCCATTAATAAATTTCTCTGCTTTTTTAATATTAGGTTCAGTTGCAGATTCAATTTGCCCAAAGAGTGAGTAACCTTCCGTAGAAAATTTTACAATATCAAATCCATCTCCTTTATTTAAATTATTAACACAATATAGGAGTGCTTTTTTTGCTTGCCGCAATTTTTCACCGGCCATACTTCCCGAAACGTCCAAAACAAAAGTTATATCCTTGGTATCAATTTGATTTTCATCAATAATAAAAGACGGAGCAGCGGTTAAAAGAAAGTAGCCATCTTCGCCTCCGGTTTTATAAGTAAGTAAAGACAATCCAACATCATCATTGTTTGTGCTGTAGTAAAGTTTGAAATCAATATCTGGTTTTGTGTTTTCCTCTTCAAATGAAATTACAGCATTGTGATTATCTTTATTTACAACATCCACGGGATGAGTGGGTGAGTATATATTCTTTATTTCTTTGTTTGTCTTTAAATCAACTTTCACTCTGACATTTTTTAGAGGTTTGGCAGAAAATTTTTCTGTATTGAGCGGATAAACATATTCATATAATCCGTTATCAGAACTTAAAACTTCGCGATAGCTAATTGTAACCTTCTTTTTACTTTTCGGTTCAATTGGAAAAATGCGAACTTTAAATATTCCCTGTCCGGTGTATTCCAATAAAGCAGGATCTTTAATCTGCCTTACAATATCTTCATAAATTTGCCTGGCTTTAATTGCATCGAGCAGTTCAGCATAAACCATTTCACCGTTAATTTCCATACTGAATTCATTTATCACGGCACCTTTGGGAATCGGGAAAATGTAGTAGCCCTCTAAAAGATGGTTTGATGGATTATAGAATTCCTGGTCAATAAGAGTTTCAGCAATGTTTCCATTTATTTTTACATCAACGTGATGATAAACCACTTCAAGTGGGTAGGGCGTTGGCAGTGGTTCAGGTCTTGGAATTATGATTAATCCATCCGCCAGTGCTGATTGAGCTACAAGTAAAAAAGCGATTATTAACAGTTTAAATATTTTTAATTTTTTCATGCTGTACCTCGAACTTTTTATAAGCGTAAAACAGATGCCAGATGATTCCAATAAATTTGGAATTATCCGGAATGACAGTTGAATAATATTATTCGAACTTATAATTTTTCTTAGAAGCCTGTTCCCTTATGATTTTCAGCATTGCAGCATCAATTGTATTTTCTTCACTATTTTCCGCAAGCTTTTGAGCAATAAAATCTCTACGGTTTTTATCCAATTCATTTATTTGAGTTTGAATTTTTTCTCGTTCTTTTGCTTTCTTCTCAACGTAAGCTTTACGTTCTTGAACGTTCATCTTTTGCATTTCTTCAGGCAACTGGTCTTCTGGAATTTCTTCAATTTCAACTGTGCCTTCTCTATCAGCATCAACTAAATCCCAAGACTCATTTCTGTATTGCCCACTGCCTTTTGTTACAGTTCTTTCAACTAAAACTTCCGGTGCAAGTGTGCCGGCATTTTTATCCTGTTCCTCCTGCCTCATTTTCATTTCATCACCTTCATAACCGAATGCAATGTAAGTATCGTTCAGCTGCTGCCCAAGTTCAACTAATTCGTCATCAAAAGGAGTATCTATATGAACTATTTCCTGATTTTGATCTATATTTATGTATTTACCATCTGCAAGATCAGCACCATCTTTCCAGTTTGTCTGCACGCCTTCATCATAATTACCGCAGTAAATCGTATTAATTATTATTCCTTTACTTATTGCTTCTTTACAAGATACTTTATAATCAATCTCACCTTGTGTAAATGGTTCATTTCCTGCAATAAATATTACTTTATATTCGTCTGTGCTTTTTGTCCAATCTAAATCTTTAATTGCCTCTGAAATAACAGTTCCGCAGTATTCGCTTCCGCCATTTGTTTGCAGCTTAAATAGTTCTTCGGAAATTTTATCGAGATCGTTTGTCAAAGAAGCAACCAAACGAACAAATCCTTCATCTGCGGATAAACCATCATTGCCGTATTCGTAAAGTGCAACATAAAGATTAATGCTTTGCCCATCTCTTTTAGATCGGGCCATTTCGTTTACAATCTTCCAAAGTTGTGTCTTTGTTTGGTCTATTAATCCATCCATGCTATTGCTTGTATCTAAAAGAATTGCAAGCTGAACGGTGTTGGTGTTAGGTTTTTCGTTTGATACGGCTTTGTCTCCGAATAATACAAGAGATGTGAAAAAGCTTAAAAGAAATACGAATTGGCGTCTCATTTTAGTTCTCCAAAATTATGTTAAAAATTAAGTCAAAAGTTGAGTGTTTCACTTTGCTTTTTTATGAAAAGTTCCTCAACCAAAAATATTTTTTTGAACCAGGAACTTTATTAGTTTTTTATTAGTAAGAGGGTACTTATTTACAGTTTTAATCTGAATGTGAGATCTGTTGTAGGATTTGCTCATGCTTAGTTTTACTCTCCCTTGCGTGGCAATCAACACAAACCTGTTCTAAAAGTGGTTCTTCAATCTCCACAGGATGAATAAAGTCTAATCCTTTCAGCGAAAGATGTTCTTCGCCATCTGGTGTTACCTGAGCAATAATTGTGTGGCACAAATTGCAATCTTTTCGGATTACTTGCCCGTCATCGCTCACATGTTTATTATCGTGGCAGCGGAAGCAGCCTGTATCATATAAATGTGAAATATGATTTGGAAATGCGCGCCAGCTAACATTCATTTTCGGGAAGTAATTCCTGGAATAAATTTTTTGTATTTCTTTAATACTATTATCTATTATATTCTTCTTTGAACTGTAAATTTCAGGATAGTTGTATTTGTAAAACTCATCAACAAAGATTCTAATTTTATTCAACCCTGATTCTTTTGTTGTGTAATATTTTTCAAGAGCTTCTACAGAAACACTTTTAACGTACGGAAGTGATTCGTCTATTCTTTTCAATGCCATTGATAAATTAACTGATTTATCAGAAGGATTAAAAATATGTGACGGTCTGTTATGGCAATCAATGCAGTCCATTGTTCGCAAGTTTTCTTTCGGATAATCATTTTCATTAAAACTGACTTCAGTACTTTTGTAGATTATTTCTTCACCTTTATCGTTTGTCAGTTTTACCCAGGGAACTGTATCTCTTAATTCATCGGTGTGTATGTACTCCATTTTATTCGCAATATTCATATGCCAGTGAATGCCTTCTGCTCTGCCAAGCTCAGTATTTCCACCGCCTATTTTTAAAAGCATAGAAATACTTGATTTAGTATTTGCTTCATCATATAGATAATAATTCGATTTGAATTTAATTTCGCTAAAAAAGTGTTCAGGTGAATGACACTGTTCGCAGGTTCCTTCGGCGGGTCTAAGTTCTCTTACTGGAGTTGGAATTGGTTTTGAATATTTATTAAACAAAACAGAGTAAACCTGGTACGCACCGGAAATTTTTGATTTAACAAACCAGTTTGCACCAGAACCTATGTGGCATCCAACGCAGCCGACTCTTGAGTGTGGCGATGAAAGATACGCAGAGTATTCTGGCTCCATAACTTCATGGCAAATTGATCCACAAAATTCATCCGATTCTGAGTATTCAAAAGCTTTGTAGCTACCAAACGCAGAAAATATTAAAAGGAAGAGTGTCCCTAATGTAAAAGTAGCTAGCATTCTTCGCTGCTTAACATCGTTTAAATCTATTACTAAAAATTTACCGCTTCGAACTAAACCTCTTTTAATTCTTTTTCTTTCGCGAATAATACCATAAGCTATTAATAGTAGACCCATGATTAAAAAAACGGGAAGGATAATAAATGTAATTATTCCCAAGTAAGGTCGAGATTCACCGCTGAATAGATCTAGTATGAAAAGAAAAACAATCAGCCCGAAACTTACTGTTGCAATGCCGGCACCAATTAGTGTAACAGGATTATAAACTATTCGCGGGAAAATTCTGCGCATAAAAGAAATATACTATTTAAAATGAAACTGTTCGAATAAATAACATTATCTATACACGAAAATCATCGCGTAAATTATCCAGATAATTATGCTGAATCCAATTGATAACGCAGTCCATCCAAAAATTTTCATTCCACGCAAAACAATTGGTGGATACTGCTCAACTATGTATTTATCAAGCTCGCCTTTTTCAACAAGCTCTTTATATTCCTGTGGTCTGTCTAATTTAAATTCTTCCAGAGGAACTCTTCCCGAAAAAATAACAATATCCATCGGGAATTTTTCCGGTCTAAGGTGTGTGTTGAAGAAGTGAATTGTAAAAATAAATCCTGTTGCTAACAAAGCTTCATCACTATGGATAATTGTTGCCACATTTAGCATCCAGCCGGGAAAAAAATTCGTAAAAAATTCCGGGAACCAAAGTGTCATTCCGGTAGAACCAATTACAAACATACCCCAAAAGACCGCAAAATAATCAAACTTTTCCCAGTAAGTCCATCTACCGTATTCAGGTCTTTCTCCTTTACCAATGAACCACTTTAGGGATTCTTTAAAATCCTGCCAGTCTTTTTTATTAAAGAGCATTGAATTTTTTCCAATCAATAAAGCCTTCCACGAACTGAATTCTTTTCTTTTAACTCTTACTACATCCACTAAATGTGCTACAAAAACTATAATCATAATTACTGCTGCAAAACGGTGCCAGTAGCCTGCAGATTCAAATCCGCCAAAAAATTTTGAAAGTACTTTTGCCCAGCCAGTGTAAGAAAATTTTAAACTCATTCCTGTTAAAGAAAGAATAAGAAAACTTATTATCATAAAAACATGCAGCCCACGGTTAAGGCGAGTAAATCGCAAAACATATTTATCCTTTATGCTCATTCTTTCTCTTCTATATTTTCTTCATTTATTTCAGATTTTTCATCATTTTCTTTTTTCATCTTTTTTAATTTTCTTCTCCACTCAAGCGATCTTGGCAGCCAAAGTAAAGTGTGAGCACCAGCAATTATAAACGTACCGACTAAAAGTCCTGTCATTCCCCAAAAAGCCCAGAATAAAAATGGATATTTATCTGGATCGTGATGAGTAGCATGAGTTAAATAACCTGCAAACTGCCGGTTTGCTGATGGATGGCACGTTCTACATGTTTCTACAACGTTCTCTCTGCTCAGCTTCGATTCAGGATTGATCGTTGGAAGTATGTCGTGCGCTCCATGGCAATCGTAACATTTAGCTGTTTTCGTGTAACCCAGTTGTGAAACTTTACCGTGGTAAGTATCAAAATAAGTTTCTGCGATTTCTTCGTGGCATCTTCCACATTGAGTCATAATTTCAAGTTTAAATCCTTCCGTATCAGCTCTCTTAATTTCATGAGCACTGTGGCAATCGAAGCATACCGGCAGCTCTTTATCTGTATCTGAAATGAGAGGGGAGTGTACGCTTTTTGCAAACTGCTCCTCTATACCATGATGACAAGTTCCACATGTATTTGAAATATTATTATGATTAATACTTGATTCCGGATTTGTATGAGGTAATACCTTATGCGCAGTGTGGCAATCTGTGCAAGTTGCTGTAACAGTTAATCCGCTTTTTAATAATCCTTTACCATGTATGCTTTGAGAATAGTGGTTAACAATATCTTTTTCGGTACCAGTATATCTGACAGTAGCAGTTTCACCTTCTCTATGGCATTTGCCGCATAAATTAGGAATGTTTATCGCAAATGTTGGAGACTGTGGATTGAGTCTGCCCAGCGTGCCATGAGTTCCATGGCATTCTTTACAAGTTGGAGCATTTTCATCCATTTCTGCAACTAAAGTTCCATGCATACTTATTGAGTATTCTACTCCCACCTCTTCGTGGCATGTAGAACAATCAACATCCTTTTCAATTGTTTCACATGGTCGATGCTTGGATAAATTAACTTCTGAATGACATTGACCACAGGCTATATTTGTATGTCGAGAAAGTTTTAACTCTTCATAATTTATAAAAAGAGATCTTCCATCGGTTGAAGCAACAATGTTTGGATTATCGTGGCACTCAAGACAGTCTTTATCAGCCATTCCATAATCGTAATAAACTCTGCGTATTTCGTGAGGCTGATGGCAATCTACACAAGCAGGTAAAATATGAGCCTGCTTTTCCCAAAGCTCTCCTCTAATTATTTGCCTGTGTACAGTTTCTATTTCTGCGTGACAAACAGCGCAGGTTGAGGCAATATTTTGTCGAGAAATTGTTGAGCGTGGATCTGTATGTGGCAAAATTCGATGTGGAGAATGACATGAAACACATGTTGCTGAAACAACTAAACCTTTATTCAATAATCCTTCGCCATGAATACTCTGCGAATAATTTTCAAGTATTCTATCTTGTGGAATATTTCTTTGTAGTTGAACAGGGGTTCCTTCACGATGACATCTTCCACAAAGAGATGGGATTTTCAGTGGAGCTACAGCAGAATAATGGTCTTTGACAGGAATAATATCGTGGTTACCATGGCAATCCTGGCAGAGTGGGGCGAGGGGATCACCTTTTTCTTTTGCTTTCCCATGAAAACATTCAACATAAAGTTCCTGAACTTCATCGTGACAGTCGCCACACTCAACCTTAGTTAGTTCAGATCTGTGCGGAATATTTTCAGCGTCAATATCTTCATGGCAGTCTACACAGTCTAGATCGCCATGCACGGATGATGTAAACGAATTTGGACTTACATGCAGTGAAACGGTCCTTTTATTAATTTTTGCTTTAAATCTGGGATCATCGTGACACATTAAACATTCTTCATTCGATTGTGAAAAAATCTGCGGAAAGCTGAGAATTATAAAAACCAATAGTGATATTATTTTATTCATTTAATTATACTGATTGATTTATTTCGTTATCAGAATTTTTATTTTTTTCTTTTAACTTTTCATATTCCAAAGGATGTTCTTCAGCCATCTCCTCTTCTGAAATTGTACCTGTCCACCAAGCTAAATTCATAGGGTAAACGTCCGGATTAAAAATTACAAAGTAGAAATGCCAGACAACTATTGCTAAAAATGCAAGCCAGGCTTCGTAATAATGAATTGTTCTTGCGATATCCCATCCGAGTTTTGTAAACAGTCCCATAAAAGTATTATCAAACCACATAATAATGCCAGTTGCAGTCATCACGATTGTTCCCCAAACTAAAGCCCAGTATTCAGCTTTTTCAACGTAGCTGAATCTATCCAGTTTAGGTTTCTCTTTTGAAATACCAATATTGAACTTTGCCACATCAATTGCATCTCGTATATCTTTATAACGCGGAAGCAAATCTTTTAATAATTCTTTGCCGCGAGGTACAAAGAATATATAATAAATATGGTACAAACTTACAGCAACCATAACCACAGCAGAAATACGGTGAAGCAAGCTTCTATATTCAAATGCGTGACTGCTTAAATCTCTTATGTGTGTGACCCACCACGAGTTCGGATAGCTTAACATAAAACCTGTAACAACTAATAATAAAAAGCTGATCGCAAGGGAAGCATGCTGAATTCTTTCATTCAGATTCATTCTTAAATAAAGCGAGTGTCCAAATTCCTCTTCGCGTATCAAGCCTCTCTGTTTCTTCTTTTTAATTTTAGACTTTCTGAAAAAGTCGAGTAGATTATGTATAAACATTCCACCAATTATTGTAAAGATCAACATTATGTACGCTGTAGCAATAGTATATATTATTGGTTCGCTTTCATCCTGTCGCGTGATGTGGATTTTTCCAATTGTAAAATTCTCATTAGCTCCTGGGTGACATCCTCCACAGGTTTCCACTAAATTGCTTTTATGCACACTTGAAGTTGAATCGGAGGAAGGTTTAATATCGTGGTTGCCGTGACAACTTGCACAATTTGCAACTTCAACAGAACCACCCTCAATTGCTAATCCATGGTAGCTATCGAAAAATGTATCATAACGGTCACTTACAATGCCGTATTTTTGAGAAAGTCTTACTGAACTATGACAAGGCGAGCAAACTTCCCTAGATAAATTCTGAAAAGCTACAGGAGATTTGGGGTCATCGTGCTTTAAAATGTTGTGTTCCCCATGACAATCAGTACAAGTAGGTGATTCCTTAATTCCCTTTCTTAAAGCAATCCCATGAATACTTTCGTAATATTCAACAGAGATTTCCTTATGACAATTTCCACACGTTTTAGGTAGATTTTTTCTTGAAGTGCGTGATTTGCTGGTACCTCTTAAAACTTCATGTGAGCCATGACAATCCACGCAATTTGCAGCTTTGTGATTTCCCGAATTTAAGGAAGACCCGTGTACGCTTTTATCGTAACTTGTAATAAAACCTGCTGAAGGTGTTGTTCTTGCCCGGACCTCAGGTGAATCCAAATGACAGGACAAACACAATTTTTCCTGTGATATTTTTACACTTACAGAATCTTCATCTGTGTGGACTTTTGCAACAGGATTTTTATGGCAATGTAAGCAGTTTGGTGCGCCAAGCATACCTTCTTCAAAAGCAACAAAATGTTCTGAAGAAAGATATTGCTTTTTGATTTCAATGTGGCACTTACCACAAGATGTCGCCAAATTTTCAGCACTCCATTTTCCTCCAACATCATTTGGATCCTTCGCATAATGGAAATCGTGGCAGTTTATACAATTTACATCTTTACTTTTTTCATTACCGGATGATTTTAGAAGTCGGGGATGAAAAAGGTGTTTTATTATTTGCTTTTGATGACAGTTACCGCAAGATTTTGGGATTAAATTTTCGCTGTGAGGAATCGCTTCATAATCGAAGTTGATGTGGCATGAAGTGCACTTTAGCTTTGCATGTTTAGAGTTGCTGTATTTTTTTTCATCAACGTCAATTGGAACAGTTTTACCATTTTTCTCCATCGTAAATTCATCGTCGTCATGGCACATCAAACAATCTTCATTTGATTGTGCTGAGATATTCCATAAAAATAAAAAAAGAACACCAAATATTGTCATTAGTGTTCTTCTTATAAAAGGAAAAGAAATCATTTAGTCTAAAATAGTCATTATCACATTAAGTGTTGTCTGGATAAAGTTAATTTTAATTATCCCTCTGTTTCAACTTCTTCTGTCTTTAAAGTAAGCAGCCAGTCAACTAGTGTGTTAAGTTCTTCTTCAGAGCCTTTAAATTTTGTTTTGTGTTTTTTGTCATTCATAGTTTCTTCTTTAACCAAATATTTTTTCAGGAATTCAGCATCACTATCAGCACCAACATTTGAAAGATCAAGTGCATCATCTTTTTTTGATGTAATCTCTAAAGATTCAACGGAATGGCATTTAATACATTTGCTATCAGTAAAAATCTGCTGTCCATCTACTTCATCAGATTGTGAAAATGAGAATGCAAATGCAAAAAGTGCAACAATTGCAGAGATGAAGAGCAAGAAGAAAAAAGTGTTTTTCATTTTTGTTCCTTTAATCTATTGTTAATTATTGATAAATAAACAGAATCATTTGCTAATTGCAAACAAATCGGATACCACAGGAAAAGATTATTTTTAGATTAAAAACGCAATATTCACTTGATCTTCTTCTCATTGGTGGGAACTTGTAGTAATGCATTCGCATAAATTAGAAATAGCTAAAAAACTGAATAATTTAATTGGAAAAATATTTACTCAACTAAAGCTTTTTCACTAACATCTTGGTTGTGTTCAAAGCTGTAAATCCAGTTTATTTTTATAGGCGCAAAATGTTATCTTCTATCAGATTTGAATGTTTAATTCTTTCATTTTGCGGTACAAAGTTGATAAACCGACTTGAAGTGTATCCGCAGTTTTTTCTTTATTAAATTCATTTGTTTCCAGAGCACGGGTTATTATTTCCTTTTCAAATCTTTTTACCGAATCATCAAGTGAACCTGAAACAGAAAAACTTGTCTGATCACCATCAGCTCTAAAATGTGATGGCAAATCATTAATGGTAATAAATTCATCTTTACAAAAAATTACAGCTCTTTCAATTATGTTTTCAAGTTCTCTTACTTCACCTCTCCATTCGTGATTCATTAGTGCACGCATTGCATCGTTGGAAATACCTTTTATTTGTTTGTTCATCTGTTTACGGTAAACATCTAGAAAGTAGTCTGCAAGTAGAGGAATATCACCTTCTCTTTCTTTAAGTGAAGGCAGTTTTATTTCAATTACATTTAGCCTGTAGTACAAATCTTCTCTGAATTTTCCTTCGTTGACAAGCTCCTCTAAATTTCTATTAGTTGATGCAATAAACCTTATGTTGATAGGTATGCTGATTGTGGTGCCAACAGGGGTAAATTCTTTTTCCTGCACAGCACGAAGTAATTTAACCTGGAGCTGCGGGGGCATTTCACTTATCTCATCTAAAAAGAGTGTTCCACCCTCCGCTGCCTTCATATATCCTTCTTTATCTGTTATTGCTCCAGTAAATGCTCCTTTTTTATGCCCGAACAATTCACTCTCAATCAAATTTTCTGATATAGCTCCGCAGTTTACGGCTATAAATGGTTTGTGTTTTCTGTGCGAATTATAATGAAGTGCTTTTGCAACAAGTTCTTTACCTGTACCGCTGTTTCCTGCAATTAGCACAGTGCTGTCTGTATCGGCAACTGCTTTTATTATATCAAAAACTTGCGTGATTGCATTACTTTTTCCTATAATGTTGTTGTAGTTATACTCACGCTGCAATTCTTTACGTAAAACCCTGTTTTCCAGTAGAAGTTCTCTTACTTCAAAAAGACGTTTTACTTTTATAATTAATTCATCAAACTCAACAGGTTTTAAAATATAATCACTTGCACCGCTGCGTAAAGCTGAAATTGCGGTTTCCAAAGAACCGTAAGCCGTAATTACAATTGATGAAGTTTGAAGATTCATCGCGCTCATTTCTTTTAAAAGTTCAGTGCCTTTCATCTCCGGCATTTCAATATCTGTAATAACAAGATCGTACGAGGACTCCTTTAATTTTGTGTATGCACCTTTTCCGTTAGACGCTTCATCAACTTCGTAATTTTCATTTCGTAAAGTGTATGAAAGCGATTCACGAATTATATCTTCATCATCAACTACTAATATCTTTTTAGGCATTTAAACCACCCTTTATGTTTTATTTAATGGCAATTCAATAACGAATGTTGTTCCTTTTCCATTTTCACTTTTAACTTTTACATTACCATGAAAACTTTTAATAATTCCATAGCTTACCCAAAGACCTAACCCGGTACCTATACCTTGTTTTTTTGTAGTAAAGAACGGCTCAAAAACTTTATTCAAGTTTTCTTCTTTAATTCCAGGTCCGGTATCTGAAAATTTTATGCTAACCATATCATCAACCACGCCGGATTCAACTCTAATTATTTTCTTGTGGTCTTCGTCCTTTATTTCGTTCATCGCATCAACGGCATTTAATAGAACATTCACAAACACCTGTTCCAACTGATCGGAAACTAGCGGCATTGAAGGTAAATCATTACTCAAATTCAATTCAAATTTAATATCTTTCGCTTTTGTTCCTACAGTTGTTATTTCCACCGATTCTTTAATACTTTGGTTGATATCCATTTTTTGCAGTTCAAAGTTTGATGGGCGAGAGAAGTCAACTAGATCCCTTATAATTTTTGAAATACGAGTCACCTGACTTTTAACTAAACCTAACTTTTCTAAAACAAATTCATCTTTTGTGTTACGCTGTGCAACTTGTACTAAAGCCGAAATTGATGCAAGCGGATTTCCAACTTCATGCGCAATACCGGCGGCAAGTGTTCCAATACTTTCCATCTTCTGTGTTTGAATCAGATGTTGTTCAAGAGTTTTTTTCTCACTCATATCCCTATGTATTCCAAAGTATCCGCTTATCTTGCCGTCGTTATCGATCATTGGTGAGATTAAAAGCTGCGAGTAGTATGGCTGTCCGTTTTTCTTTGTATCCTCAACTTCTCCAAACCATGCTTTACCGGAAGAAACGGTATTCCACATTTTATCCCAAAAAGCTTTCGGCTGTTTACTGCTGCCAAATATTCGTGGATTTTCCCCAATTAATTCAGCTTTACTATAGCCGCTTGCTATTTCAAATGCAGGATTAACATAAATCATTTTACCGTTTAAATCTGTAATCTGCACTGGGTTTATGCTATTTTCGACGATATTAAAAAACCTCTGCAGATCAATCAATATATTTTTTTCTGTCGTTATATCTCGGGCAGTGGCAATTACAAAACTTGTCTGCTCGTTATTAATTGTTTCAGGCAATGAGAAAGAAAGCCTAATATTGATAAATTTCTCATTCGCATAAAATCTTGTTTCTAAATTAGTTATGGTATTTTTTGAAAGACATTCCAGGAACTTTTCGTTTACTTTTCCCTTATCACGGAGTGCGAACAAATCAATGAATTTTAATGAAGTATCATTTTCTTTCAAGTTCAATGATTGGCTGGCCGCTTTATTGAATGTGTAAATTTCTCCTTTCATGTTTAAAAGAAAATACATATCCGGTAGCGAATCGAAAATTTTAAAATCAATATTTTTTACTTTAGACACCATTCGTTTCTTTGAAAAACAAATTCTAAATATGAAAAGTTTATCTTAAAATGACTGCTAAATATAGCTTAAAAACGAGTGATTTTCGATGTAATTTAGAAGGAAAAATGAGTCAAGACTAAATAATCCCTTGAGCTTTCATCAATTCTGCACATAGAATTGCACCGCCCGCGGCACCGCGTACTGTGTTGTGAGAAAGTACAACAAATTTGAAATCAAAGAGCGGATCTTCTCTTAATCTGCCAACAGAAACTGCCATGCCCTTGTCGGCGGATCTTTGATATTTGGGTTGAGGCAGTTTTTCTTCATTTAAATAGTGAATTGGTTTATAAGGCGCAGACGGAAGATTTAATTCCTGTGGTAATGATGAAAAATTTTGCCAGGCTTCAATTAAATCTTGTTTAGTAGCTTTTCTCTTTAATTTAATTTGAACACATTCTGTATGACCATCAGATACATTAACTCTGTTGCACTGAGCACTTATTTTGAAATTTTCAAATTCCAATATTTCATTTTTAATTGTGCCTAAAATTTTTAAAGGTTCAGTTTCCACCTTATCTTCCTCTCCTTTAATAAGAGGAATTACATTATCTTCAATATCTAGGTTTGCGACACGCGGATGTCCTGCACCGGATATTGCCTGCATTGTTGAAACATTTGCAGCTTCTAATCCAAACTTATCTGCAAGCGGTTTAAGTGCGATTACTAATCCAATAACGGAACAGTTAGGATTTGTAACTATGCAGCCACTGCCGTAATTCTGTTTTTTAATTAATGTAAGATGATCGGGATTTACTTCTGGTATTAAGAGAGGAACATCATTATCCATTCTATGGTTTTTTGAGTTTGAAATAACCGTGTATCCTTCTTTTGCAAATTCTGTTTCAATTTTACCAGCCACACTTGAATCCAACCCGGAAAAAACAACTTTTGATTTTAAGTTTGGTTCACATCTTTTGACAACTATTTTTTTTACAGAACTTGGTAGTGTTGAAGAGAGGAACCAATCAACAGCATCTTGATATTCTTTCCCCGCTGATTTATCCGATGCACAAAGCTCCCTAATTTCAAACCAGGGATGATCTGCAAGCATCTCGATAAACTTTTGCCCTACGCTGCCTGTAGCACCCAAAACTGCAACGGCTATTTTTTCTTTTAATGATTTCAAATCTTATTCAATGAATATTTATTATTTTTAACGGTCTAAGATAATAAATATTGAATTTCCTTACCTATGAAAATAGCTTTAGTACAATACAATCCTGTCTGGGAAGATAAAGAAGCAAACAAGAAAAAAATTCTTGAATTGATCGGAGATACAGAATCTTGCGAGTTGTTAATTTTTCCTGAAATGAGTTTAACAGGGTTTTCGATGGAGCCCCAAAAAATAGGGGAGGGAATAGGGGGTGCTAGCTTTAGATTTTTTTCTGAACTGGCGTTGGATAAAAAAACAAATGTAATGGCGGGTATTGTTGAAAAAAGAAAAGAAAGGTATTACAACACTCTTATTCATATAAAACCGGATGGCAAATTTCTAAAGCTATACAGAAAAGTACATCCGTTTTCTTATTCAGGAGAAGAAAAACAATACAGTGCCGGTGCTAGACCCGCATTAAGTAAAATAAGAAAATGGAAAATTGGTTTAACGATTTGTTACGATCTTCGCTTCCCAGAAATTTTTAGAAAATATGGAAAGAAACGTGCACACATAATTATTAACATCGCCAATTGGCCTGATACTAGAGTTGAACACTGGCGAACCTTACTCAAAGCACGTGCGACTGAAAACCAATGTTACATTGCAGCAGTAAACAGGGTAGGTGATGATCCAAAATTACACTACAATGGTTTCAGCAGTGTATTTGATCCAATGGGAAAAGAATTAATTTCTGTTGAAAATGAAGAGAAATTAATTCAAGTTGATTTGAATAAAAATTATGTTAATGAAGTGAGGGAAAAATTTCCTTTTCTTGAGGATGTTAAACTAATATAAAAAATGCCAGATTTTTAAAATCTGGCATTTTAAAGTTATCACGATTTATCTTACTATTTTTCAAAAATTATCACGCGACATCAAAACGATCTGAATTCATCACCTTATTCCACGCTGCAATAAAGTCTTTCACAAATTTCTTCTTTGAATCTTCCTGTGCATAAACTTCAGCAATTGCACGAAGCTGAGAGTTTGATCCAAAGATCAAATCAACTCGTGTTCCTGTCCATTTAACTTTACCTGATTTGCGATCACGACCTTCAAATATATCTCCTTTATCAGACTTAGGTTTCCAAACTGTTCCCATATCTAAAAGATTGACAAAGAAATCATTTGTTAGTTTTCCAACCTGGTCTGTAAATACACCGTGATTAGTACTACCGAAGTTTGTACCTAGGACACGCATTCCACCAACCAGCACCGTCATCTCTGGAGCACTTAATGTAAGAAGCTGTGCTTTATCAACCAGCATTTCTTCCGCTGAAACTTCGTACGCTTTCTTTTGATAATTGCGGAAACCATCTGCTTCAGGTTCCATATATTCAAATGATTCAATATCCGTCTGAGCTTGTGATGCATCCATACGTCCTGGAGTAAAGGGCACTTCAATTTTGTGTCCAGCATCTTTAGCGGCTGCTTCAACTGCAGCACATCCACCAAGTACAATTAGATCAGCCAGAGAAACTTTTTTGCCATTTTTTCTACCATTAAACTCTTTTTGAATTCCTTTAAGTGTCTTTAAAACTTTAACCAATTGATTTGGCTGGTTAACTTTCCAATCCCTTTGAGGTTCCAACCGAATGCGGGCTCCATTAGCTCCTCCGCGCATATCAGAACCACGGAATGTGGATGCAGAAGACCACGCAGTATAAACCAGTTCCGAAATGGATAGACCTGAATCCAGAATTTTCTTTTTCAAAGATGCAGTATCTTTTTTATTTATCAGTTTATGATTTACCGCAAGGATTGGATCCTGCCATATCAGATCTTTTTTCGGAACTTCTGGTCCAAGATAACGAGCTTTCGGTCCCATATCACGGTGAGTAAGTTTGAACCAGGCTCTTGCAAATGCATCAGCAAAAGCTTTTGGATCTTTGTGGAATTTTCGTGAGATTGGTCCATAAATTGGATCGAATCGCATCGCTAAATCTGCTGTTGTCATAGTTGGAGGATGTTTCTTCGATGGATCGTGTGCATCAGGTATCATATGTTCGGGTTTAACGTTTTTAGCTTGCCATTGCCATGCACCAGCGGGGCTTTTTACTTTCTCCCATTCGTAACCAAAAAGCATATCGAAGTAGCCCATATCCCATTTTGTTGGATTAGGTTTCCATGCACCTTCCAAACCACTGGTTGTAGCATGAACACCTTTACCAGTTTTAAATTTATTTATCCATCCAAAACCTTGCTCTTCAATTGGAGCTCCTTCAGGCTCAGGTCCGACTAAATCAGGATCACCTGCGCCGTGCATTTTACCAAAAGTGTGTCCACCAGCTGTTAAAGCAACGGTCTCTTCGTCATTCATAGCCATACGTTTAAATGTTTCGCGTACATCACGACCTGAAGCCACAGGGTCTGGAACTCCATCTGGACCTTCCGGATTAACATAAATTAATCCCATTTGAACAGCAGCCAAAGGATTTTCCAATTTTCTGTCACCGGTATATCGGCTCATAGGTTTATCACTTGTTGCTAACCATTCCATTTCAGAACCCCAGTAAATGTCTTCTTCAGGCTGATAGATATCTTCACGTCCACCTCCAAAACCAAAAGTTTTAAATCCCATTGATTCAAGTGCTGCATTGCCAGTTAAGATAAATAGGTCAGCCCAGGAAATTTTGTTTCCATACTTTTGTTTTATTGGCCAAAGTAATCGTCGTGCTTTGTCCAAGTTGCCATTATCAGGCCAGCTGTTAATAGGTGCAAAACGTAAATTACCTGTGCCGGCACCACCTCTTCCATCTCCAGTTCGATAAGTACCGGCGCTGTGCCAAGCCATTCTTATGAATAAACCTCCATAATGTCCCCAATCGGCTGGCCACCAATCCTGAGAATCAGTCATTAATGCAGAAAGATCTTTCTTGAGAGCTTTGTAATCAAGCTTACTAAATTCTTTGGTGTAGTTAAATTTAGGTCCTAAAGGATTTGACGCTGGATGGTGCTGGTGAAGTATACCAAGATTCAATTGTTTTGGCCACCATTCTTTATTTGATGTACCTCTTCCGAAAGAAGTACTTCCGGTTACTGGGCATTTGCTTTCATCACTCATGAATTTTCTCCTTTAATCATTGATAATAATTATTCTTTTTTTGTTTTCACAAATACTAAATGAACTGTAACTCCAACTGCTATTGCTAGTAGAATTAACCTAATATAAAGATTTTCTGTAAAAAAGTGTGCTGAAGTTAGAATCATTAACCATAAAAAGACAATGTTAATAATTTTAACTTTAATTGTTAAACCTGAATTATCCTGATAGTTTTTTACGTAGGCACCAAGGATTTTATGATTACGAAGCCACTTGTTTGCTCTTGGTGAGCCTTTAACAAAACAAGCAGATGCAAGTATTAAAAATATTGCTGTAGGCAGAAGGGGAACGAATATTCCAATTACTCCAATTATTACCAAAATAATTCCACTGATTAAAAATAAAATGCGATAAATTCCTGATCGTTCTGGTCTTATTTGAATGATGTTGTTTCTCAATTAATCTAACGGATTTAAGATTTAGATGCGCAAATTTACGTTTGCCCTTTGTGCGAGGCAAATAAAAGCACTTTATTATCAATGATTCAAATATATAGGATAATTTTAAGTGCAAAAAGTTTCAAGCAACTAATTATATTTGAGTATTAAATTTAACTGAGGATAGAATTTTTTAATGTTTACCATAAAAAGAAGAATTAATTTTTTCGATTGTGACCCTGCGGGTATTTTGTTTTATGCAAAGCTGTTTGAAATTAATCACTCCACTTACGAAGAGATGATTGAAAGTTTTAATTTAAAAAATGATTACTGGGATAGTGAAACCTTTGTAGTACCAATAATAAAAACCGATGGCGAGTATTTAAAACCTGTGAAAGCAGAAGATCAGATTTCGATTAATCTATCAGTTACTCTTCTGAAAGAAAATTCCTTTGAACTAACCTATGAATGGTTCAATAATGGTGGCGAAATTGTAGCAAAAGCCAGAACGGTGCACATTTTTTTAGATAAGGAAAGCTGGAGTAAAATTAACATTCCAGAAGACATCAGAGCTGTGCTACAATCGCATCGCAGAGATTACAACATATAATTTTTTATAAGTTTTTCCCTCTCAACTTTTCCAAGTTCTGTTTTCGGCAGTTCTTTTTCAAAAAATATTTTTTTGGGAATTTTATACTTTGAAATCTTTTCTACCAAAAAATTTTGTATCTCTTTAATGTTTATTTGATTGGTTTTGTTTTTAAGTACAACTGAAGCTGCAACGATTTCTCCCCATTTTGGATCCTTTAAAGCGAACACAACTGCTTCACTAATTTCTGGATACTCTAAAAGAGCAGTTTCCACTTCCAGTGGATTTACATTTTCACCACCGGTTGATATAATAGAATCTTTTCTGCCAATTAAAAATAAATAACCTTCCTCATCGAGATAACCAATATCACCGGAAAAATATAATCCGTTTTTTACTTTTTCATTTTGTTCATTAATATATCCATCCATCAAAGCGGTTGTTCCAATTGTAATATTTCCAACTTCGTAAGGTTTTAATTCGTTTCCGTTTTCATCATTTATAAAAATATTTGAAGGTGGAACGGTTCTTCCCACAGAATTTTTTTTTACATCGAATTCGTCTGTTAGCAGCGCAGTTATGAATGAAGCAGTTTCTGTTGAACCATAAACAACGTTTACTGGATAACCTAACTCAATAGCTTTTTTGACCAATTTAAAATCATTAAAGCCACCTCCAAGCAGGCAATTTTTTAGTTCATGATTCGGGGCTACGTTTTTATCGACTAAATATTTTAGCTGTGCGGCAACGAGTGAAATAAAAGTCGGATGAGAATTTTTCATCTCAATTGCCAGATCATTCTCAGAAAAAGATTTTGGAAAAACTATAGGAATGCCCCACAAAATTGCACGTGTTAAAATTGAAAATCCACCAATATGGTAAAGTGGCAGGCTTAAAAGCCAGCGGTCACTATGCGAATATCTCAATAGCTTGTTGCTGTTAAATCCGCTTTGATAAAAGCTGTTAAAAGTAAGTTTCACGCCTTTCGGAAATTTTCCTGATCCGGATGTAAAAATAATTGCAGCACCATTGTTTAAATCAATTTCAGTTCTTTGAAGGAATTCATTTTTATTTTTTTCGCTTTTAGGGAATTCAATTTTTTTTGTTGTGACACTATCAATGGGGAAATCAATATCATTTTTAACTAATACGCTTTTAATACCAGAAATTTGAATTTGGTTTTGCACTTCTTCTTTTGAAAGCCGTGTATTAAGCGGGACAGGAATTGCGCCAATCTGCCATAATGCAAGTACGTTAATTAAATATTCTGGAGAATTTGGCGAGTAAATTCCGACACAATTATCTTTTGAAATCCCTTCTTCTATTAGACTAGATGCGCTAGACAAAACTTTTTTAGTCAGCTCTTTAAAGTTTAAATTAAAGTTTTCTGTGATGACCGCTTTTGCTCTCAGGTCCTGATTTTGCAGAACAAATCTATTGGTTGGTGGTGCTTGCATTTAAATTGTAATCTTACCAGAATTAATAGGAAATATTTCTCTTCCAATATCTGCTTCGTAATACTGTGAAACAGCCAAACCATGTGCAACATCTTGTAAAACACTTGCTGCTGCAATAACTGCATTCATTCTTCCAACTGCGGATTCAAAAGAGGAAGTTACTACAGGAACGACATTACTGCTCTCCGCAAGTTCAATTATTTCAAGAGCTTGAATTAAACCGCCTATCAGCATTGGCTTTAATACAATCACATCAATTGCTTTAGTTGAAATGAAATTTTTTGCCGAAATATAATTACGAATTGACTCATCTGCAGCTAATGGAATAGATACAATTTTTTTTAACTCTGAAAAATCTTCAATAGAATTTACAGGCTGTTCTGCATATTCAATATTTAATTCCTCAAGCTGCTGTAAATTTCTGGTTGCGGAGTCAAGATTCCATTTCCCATTCGCATCAATTCTGATCTTCACATCACTACCAACTGCACTGCGTACCGATTTAATTGTCCTTAAATCATCGTCAAAATTCTCTCTTCCCGTTTTTAATTTTAATGTATCAAATCCAGCTTTCGTAAATTCTTTTGCTTTTTTAACAGCATCTTCTGGACTTAGAAAACCAATTGCTGCATTTACTTTTACTTCCTTTTTCATTTTCAAGTTAAGCAACTCTGCGAGGGAAATTTTCTGCTCATTGCAGATTAAATTTAGAAGTGCCTGCTCTAATCCATGCTTTAAAGAAGGAAATGCCTGAAAATCCTTATAAGTGTATATAACTGATTTTCTAATATCATTAATATCAACATTTATTTTTAGATCTATTTTATTTAATGCTTCTTCGGCTTCCTCGTAACTTTCAGAACCAAATTCAGGAAAAGGTGCTGCATCTCCGATTCCCGTTTTTCCGCTTTCGCTTTTTAAGGTGATTATAAAACCCTTTCTTTCAGAAATTTTTCCTTTTGATGTTTCAAAAGGTGTTTTAAGTTTCATAATATAAGGTGAATAATTCAATTCGATTTTATTCATAAAATTAATCCTGCGGAAAAAAGCAAACCATAAAAACCGGCAAATTTTGCTGTTAGTTCAAGTGTTTTGTTTAAAGCTTCTCCGTTTAGTGTAAAGAGCATTCGAACAAGTAAAATAGTAAACGGAATAGTAATGTAAGGCAGAAAAATCCAGTAGTTGAAATCAAATTTTAAAAACAAAATTAAAGAAACAGCATAACTTAGAAACAGAAATATAATAAACTCTAAACGGGTTAAATTTCTTCCTAAATAAACTGCAAGTGTATTTTTGCCTGCAGCTCTATCTTCTTCAACATCGCGGTAATTATTTACAATTAAAATATTAGTTGTTAGCGCGCCTACCGGAAGTGAAACTAAAAAAGACAAAATTGAAAATTCCTGTGTGTGCAAATAAAAAGTTCCCATCGTTCCAACAATTCCAAAGAATACAAAAACAAACAAATCGCCTAAACCGTTGTATGCAAGCGGAAAGGGACCTGCTGTGTAAATTATTCCAGCAAAAATTGAAATGATTCCAATCCAGAGAATTACTAATCCTGCAGAATAAACTAGATACAAACCTAACAGAAAAGCTAATCCAAATAAAACAACCGAACCGAATTTCATTTGCTTCACAGTTATCAATCCGGATACTAAAACTCTTTTTGGACCTTTGCGTTGTTTGCTGTCTGCACCTTTTAAGAAATCGTAAAGATCGTTTGTAAAGTTAGTTCCGATTTGAATCAAAAGTGCACACAACAGTGCAACAATAGAGTAGGGGAGATAAAACTTATCATAAGAAACCGCAAGTGCAGAGCCTACCAGCACAGGGACTACTGCTGCCGGTAGTGTCTTTGGTCTGCTTGCTAATATCCAGGAGTTTAATTTGTTTTTATCATTCATATTTATTTAACAACATGCGAAAGTTATTTTGAGGAGCAAAGCGACAAATGATCTCAACTCTTTTAAGAATAGAAACTTCACATTGTTTAGTTTGACTATTAAAAACCTATGGAAGTTTAGGAAATTTTTTAAAGTCTGGTTTACGCTTCTCTAAATACGCTTTTTTACCCTCTTGCGCTTCTTCACTCATATAGTAAAGCAGAGTTGCATTGCCAGCTAATTCCTGTATGCCTGCCTGTCCATCAAGCTCTGCATTGAATCCTGACTTTAAAACTCTGATTGCCATTGGGCTGTGTCGCAAGATTTCCGTTGCCCATTTTATTCCTTCATCTTCAAGTTCATCCACAGGAACAATAGTGTTTACCAATCCCATTTCAAGAGCCTGATTCGCATCGTACTGCCTGCAAAGAAACCATATCTCACGGGCTTTTTTCTGTCCAACAATTCTTGCAAGATAGCTCGAACCAAATCCGCCATCAAAGCTGCCGACTTTTGGTCCTGTCTGACCGAAGATTGCGTTATCGGCAGCAATAGTTAAATCACAAACAACATGCAGAACGTGCCCGCCGCCAATAGCGTATCCTGCAACAAGTGCAATAACAACTTTGGGAATGCTTCTTATTAATTTTTGGAGATCGAGAACGTTTAATCTCGGAACACCAGTATCATCCACATAACCTCTATCGCCACGTATTCGCTGGTCGCCGCCAGAACAGAATGCATACTTACCATCTTTCGCTGGTCCGGCACCTGTTAGTAAAATTACTCCAATTGTTTGGTCTTCGCGCGCATCTGAAAATGCATCGTACATTTCTATAACTGTTTCAGGTCGGAAAGCGTTTCTGATTTCCGGACGGTTAATTGTAATCTTAGCAATTCCGTCCTCTTTTTGATAAATGATATCTTTATAATCTTTTACTTTTTTCCATTTAAAACTCATAATATTCCTGATTTACTTATTGATTGGTAGGGCAAAAATATTGAAAAAAGTATTTAATTAGAATTGAATGAGAAATTCTTTTATGACTGAAACGAGCTCGATAGTTTTCTCCAAATGCACATTATGTCCTGCATCTGGTATAATTTTATGTTCTGCATTTTTAAAATACTTAACCAAATCTCCATTTATTATTGTAAATTTTTCATCGAGTTCGCCGGTAATCAGCAAAATGGGAAAGTTCATTTTTTTTAATTCATTTCCCAGGTATGGCATTACACCTGTTCCAAAACCTCTGAGTGAGTTTGCCAATCCAATTTTTAAGTTCTTCGATTTAGCATTTTTTAATTTTTGAATCTTCTCCTTCGGTAAAGCTTTTTGTGATTTGAAAATTTCCAATCCCATCCACTTTTCAACAAACTCTTCAATTGAATGAGACTCGATAAAATTTGCAAGCGTTTCATCACTTTTAATTCTTGATTTTCTTTCTGCTTCGTTTTCAATTCCCGCAGAAGTGCTTTCTAAGATTAACGTAGAGATTTTTTCAGGATGAGTAGAAGCAAACCTCAATGCTGTTCTTCCGCCCATTGAATATCCACATAAAATTAGTTTATCAATTTCAAAATGATTTAGTATAAATAATATTTGTTCATTCGACTCATCACTTTTATAAAATTTTACGACTCCAGGCGAATCACTTTTGCCGTGCCCAATCAAATCCAAGGCTATTTTATTAAACTCCGGACCAATTTTTTCTGCAACTTCTTTCCAATCATTTGCGCAACCAGTAAATCCGTGTAAAAATAAAATTGATTTATTTTTTGGATTAAATTCTGAAAAGAATTCAACATTTAATTTGATATCATAGTAGGAAAGGAGCATTAAGAGAATTGATTTTCAATTTCAGTTTTAACTGAACTAAATATTTCATTTCGAAGATTTGCAGATTCATCTGCACTCGTTTGAATTTCCAGAACTAATGGGTTTTCTATTTCTAAATTTTCAAATGTACTCTTTAATTCATTTTTATTTTTTATTAGTCTGTAATTAATCCCAAAAGCTTCAACCATTAATTTTGTATTCATATTTTGCGGAGCAATGAAACATTCTCGCAGCAGTTTTTTCTTTTTAGAAATTGGAAGCGTCTTAAAAATCCCTCCGCCATTATTATTTATAACAATAATCAAAAGAGGGATGTTATAATTTTTTGCTATTAGAAGTGAATTCAAATCGTGCAGAAAAGAAAGATCGCCGACAAGCAGAACGGTTGGTTCTTTTATTGATGCTACACCAAGTGCTGTTGAAACTAACCCATCTATTCCACTTGCACCACGATTAAAATAAAGATTAATTTTTTTTGTGGAACTACCTGAGAAGCAATCAAAATCCCTTATTGGAAGACTGTTTCCTATAAACAAATTTGTTGTGGATGGAAGTACTTTTAACAACTCAGTGATGATTTTCGGTTCGTGTAATTTTTTCTCTTTGTCTAAAATACCAGATGTTAATTTTTCAGAAATACTTTCTGCACTCGTAAAAGTATTAAGCCATTTTGATTGTATCCGGATAAATTCTTCTTTTTTAATATGTGCAATTAATGTTTTGCTAAATAACTCTGCCGAATATTTAAAGATCATTTTGGTTTTTCGCGAAGGATCGTTTAGATCACCGTATTCGTTAATCTGAAATCGTTCAGCATCACACTCAGAGAGATAATTTAATAAGTTAGCTGAAGTTGGAGTCCCTCCAAAGTGAAGAATCAAATCGGGTTTATACTTTGCACAAAATATTTTTGATGTTAGAAATGAATTATAATTTGAAATTATATTTTTAATTGATTTCAATTTTTTGAATCGTAAATACGAAACTCCATCTGCGAAAAGCGGATATTTAGTTAATGAAGCTAAAGCTATAATATTTTTAACTGCTTCGGAATCGTTTTCCATGGGACCCGCAATTATCAATCCCTTTTCAAATTGCACTATTTTTTCTGCTAGCTTAATTACTTTTCTATCACTTTCAATTTTAATATTATGTGTATCTTTTATCGATTCAATAATTGGTTGCGACTTCAATAATTTTTTATCAATTTCATTATCTAATGAAAATGGTTCCAGCGGTTTTGCAAACGGGAAATTTATATGAACGGGACCTTTTTGAGTTACACTGATTTTAAATGCTTTGAGTGCAATTTTCTGGAGATAATTCAGGCTGTGCTCTTTTATCGAAGGCAGTCCAACATCTCTGAACAACCTTATGTGATTTCGATAAATGTTGTGTTGAGTAATAGTCTGGTTTGCACCTGTTCCGACTAATTCAGGCGGACGATCTGCTGTGCAAATAATAAGTGGAGTCCGCTGCTGGTATGCTTCAATTATCGCAGGATAAAGTTCTGCAGTCGCAGTTCCGGAAGTTGTAACAATAACAACAGGCGTGCCGCTTGCCTTTGCTAAACCCAAAGCAAAATATGCTGAGCTTCGTTCATCAATATTTACAAAGCATTTAATTTTTTTATTCTCTGCTAGTGAATAAATCAGCGGTGTGCTTCTGGAACCCGGAGACATGCATGCAAGCTTCACTCCAATTGCTGCGAGCTGATTTACAAATGTATTTGCCCAAATATGATTTTTATTAATTTTTATTTTCATTTAGCAGCAGATAATTTAAAGAGAGACAGTATGGGATCGAGTTTTAATTTTGTTTCTAAGAATTCATCTTCTGGGTTTGAAACTTTTACTAATCCTGCACCTGCGTAAGCTGTTACGTTATTATTTTTTACAAGTGTTGATCTTATTGAAACTGCAAGTTCACAATTTCCATCAAAATCCATCCAGCCAATTAATCCGGAATATAACCCCCGGTCGTGAGTTTCCAATTTTCGAATAATTTCCATCGCTTCATTTTTTGGCAGACCGCAAACAGCAGGTGTGGGAAAGAGTGAATCAACAATTTTAAAAATGTGCACATTGCTTTTTAATTCTGCAGAAATTTTTGTTGTAAGATGCTGAATGTTATCCAATTTTTTAATTCGCTTCTCTTCTTTAATCTTTACTTTATCTGAAAACTTCTTTAAAGTGTTTGAAATAAAATCAGTTACAAACTCATGCTCTTTGTGATTTTTTTTGCTAGATTTTAGATACTCTTCAAGTTTTTCATCCGAATCATATTTTTTGCCACGTGGTGCTGAACCAGCAACAGATTCTACTTCTGCAAGGTTGCCGAAAATTTTTAAAAACATTTCAGGAGAAGAGCCAAAGAAATGTGACTCACTTTGTTTTAAATAAAACAAATAGCAGTCAGGGAAACGATTTGTTAATTTTTGAAGTAGCTCTTTAAAATTTGGATTGTGTACTAAATTAAAACTATGAGAGCGTGAAATAACAAGCTTTTGGATTTTATCATTTGAAAGAACATCTATCGCTTCCCTGGAAGTTTTTAGCCACTGCTCTTTCTCATCTTCAGTTTCAATATAATTATACCCGTTAACCTTTTTATCTTCCGATGTTTTTTCATTAGTTATTTGAATGACAGTATTTAGCAGACTTGAAAAGTACTTTTGAATATTCGGTTTTTCACTATCAATGAAGTTAAAACATCCGTACGTGTTTCCATTGTTCGTATAAAATGCCAATTCAGGAATGAAAATATTAATTGAATTAAAATTATTCCAGTCATCAGATATTTTTTGTGGATCGAATTTTATTGCAGTGCAAATAATTGGCAAAGAGTCTAATTGAAATTCATTCCAATTGTTTATAAAACTCTTTTTAAGAAATTCATAATTTTCTATTGTTTCAGAAATATTAGAATGCCCGCTTTCTGATAATTTAGTTGCACTGTTCAGAGCGACGAAAGAGTATTTTGAGCCCGGACTTTGAAAGAGAAATATTTTCTTAAAAGCAATAGACAATGGATTTAGTGAAGAGAGCAAATCAAATTTATCAACTTGAAATACGAAACTTACAAGGTGCTGATTTGTAAATTCATCTAAAGAATTGATGAAAGAATTAAAGTTTCCAACAATGTTTTGAACATTGATTTGCATTAGAAATTAATATCCTCTTCAATGGTATCGAGCATTCTTAAATAACTATCATATCTTTCAACAGAAATAAATTTCTTTTCAACTGCATCAATAATGGCACAGCCCGGCTCGTGATGATGTGTGCAAGTATTAAACTTGCAATCATTCATATAATTATCAAACTCAATAAAATAGTGACCCAAGTCCTGTTTCTGAATTCCATAGGGATCAATTTCACGCAGACCCGGAGTATCAATTACAAAAGTATTTCCTTTTACTTTAATCATATTTGCTGTTACAGTAGTGTGCTTACCTTTGGAATTATAATCACTCACTTCACCAATTTTTAAGTTTAGACCTGGAAACATTTTATTCAAAATTGAAGACTTTCCAACGCCTGAATGTCCCCAGAAAAGATTTTTTTTATTTGATATCGATTTTTGAAGTTCTCTAATTCCAGTATTAGTATAAACACTTGTTAAATATACTTTATAACCGATTTTTTCATACAAATCGTTCCATTTTTCAGAAATAGAATTATTATCAAGATCTGTTTTATTAATAACAATTATAGGATTTATGCTTGAACTTTCAGAGGCAACTAAAAATCTGTCTAGTACACGATTATTAAAATCAGGAAAATATATGCTGGTTACAACTACTACATTATCAATGTTTACTGCAACAACCTGTTCAAGCCTTTCGCCGCGAAAACTTGCACCCTTTATTTTAGGAGCTTTACGCGAGACATAATTTACTCTTTTTTGAACTTTTGTGATTACACCGGAGCTGTCTTTATTCATTTCGAATTCAACATTATCGCCTACGGCAGCAAAATCAGTAAAATATAGTTTATCTTTTTTCATGGCGTAATCTTTTTTAAACTTGCCACGGAGTGAACAAATTATTGTTTCTTCTTTCTCTTCAGGAAGAACGTAAATCTGTTTGCTTTCTATTCTTATTATAATTCCTTTGATGATGCTGCAACTTTAAATTGATTGTAATATTAAAATAGAGTTTAACTAATCTAATCCAAATTTAAATAGAAATGTTGAAATGTATTAATACTGTTTGAGATAAGTAATAAAAAAAGGGAAGCAAATTGTGCCTCCCTAATTGTAATTCGAGATTGGGATAACCTTACAAATTTACAATAAAGTTTACAATAAAATTGTTCACAGTTATATCCTGAAGAGTTCTTGATGCATTTACGCCATAATTATCACCAAAATCTTCCCACCATCCGTAGGCGTACGCAACGTCTATCTTAAACATATTAGCAAGGTAGACTCCTACACCAGCAGTTAAATATTTTTTATCAAATTCTGATGGATCGCCCTCAAATTGAGATGGTAAATACATCACACCGAATCTTCCTAAAACGGGAGTTTGAGGAAATTTAAATTCAGCACCTGCGTGCAAATTAACCACTGTTGTAAACAAATCTTCTATCTCGCGTTTTCTTTCAATTCTGTATTGTGAATCAAAACCTTTATTAAAATCCATTTGAGTGTAATCAATAATTTTTATGTCACCGCTTAAAGTAACAATAGAAAATGTTCCAGATGCACCTAAAGCATATTCAAAAGGAGTTCTGATTCCGTACTCTATTTTATCAACAATTGGCTGCAGTGCATATCCACTGCTTACTCCAAAATCAGTGGTAGCATCTACGTAATATGTTTCTTTAACCGTAAAATAGCTTGGAAATTTAACCGATGCACCAAACCGAAACCGATTTTGCCAACTGTAAAGAACACCTAAGTTTGCATCCCAACCTGATAAGTTCCACTCAATAATATCATTTAAATAAAATGATTGGAAATCTCTCGTGGTTGGATCACCGGGTACCAGTTCCAAACCTGCTCCGTAAATATCTCCTGTATCATCTTCCCAATAATCTTTATCACTTTTAAATGATCCTGAAAGAATGTTAAAAGTTCCTCCGATAAAAAATCCTCTTGCAACTTCAACTGAACTAGAAAAAGACCATTTACCAATGTTTCCTTTTCTCCTAATTCTTCCGGATTGATTTAATAAACCATCTATTAATGTTGTATCTCTTATATATTGATCTGTGTTTGGGTCCCGGATTTCATAAGCCAATCCCAAATCATTTGTTATTGGAATTTGCTCGTTGAACTCGCCGGTTAAATCCTGAATCATAGACGTATTACCATTATTAAAGCCATCAAATTCTAACGTACGATTAAAATCTTTTACGCGGTTGTAACCAATTGCGAATACCCAACTGCCTTGTAAAGTGGGAATTGGATAAATGATTCCAAACTGGTTTAAACTAACAGCATTTTTTGAAGAGTTGGTTTGTGAATTAAAAAATGTTGTACTGTTACTGAATGCATTAAAATTCATTCCACCGGAGAGCTGTACATTTTTTACAAGACCTATCCCGGCGGGATTGAATAGTACACCGCTAAAATCATTGCTCATTGAAGTATAGCTATTTCCTAATGAAAGTGCTCTGGCGCTTGTATAAAATCCTGGTTCACTTAATATAAGGGCATCATTGTAGTTTTGTGCCGATGTATTAGCCAGTAAAAATGCAAATATTAAAATTATGTTTAAGTATAAAAATCTTTTCATTCTTTATCTCCCATCGTAATTTCTGCTGCCTGAATTATTTCTTGAATTGTTATCACTGTAGTTGCTGTCTGAACTGCTGCTTGAAGAGCCTGAGGATAAATCAATTACTATATTGAAAGCTCCTGATGAAAAAAACTCCGAGACGGCACCTAAAAAAATCGTAAAGAAATCATTTGTACTTTCTTCATAGTAAACATCGTTCTGCTCCATTTCGCTTTCTTCATAATAAACTTCTTCCATATCCTCATCAAAATAACTTGAGGTTATGTTATCTTCTTCTAATTCCAATTCTTCAATTTCTATATTCTCTGAATAGTCAGTTTGTTTTTCTTCTATGATTCCTAACGTGGTGTAACATCCAGTTAAGAAACTAATAAAGGTAAATGTAATGATGATGGTAATTGCTTTCATCTTCTACTTCCGGTTTTGTTTCCATCTCTTTTTATTGTATCGGAAGTTCTATGACCGGTCGTTCCTTTTTCTCCATGACCACGAAGAGGGTCTCTTTTCCCATAAGAAGGGTTCCATTTTGGTCTCTCTTCCGGAGGTCTGGTAACAACCGGTCGTTCCTTGTATGGTGGTGCAGGAGGAAGTGATGGAGGAACCACAATAATCGGATCAAATATAGGTGGTGGTGGTGGATAATTTATTACTGTTATATTGCTTACATCACCATTTACATTGTTTGAATTAGAGACAATGGTGTAACAGCCATTTGTTAAAGCCAAAAGCGAACCAAAACCTATTATTAATGTAACCCCTCTCATTTTAATTATCTCCTTCTTCCGCTAGTGCGGTTACCGCCACTATTTCTTGGTGGAGAAGTTGTTCTAGGTGAATTATTCGTCCTTGGTGGAGAATAGCTCCTCGGTGTTCTATTAGTTTTGGGCGGAGAATACGACTTTGGTGTATTATTCCTTTTAGGAGGAGTATATGTCCTCGGAGGCTTATTATTCCGCTTTGGTGGAGAATAGGTTCTTGGAGTTTTATTCGTACGTTTTGGTGTTGTATACCGCTTAGGTGATTTATTAGTTTTTGGAGGTCTATATGACCTTGTAGTATTATTTTTTCTTGTATTTGGAGTAAATCTTTTATTTGTTGTTTTGTTTTCTCTAACGGTATTTCTGTTAGTAGTTGTATTAGTTCTTTTGTTTTTATTATATGTAAAAGATTTTTTTCTGTTTACTTCCTTAGTTCCAAATTTCCTTGTAAAATCAGTTGTTTTATCCTTTCCGAGATAGTTCTTTCGAACTTTGTCTTTATCTCTGGTGAATGTTTTGTCTGTCTTTGTTGTTCTAAGTGTTCTATCCGTTTTATTTCTTACAACGTCTTTTTTTCTTACATCATTTACAACATCTCTATCCCGCGTCCCAATGTTTTTTCTATTGATTTCATCTCGGTTTGTAATAGTTGTTAAATCTCTACCTTTATCTCTTGTCAGAACATCACGTGTTCTAGAATCAGTGCCACCCGTGTTTCTTCCAATCGGATCTCTGTTTCTTGTTCCATAATTTCTGCCGCCGGAGTTGTTCCGTATTCTTGTTACATAGCTATCTCTAGTTCTGTATTTGTAGTAAGGATAGCCATATCCACCATACGAGTAGTAATGGCCAGAATAGTAACCGGAATAGTAAGAGGGGTAATAACAATAGGACGGGTAGTAATATCCATATCCGCACCATCCGGGCCAGTACGACCAATAAGGATAATAGGAAGAATAGTAGTACGGATACCCCCATCCGTAGCTGAATCCAAACCCAAATCCTACGGTTAAACCAAAACTAAATGATGGATAAAAACTGCTAGCATAATATGTGCTTGAGGGATAACCATAGTAGTAATTATTCACTATAGCACTTTCATCTTCATAATACTCTGTTTCCTCTTCAGCAAAATAACTTGAATCAACTTCTTCCTCTCCTTCATAATAATAATCACTGTATTGTTCATCTTCATTTGTGGTTAATGGGATTGTGGAAGAATCAGTAGTGGCGACTTGAGTGTAGCATCCTGTTATTGAAAATGCAACAAACACAAGTAAGAATCCGAAAAATTTTGTATTGAATTTCATTTTTATCCCTCGCTTGTTATTACTTGATGAAATTAGTCAATAATCAAGCCTGTTTAAAGGCGGTTAAAAAGTTCAGAAATGATATAAAAGTTTTATATTCTTATAACTTTTGTAGTTATATGTGAACTGAACTGTATTAAAAAAAATACAGTGTAATAAACTAGGTAGGATTAGAAAATTGTCTTTATAAATTCAATTCTTAGGGCTCTATCAGCTGCATTTTTAGTTTCACTTTTGTTGCTTAGAAGATCGCGCAAATCAAATCCAATTGTTAAACCGGATCCAACAGACCATCGAATTCCAGTGTTTAAATATCCCTTGCCATCTCCAAAAGATGCTGACTTATTGTCATTTAAAGCGAAATCGTACTCAATTAATAATGAAAAACTGGAACCAAGAGTTTTCTCTGCACCTGCTCTTATGTTTACAAAATTATCGCCGTCTTTTCCTTCTAGAGAGTAATTAATTGATCCGTGCAAGCTTAGGTAACCAAGAAAGTCAAAATTTTTACTAACAGCAGCAAAAAATCCGGGGGACTTAATTGCATATCTTTTAACATCATTGTTGTAAACTCCTTTTCCCTGAGAGTCGAAACCTAAAGTTAAAGCAGGAAGAAGAATGGTTTCATTTAATATTCGTACTCTAAAGTTTACTCCAGGTAATTTGTACCATTCTACTTTCCCTGAACCGATTAAGTTGGAGCCACCGTAAGAAATTCCAAAGCTTACATTTTCGAATACACCAGCTTCAAGTGTTGTGACCAATACTCCATCAGGTAGTATATCTGTTGTTAATCCAACAGCACCTTTTTCCAGTATGCCGCCCGTCGGCATATCTATAAGATAGCGATATTCGAACTTCGCTTTTTCGCCTGCAGTTCCCTGAGAATAAATATTGAATACTGCTGAAAAAAGTAAAATGCCGGTTAGAATAAGTTTTTTCATACAAGATGTTAAATTTTATAACAAAATTTAATGAGCATTAATAAGAATAAAAAATATTGGCGGAGTTTTTTATAACCATACGAAAGTTAATAGACTGGAAATCATGCTAAGGTTTAGCAGAACAAATTCCAATTCTAATTTACACCTTAATCAGTCTTTATTCGCTTGTTATTGAAAGAACCGAGTAATATATTTTTTAATTAAATATTTTTGATTATGAAAACGATTTTTAACCTATTAATACTAAGTTTATTGCTTGCCTTGTTAGCCGGATGCACAGGTTCAAAGGTTACAACAGACGAAATCAGCGAGGTTGAGCAGATTGCCGATCCGGAGAAAAGAAAGCAAAAAGCTTTCGAATATTTTTTAAATGGCTCAATAGCTCAGAATAATAATGATTTTGCAACTGCAATCCAGGAATTCAATAAGGCGTTAAACTATGATACTAGTGCTGGAATTTATTTTGCCCTGGCAAAAAATTATTTATCAATAAATAAGCTTGCCGCTGCGCGTAATTTTGCTTCACTGGCAGTTGGTCTTGATTCAACTGAAATTGAATATTTGGACTTACTTGCCAATGTTTTCATACAGGCCAGAGAAAATGATTCAGCAATAGTTGTGCTTGAAAAGATAATTGAAGTCGATCCCTCTAATTTAAATACATACTACAAACTTGGCAGAATATATGAAGACGCGAAGCCTTTAAAGGCAATTGAAGTTTACGAAAAGTTAACTGAAATAATTGGTCCCGAATGGAACGTTCTAATCAGAGTTGCAGATTTATATGAAAAGCTTGGATATAAAAAAGAAGCTGAGCAATCATTGCGTAATTTATTAAATATTGATCCTAGTAATATTGCACTGCAAAAAATGATAATAGATTTTCATCTCAGGAACGAAAACTACGAAAGTGCAATTGCAATGTTAGATGAGATTCTTGAATTAACTCCTAATGATTTAGATGCACGCGAGCGGAAAGCCCAGATTTTTATTCAGCAAAACAATTGGGAAGATGCAGCGACTGAGTACAAATATATTTTAGAGCAACCGGATGTTCCTTTAGATGTAAAAATTAGTATCGGTGCAACCTACTTCAATAAATCTTTCTCTGATTCCACAGCAATTCCTATTGCAAAAGAATTATTCCAATCAATTGATGCAGACACAAGCCATTGGCGGGTAAAACTTTATTTAGGTGCAATTGCAACTTCTGAGCGCGATGATTCAACAGCAATTGAGCAATTTAAATTCGTAACAGAAAATGCAAAATATAACTCGGATGCGTGGATACAATTAGGAGGACTTTATTTCGATAATCAGAAATATGAAGAATCAGAAAAAATAATGAATGAGGCTATCGAACTTTTCCCGAATGAGTTTGCAGTTAATTTAATTTTAGGTTTGTCACTTGCACAGCAGGGGAAAAGTGAAGAAGGTAAAGTATATTTAAAAAAAGCAACTGAATTAAATCCAAACGATTTAAATGCTTTGTCAGCTTATAGCTTTGCGTTGGGACAGTTAAATGAAAATGAAGAAGCAGTAAAATATTTGAAGATGGCTCTTAAAATTGATCCTAACAATGTTAACCTGCTTGGACAATTAGGTTTGACTTATAATAATTTAGAAATGATGGCAGAAAGTGACAGCATTTACGAAAGAGCACTCGAATTAGATTCAGCAAACGCCCTTGTAAACAATAACTATGCGTATTCTCTTTCAGAAAGGGATTTGCAATTAGATCGCGCTTTGAAAATGATAGAAATTGCAATGAATGCCGATTCATCAAATTCATCTTACTTAGATACCTACGGTTGGATATTCTTTAAACTTGGAGAATATGACAATGCGTATTATTATATTAAAAAGGCAATTGATATTGATGGAGAAGACAATGCCATTTTGCTTGAGCATTTGGGCGATGTTTTATTCAAGCAGGAAAAAAAAGATGAGGCATTAAAATATTGGAACAATGCTTTTAAACTCGATGAATCAAACGAAGTATTAAAACAGAAAATTGAAACGGGGATAATTTGAAATTTATTTTTAGAATTTTAATTGTTACAACTATAATTCCTGTTTTCTATAACGGTTGTGTGCCTTCTAAACCAACTGATGAAATAGAACTGCTACCTTCAGAAAGACTTATAAATAAACTAGAGGCTAATAGAAGAAAAATTAAAAATTTTGAAGGTGTTGGCATTATTGAAATTGAATCAGAACAGTACGATAACAGTGCAAGCTTTCGAGTAATAATGAAAAAACCAGATTCTGTTTACTTTACAATTATGGGACCATTTGGAATTGAGCTTGCTCAATCACTCGTTACAAAAGATAAATATATTTTTTACGATGCGTTAGAGAACACTGCTTATACTGGTGAAGTTAATGAGAATGTCTTAAGAGAAATTTTCAAAATTAATCTTTCATTTACAGATCTTTTAGATGCTTTTGTTGGATCGGTTAATCTCACAAAAAATCTGTATAAACAACCTGATGAATATTTAGTTCAGAGTGAAGAATATGTTTTAACTTATATTGATGCTGCGGGAGGGATTACTACAAAATATAAAGTAGATATTCGTGAATTAGGTATTACAAACTATTTAATTCAATCAAATGCTGATGATTTAAATCTTGAAGGAAACTATTCGAGCTTTGAGCTGATTGAGAATGTTGCAATCCCATTTGAAATTGAAGTGTTTAATAAAATTGAAAATCAAAAAATTATAATAAATTATAAAAACATTGTTGTTAATAATAGAGACCTTTACGTTAATTTTATTTTACCAGATGATGCTTCAATTGTAGAGTGGTAACATACTCTAAGTATATATTAATTGCACTTCTGTTTACTATTCTAACCTATCCACAGGATTCCAAAATTTCCGAAAAGGAAGTGGAGCTCGGACTAATAAAACAAGAGATAAGAGAACTCGAGCAAGAGCTGATAGAAAAATCTGCAGCAGAGAAAAAATCTTTTGAAGCTATTGAAAATTTAAGCAGGCAAAGTCACTTATTGAATAAAGCAATTAATTCATTGCAGAAAATTATTAGTGAAAAAGGAATATCAGTATCCCGATTGGAAAATAAAATTGATCAAATTGAAAATGAAATTGATATAATAAAGGATAATTATGCTAAATATGTTGTCGCTATTTATAAAAAAGGTGCATATAATGAATTGGAAGCTTTAGTAGATGCATCATCGCTGCAGCAAGCTGTATTGCGGTTGCATTATTTGCAGGAGTTTGCTGAAAAGCGTGAAAAGGATCTAGAAAATTTAAAACTGAAAAAGAATGAGTTATTATCAAATCAGAAAAAACTTATATCAGAACAAAAGGAAAAGCTTGAATTAGTTGGGCTTAAGAATAATGAGAATATTAATCTTCGGAAAAAACTGACCGAACGAAAACAAATATTAAATTCAATTCAAAATGATAATAAAGAATTAAGAAAATTATTATCGGCGAAGAAAAATTCCCAAAAGCAAATAGAAGAATTGATTGTTAAACTTGTTGAGGCTGAGCGAATAAGAGAGGAAACGGAAATAAACAAAGTGAATCAGATTGCTTCAGAAAAAAAAATGGAAACTGAAGATCGAAATTCGGGAATTGAATACGATTTTAACACTTCAACTTTTTCTTCTTTTTCGAATTTAAAGGGCAAAATGATAATGCCTTTGCACAATGGTAAAATAATCAGAAGGTTTGGGGAAAACAAAAACAAGAAGTTAAACACAGTTACTTTAAATTACGGTATTGATATTGAAGCAAAAAGCGATAAAAATGTTCGCTGTGTTGGAGAAGGATTCGTTTCTGCAATTGACTGGCTGCCCGGTTACGGAAATGTGATTATCGTTTCACATAAAGATAATTACAGAACTGTCTACGGACACCTGTCAGAGATCTTTGTTGCCGAAGGAGATAGGGTAAAAAGTGGAGCTGTTTTAGCTAAAGTTGATGAAACAATTGAAGGCGAAATTTTGCATTTTGAAATCTGGAACTCACGCGACAAACAAAACCCGGAGTTGTGGCTTGCAAAAAAGTAATTCTCAAATATAATTAGCTCTTTTACTGTGCTAAATTTAAAGGAGAAATTAAAACCCTATCGAACTTTAGTTTCAAATTTTACTTCACTTTCTGTTTTACAAGCTGCAAATTATTTATTCCCTCTAATTATTTTACCCTATGTAGTCCGCGTACTTGGGCCTGGTAAATACGGACTAATAAATTTTGCAGTGGCGTTTATAGCATATTTCAATTTAATAAGTGAATATGGGTTTAATTTATCAGGAACAAAAGCTATCTCGTTAGTACGTGATAGTAAAAAAGAACTTTCTCGTACTTTTTCGGTGATATTATTCATCAAAATTGTTCTCTCTGTTTTTTCATTTGTAATACTGCTGGTAATTGTTTATTCAATCCCGTTTTTTAATAATAACTGGGAAATTTACTTATTAAGTTTTGGTATGGTAATAGGATGGATACTTTTTCCTGGTTGGTTTTATCAGGGAATCGAAAAGATGAAATATATAACTATTATTCAGGTTATAGTTAGAAGTATTATTACAGTCCTGATCTTTATTTTAATAAAGCAAGAAAGCGATTATCTTCTGCTTGTAATTCTTCATTCAATCGCACAAATTTTAATAGGAATTGCTGGACTAATCGTCGTTCGAGTAAAATTCCACGTTAAGTTTTGCATTCCTGCATTTATAGATGTAAAAAATCAATTTAAATCCGGATGGAACATTTTTCAATCAATGATTGCGATTAATTTCTATACCACTTCCAATACGTTCATCCTGGGATTATTTGCTAGTGAAACAGTAGTTGGATATTATGCTGCTGCAGATAAAATCAGGATTGCATTTCAGGGAATCTTAAGTGTTCTATCTCAATCTGTATTTCCTTATGTTAACAATCTTTACCAAGAATCATATCAAAAGTTCAAATCATTTATTAGATTACTATTGAAGATAGAAACTTCAATTGGATTTATTTTAAGTTTGGTAATGTTTATTTTTTCTTATCAAATCGCAGATTTTCTGTTAGGAGAAAAGTTTATAGTTTCTGGAGAAATTTTAAGAATAATTTCTGTCATTCCCCTAATTGTATCCATAAGCAACGTGTTTGGAATTCAAACTATTTTATCAATGGGATATGATAAAGTTTTTAATAAAATTATAAGCAGTGCAGCAATTATACATCTCATACTACTTTTAGTATTAGTCCCAAAATATTTTGCTGTTGGAACTGCTTATGCTGTGGTGCTCACCGAATTTATTGTGTTATTATTTACTTTCTTTTTTGTTTACAAACGAAAATTAGTTTAGCCTGTTACAAATATAGTACTACGTTATAACATAGGTTAGCTATAACTATAGTGATATAGGTGAAAATACTTAGAAAATATGCATCTACTGATAATTTCAATTCCTTTAGTTCAAATTTTAGGAAAAGAAGATTTCTACTCTTTTTAGATTTTCTAAAAAATATCAATGTTGAAAATCCTAAAATTATTGATATAGGAGGCACCTGTAATTACTGGGATTTAATGAATAAACATCATCAGAAAGAAATTAAACCAGTAGTAGTTAATATTTCAGAAGAGCAGTTAAAAAATGAGAATTGTTTTGGAATTAGGGGTGATGGAAAGTCTCTCTCATTTATAAAAGATAAAAGTTGTGATGTTGTATATTCAAATTCAATGATTGAGCATCTTTCTAGCTTGGATGCGCAAATTGAAATGGTAAAGAACATACAAAGAGTAGCTACATTTTGTTTTGTTCAGACTCCAGCATTTATTTCTCCATTAGAGCCTCACTTTCTTTTTCCTTTTTTTCATTGGTTACCAAGAAAAGTTAGAATAAAGTTGGTTTCGAATTTTAGTCTGGGTTGGTTTGAAAAATGTCAAAATCAATTGGAAGCAGAGAAATTGATTGATTCAATTAGAATTATGAAGAAAAAAGAATTGAAACTAATATTTGAAAATGCAAAAATTATTACTGAGAGATACTTCTTTATTCCAAAGTCATATTTGATTACAAATTTGATTTAGAATTTGGCTTAGCAATTTTGCGTATTAAAATTATTCTTATTAAATGCAGTCATAGTTTTTTCACTACTTTAAATACTAGTATTTTTTAATTTCGTTCTTGAGATATAACATATGAAGAAGTATTTCTCAAAGCATTATGCACAAATAAATGAAATTTATCCGACTTCTGAAAAATCAATAAAAAAATGGTATGAAGGAGTAATTGATATATATGATAGAAATTTTATGCCATATGTTGATTCACTTGAAAACAAAGAAGTACTAGAACTGGGATGTGGCATTGGTGGTCTTTTATTTTATTTAAAGAGTATAGGGGTAACTAACTACTTAGGTGTTGATCATTCTGAAGAACAATTGTCAATCTGCATGAAATATGTTACGCATAAAGTTATTAAAGATGAAGCACTAAGTTTTCTAGTGAAAAATGAAAAAAATATGATTTAGTTATCCTTTATGATTTAATCGAACATATTAGTCGTGATAGTATTATTGAATTCGTCAAACTCCTACATGAGTCACTAAATCTTAACGGGCAGATAATAATTCGTACACCAAATATGGGAAGTTTGTTTGGTTTGAGAAACAGATACATTGATTTTACACATGAAGTCGGATTTACAGAGGAAAGTATAAAGCAGGTTTTTAATCAAGCTGAGTTTTCAAAGCTGGAGGTTCATAATACTTATATTGGTAAAAAGAGACTTTTTGCTGTGAAGTGCTATCAGAGGATAATTGAAAAGTTGTACAATATTAAATTATCAAATATCATTACACCAGATCTTATTTTAATTGCATCTCGAAATAATTAAAAGTAAATATTCTATTATTTTGGGTATGCTTAAATAATAATTACCAGAATAAATATTGTCAATTAAATCATGCCCTATGAAAATACTCTATCTTGGTGAATATGATCCTGGGGAAATAGTACTCGCACCAATTAAAGTAGGTAAAGAACTATTTATGTCTTTCAAAAATTATGGTTATAACGTTTTTTATCTGCCTTATTTTCAGGATGGAAATATATATTCTAGGAATCAGAAGTTATTTGGATTTGAAAAGATAACCGACCGAGTATATAGAACCGGTATATTACCTCTATTGTCTTTTGTTATAAAATTCAAACCGCAACTAATACATATTAATACACCAGGATTATATTATTTCCCTCTGTTTTTCTTAAGATTTCTATTTCACTATAAGATTATTTCAACTTTGCACTCAATTAACCGTTATGTAATTCCACGTCATACTTCAATTAAAGGATTTCAAAAATTTAGGTTTCTACTTATCGAGTATCTTCTGGTGAAGTTTTCGGATTACGTTTTTGTTTATTCTAATAGAGACAAAAGATATATATCAATGTATTATAAAATCAGACCAGCAAAAATTATAATTGTTAATAATGGCTTTAACGAAGTCAACGTCCACAAAAAGGACTTTTCATTTAGATCTCCATTAAGAATTGCTTTTGTTGGTCAGATCGATCGAAAGGAAAAAGCTTTTTACTTGTTGCTTGATACTCTTTCAATATTAAAGTTACAAGTTAAACTCTCAGTTTATGGTTATGATAGGCCAGTTGAAGCTGTAACTAACATTCCGACAAATGTAGAATTGCAAATGCATGATCCTCTCGGTGAAGTAGAATTTAGACAAGCATTAATTGTAAATGATATATTTATACTCCCTTCAAAATATGAATCTTTTAGTATATCATTACTGGAAGCTATGAATACAGGTATACTTTTTTTAGTGTCAACGAGAGTTGGCTTGACGGAGAGATTTGATCAAAATTTAAAGTGCCTAGTGTTTAGAAATGGAAAAACAGATGATTTAATTGATCGAATAAAATTCTGTTTAGAGATGGATAATATTCAAAAATTTTCGCTATCCTCAGAAATTATTAATTTTTCAAAAAACTTCTACTGGGATAAAATATCCTCTGATTATAAGCTTCTCTACAATAATCTACTAATTTAAAATTGTTCTATTATGAATAGTCTAAGTCAAAAGCGGAAACTTGTTTCAATAGCAATGACCACATATAATGGTGAGTCTTATTTGGCTGAACAAATTGAATCGATACTAGCTCAAAGTTATAAAAATATTGAGTTGATTATAGTTGATGATTGCTCAACGGATAGGACTATTGATATTTTAAATAATTATAAAGAACAAAAAAACATTAAAATATTTAAAAATAGTGGAAGACTAGGTGTAATAAATAACTTTAGCAAAGCGATTTCACTTTGTGCTGGCGAATATATTGCCCTTTCTGATCAAGACGATATTTGGTATGAAGAAAAGATAGTAAAGCTTTTAGATGGCATCGAAAGCGAAGAAAATGTATTAATGATTTGTAGCGATGCAATTATTATTGATACTGAAAAAAAAATTATTAGTCCTTCATGGTTTGAATTTCAATCAATATATATTCCCAAGAAAAAATTTGTTTTTTACGAGGTTGTATATCAAAACTTTGCGTTAGGATGCACGATGCTATTTAATAGATCACTATTAAAACGCGTTTTACCCATTCCGGAAGAATCAATTTCTCACGATTGGTGGATTGCTGCGAATGCAGCGCTTCTTGGAAGAATTATTGTAGTTAATGACCAACTAATTCTTAAGAGGAAACACAACGCAAATGTATCAATATCGGAAGAAGATAATTTCTTTATCCGGATAAAAAAATATCTTAGTAAGAATGAAAGAGATACTAGAAAAAAAAGATATCAAAATTCTCTAGATAGAATTAAATGTTACTTGCTAAGTCATATGGGTGACAATAAAGCAGCTAGTGAATTCCTGTTAGATTTAAAAGTTTATTATGAAGATATGTTAAAATTGGGAATTCATTTTTCAGGTTTAAAAGTTGCTTTTAAATATCGTAAAGTCTTTTACGGAGGATTTAGCCCGATTTCAAGAGCAATCCAGATTTTTGCTAAATTATTTTAGAAATAAAGATAAATTGCCAAAGAAAATTCTACACATAATAAATAAATCTTCGTATGATGGAGTTACATCCTACACAATAAGATTGATAAAGCACCTTCCTCAATATGATCACGAAATACTTTCTTGTTATAAAGGAGATGCAGATGAAGAAATCGATGCTCTAAATATTAATTCTGTATCTCTTTTAAATAAACGTTCAATAAATTATAGGCACTTACTTCTTAAATATATAAAAATGATCAAATTCTTAAGAAAAAATAGATATGATATAATACATTATCACAATGGGGGAATTGGAGTTTTATTATTAGTAACCATCTTTAGAAAAAAAGCCCTGATTATTCATCATTTACACAGTGGAAATTTGATTGGTGATAATTCCCAACAAAATATTTCAATCATTCATTTATTACTTTTAAAAATCATTTCAAAACTCACTAATCAAGTTGCAGTTGCAGATCATGTATTTGAAGAATACAAATCAAAGGTAGAATCAACAGAAAACCTTAAGCTTATAAAAAACAGTGTTCCATATTCGTTTCAGAAAAAAGAGTCAATAAGTAACTCAGTTGGATATATAGGAAGATTTACAGAAGAAAAAGGTTTTCAAACATTTCTATTTTTAAGTGAAAAATTAAAGACATGTCAGCAAAAATTAAATATTGTAGCAATGGGGGAAACAAAAACGAATAGTAAATATGTAAAACTAATTCCACCATCATTTAGTATTCAAAAGTTTTATAAACAAATAGATTTATTAATGTTTCTATCAACTGCACCGGAAGGATTGCCGTTAGTTATACTCGAAGCAATTTCATTCGATGTTGGTGTAATAACGTATCCCTTGCAAGGAGTTGTGGAAATTCTTGGAGATGATTATCCATTGTATATGAAGGATAAAAATGATTTATTTCCGAAAGTTTCTAAATATTATTCACTTGAATTTGATTTACCGGCTTTAAGTAAATTCCATAAGGAACGTTCCGTAATGTTCAATTTTGCGAAAATGATAAATAGCATAGATGACCTCTATCAAAATCTGATAGTTTGAGAAAAACGATTGAATCCGAATGAAAATACTTCATCTACAAAAGGAATTAAACCTGTCGTGTGGTGTAACAAAATCTATACTACTGATTGTGAAAAATTCATCCCCTGTTATTCATCATCAAATTATTGCACTTGGGGGCAATGGAGTTTCCAGGTTTACCGCACAAGGAATAAACCCCCAAATAATAAAAAATTCGGGACTCATCTTATTTAAGTCTATTAAAATATTTTTCATTCTTACTTCGTTTTGCAAACGAAATAAAATTGACATTATACACTCACACCATAGGTATTTCGATTTCCTTGCATTTGTAATTTCGAGAATTATTAACGTTAAAACAGTTATGTCCGTTCAAAGTAAAGTATTTAAAAGAAAACTTTTCAGCTATAAATCAAAAATACTAATCGCAGTAAGCGTAGCTATTAAGAATCATTTGATTAAAGAATTTTTAATTGATGAAAAAAGAATAAAATTAATAAATAATTTTATAGATCCAAATGAAATTCTGACTAATGATGAACGAGACTTTAATAGAAATGATTTAGGGTTTTGTGATAATGATTTCATTTTAACATTTATTGGCAGATTTTCAAAGGAAAAGGGTGTTGATATACTACTAAATGCAATCAATAAAATTCAATTAAATTATAACGAAGTCATCTTACTAATGATTGGAGAAGGAGAAGAGAAAGATCAAATTGATAATACTATTCGTTCTAATAATATAAATGCCAAAATTTTACCTTCGACAGAAAAAATCTATAAATACTATTTGATTTCCGATTTAATCGTTTTACCATCAAGGACTGATCCTTTTCCCGTGGTTATGCTTGAAGCAGGACTATGCAAAAAACCCTTTATTGGGTCTAAAGTGGATGGAATTGCTGAATTTATTGAAGATGGAATAAGTGGTTTATTATTTAATTCGGAAGAATTAGATGGATTAATTGATGCAATAGTAAAAATTATAAAAGATAAAAATTATGCTAATGACATTGCAAAAAATCTGAATGAGAAGGTCTTAAATAATTGTCAGGTCACTCAATTATTACCAAAATTAGAGAAAGTCTATTCTGAGATTTCTAATGTTAGTTAATTCTTCCATTGACATATTAGATATCGAGGTATCCAAATTCGATGAAATAACTCTCATTGAAAAAATTAAAGATGCCATTCAACTACGAGATCAATTAACTATTGCGTATGCAAATGTAAATTTTATAAATATCGCTCAAGTAGATAAATCAACTTTACATAAATTCAACAAAATTGATATCATCCATCCTGATGGGATTGGAATTTTTCTGGCATCTAAATTCTTATATGGGAATAAAGGTTTTAATAAAAGATTCACAGGTTCTGATTTTTATCACCTACTCATAAAGGCTGCAATCAAAGAGCGATGGTCCTTTTTTTTCTTTGGTGATAAGGATGAAACTCTTCAAAAAATATCTTCAGTCCACCCGGATATAATCATCGCTGGCTATCACAATGGATTTACCTATGAAAATGACAAACTTTTCAGTATGATCAACAATTCAAAACCTGATATACTTGTTGTTGGTATGGGGGCTCCCAAACAGGAAGATTGGATAATAAGTTGCAAGAGGAATTTAGATGTTAAAATTGTTATAGCAGTTGGAGATGGGATAAAGGTTTTTTCTAATACGAAAAAAAGAGGTCCAAAAGTATTTCAGAAACTTGGACTAGAGTGGCTTGTTAGGTTATTTTTTGAACCTAAAAGACTTTGGAAAAGATATATAATCGGAATTCCTTTATTTATTTTTCGATTAGTTCGATTACGTTTTTCTAAAAATTAATGAAAAGAAATTGAATCTGACTTTTTAGTATCTTATTTATCCAATAAATTATAATCGTTATTTGAGAGATTAAAAACAAAAATTGTTTTAAATACATATGAAAAAAGTTAATTCATTAAAAATTCTCACACTTATCTTTATTGTATTTTTTACAGATGCATATTCCCAGATCTCCTCTAAACAGGTAATTGAAAAGGATAACGGCTTTATTCTTAGTCTTTCATTTGAAAAGCAGCCCTTTAAATCTGAAGGGAAAAATGGTCAAGTAGTTAACTATTTTAATTCAATTGATGAAAGCAAACCCGGATATCCTGTTCTGCCATCTAGAACCATTATTTTAGCAATACCTCCCGATAGTAAAATTCGATTTGAAATAATTGATAAAACAATTAATAAGCTAAGTTCTGTTGTCCCAAAAAGTAATCCATTAATTGAATTAGAAAGTGATTCAAGTCTGAATTACAAGAACACAAAAATTAATCCAGTTTTTTCCGAAACAGAATCTTATCCTTTAGAAGAAATTGAATTAGAATATTACACTTGGATTCGCGATTACTACTGCGCTGTAATACGAATTAATACTCACCGATATAATTGGAAAAAACGTGAGATAGTTGAGTTAATAAAAGCAAAAGTTCAATTGGATTTTTATGATATTAAACCATTTATAATAAATAGAGAACCTGTTGGTGCGTTCGATATAAATCTTGAAAATATTATTTTTAATTATCGTCAGGCAGAGAATTTGAGATCATATAAGAAGGCTATAATAAGAGATGATTCCACAGGCGATTGGATAGATTTTAATGCTGAATATTTAAAATTAGGTGTTGCGGCAGATGGTATCTACAGGCTGTTCAAAAGTGATTTGGAAAGCTTTGAAGTAAACACTGAAAGTATAGATCCACGCAATTTCAAATTCTTTTTAAAGGGCAATGAGTTTCCTATATATGTATCAGGTGAAGATGATGCTTCTTTTGATGATAATGATTTTATTGAATTTTATGGGACAATAAATTACGGCTCTATAAATTACAGACAAGCTAATTCAATAGGTGAACCATACACAGAATATATTGATAGGTATACTGATACTACCGTTTATTGGTTAACATGGGGAGGTAACCCAGGATTAAGAATAGATACATCAAGCTTTGTTGGAGTTAGCTTCCAGGATACAATAAAACAATATGCAGAGATATCCCATTACGAGAATAATAGATTTTTAGACTACTTTGTAAAAAATTTAGTCGATGCGCAAAATCCTGAGTGGATACGAAATGAAACCTGGTTTTGGGGAGGACAGAATGTAGGTTCTGCAAACAGAAATTTTTCGATAAGCCAATTAGTGCCTTATGATTCTGCACAAGTGTTTTTTAGAGCACTTAGCTGGGCAAGCGATCTTCCCGGTGATGAAAACGCTCATAATCTTGGTATTAGCATTAATTCGGATCCGACGGTTTATGATTCGGGTTATATTGATAAATACAGCCAAAAAGTTTTAACAGCAAAAATTCCAACCAGTTTATTGCAAAATGGAAATAACACTTTAAAAACTATTGTTTTTCCAGTTGAAGGATCAAATATAAATTCAATCGTTAGGGATTGGTATGAAGTAGAATATCCACGCTACAATCATCTAATTGATGATTCATTAAAGTTTCGTTTCAATCAAAGTTTAGAGAAGAAACTTTATGGGATAAATCTGCAAAACACATCTCAAGTAAATCAATATATAGTCTATAAGATTGGCAAAAATAAAAAGAGAATAGAATCTTACTTACAGGTGACTGATGAATTGTTTTTCATTGATTCGGCACAAACTGGTGATTCATATTACATAACGAATGTTAATAAAATTTATAAACCAAAAATATATTATAAGAAGCAGTTTCAGAATTTGCGCAATAGCAATATACAAGCAGACTATTTACTTATAACTCATCCATATTTTGAATCAGAAGCCGATAATTATATTAACTTTATTAATGAAAATTATGAAGTAACCACTAAGTTTGTAAATGTGCTGGATATTTATGATCAGTTTAATTATGGTTTCTTTAAACCTGAGACTATTAAAGAATTTTTAGTTCAAGCCAATCAAAATTGGTCAAATCCCAAACCTTCCTATCTGTTTTTAGTTGGAGAAGCAAATTATGATTATCATAATTATGGCTTGAATTCAGATTATATATTTAATTATGTCCCTTCATTTGGTCATCCGGTCTCTGATAACTGGTATGTTATGTGGGACTCAGCTGCTACTATTCCTCAGATGTTTGTAGGTAGGATAGCGGTAAAATCAAAAGAAGAATTTATTCACTATTTAAATAAACATACAGACTATTTAACACAAACATATAACAACTGGAATAAAACCTATTTTCTACTTTCCGGAGGATTTGGAGAAAGTCAAAAATTAATAGCAAAATCAGTGAATGATTTCTTAATCCCGAATTATATCCAAACCTCACCAGTGGGTGGATATCCTAGTCAGTTATATGCAACTGAAAATCCCCTAACTAATTTTGGCCCGTTCAGCCAAGCTTATATAGATAGTATATTTGGTATTGGGGGAATTATAGTATCCTATGTTGGCCATAGCGGAACGAAAATTTGGGATAACGGGATAGAAGATGTAAATCAACTTAAAAACAAATTTAACAAATACCCACTTATTAGCGATTTTGGTTGTTCTACAGGGAAGTTTGCCGAACCTGATATCGTATCATTTTCAGAGACCTTTACGAACGGCTTGGATGGTGACGCTATATCATATTTAGGAAATTCCTCACTAGGCTTTACATCTACATCATATAATTACCCTAAATTATATTTTGAACAAATTACAAATCTTGAGAATACAAATATATCCAGTGCTCATATTTCTGCTAAACTACGTCTATTAGAAAACTATGGAATGGGCGGGTCAATAAAATTATTTGTGCTTACTAACAGTCTTCTCGGCGATCCAATTATCTCACTCAGGATACCAGCTAAACCGAATCTTAACATCAATATTTCTGACATTAGGATTCCATCATTTTTAGATGATAATCTTGACTCAATTGAAATAAATATAAACTACAGAAACTTAGGAAGGGTAGATTCAAATTCTTTCTCAATTCTCGTGGAGGATTATCTGAATAGTACGTTGGTTTTTCAGAAGGTCATCCAGCATCAGTTACCTCTCAATGAAAAATTTATGAAAGTACAAATACCTATTAAGAATAGACCCGGTGAACATACTCTTGTTGTTACTTTGGATTCGAATAATGAAATTGATGAGATATATACAAGTGATAATTCAGCCACTACTAGTTTTAATGTATTAAGCTCATCGGTAAGAGCAATTGTAGCTGATTCAATTAAAATTGTAAACAATGGAAATCTAGCTTTCTTAAATTCAGTTAGAGATCCCATTTCTGATACGATTCTCGTACGTCTGAGCTCAACTCCTGACTTTCAACAATATAGTTCGCATATTATTCCGTTTGATACTTTAATTAGCAAGTCTCTATTCACAAATCTTATTGAAAATGAACGATATTGGTATAGGACAAGTTTATTATCTTCTCCTGAAACCATTTTTGAGACAAACTCATTCATTTATCATGATAGTGTAAATTATAATTTTAATTTTAGTGATTCACTTAGTACAAAAGACTTTAATTTTACTAATTCTTCATTCACTAACGGGTCAATTCAACTAGCTGAGAATAACATTCTTCTTGATATAAATTCAGCTGGTTACGAGGATGGAGGGATCGCTAAAATAGAATTGGATGGAGTTGATTACCCTCAAAACTCTTTCGGTTGCGGTTTTCACATTGTAGTATTTGATGAAGACTTAATACAATACGAAGATTACCGCTGGTTTAATTATTGGAATGTACCAAATAGCCATGAAGCATTTTACGATTATTTAAATACAATCGACTCAGATAAATTAGTTGCCATATCCATTGGTGGTTCTTGTGGTGGATTTGTAGTCCTGCAAGAATTGAAAGATAAGCTTAAGGAATTTGGAAGCACCTATATTGATAGTGTCACCTGGTATACTTCATGGTTTATGTTAGGCAGGCTTGGATCAGTACCAGGGTCAGTCCCAGAGGGTTTTTCAAGCACTGGTCCAGTGGGATTTGATACTACTTTTGTTAGGAATCATCTGTCAGGGTCATTTTCTTCCAATTTAATAGGGAATTCAGGCAACTGGAAGTCTTTGAATATTAACGCTGATTCGATTTTCAGTAATTCTCAAATAGCAATCAGACCAATCATTCACAATGTAGAAAAAGATACTCTTGCTGAGATAAATTTGGTAAGTGGAACTGCAAATATTGGTTACCTTAATAGTTATTTAGAAATTCCAATTAGCTTTCTTGTCGAAATTAATTCTAATGAATATGGAAATTCACCTTTAATAAATCAATTCAAAGTCGATTATGATTTAGTACCTGAGCTCGGCACAAACTATCAAGTGGTAACTATTGCAAGCGATTCTGTTCTAATCGGTGAAGATGCTATTCTTAAATTTTTCGTTTACAATGTTGGGGAAACAACAGCAGATAGTTTTAAAATATTGGTAGATGTTGTAAGAGATGATAACTCTCGTGAGAATATTTTTTCTCAAAAGTTAGACTCCCTTAAAGAGAGGGACAAACATTTTTTCGTAGTACCATATAATACATCAACTGGCAGTGGGAATAAAACCTTTTTGATAGAAATTGATCCAGATGATGAGATTACAGAACTCTTCGAAGACAACAACTTTTTCACAATTCCATTCTATGTTAAACCGGATACTACAACTCCCTCTATTACTTTAACAATAGATGGAGCTGACATCCTCGATGGCGAATATATCTCTCCAAATCCTGAAATTCATATTGAACTAAATGACCAGTCATTGCTACCAATAACCGATCCAACCTCTGTACTGGTTTATTTGAATGAAGAACTAATACCATCGGATACTTCAGTTATTAATTATCAGTTTTCTGAAGATAATCCAAAAGTGGTTGTAGACTTCACACCCACTCTTTCCGATGGTGAATATGAGCTGAAAGTTTTATGGCGGGATTCGAATGGAAATATTGTTGATTCGAGCGGTGTCAGTAAATATTTCCTTATATCAAATGAAGCTAAGATTTTAAATGTCTACAATTATCCTAATCCAACAAATGGCGAGACTCACTTCACATTTAAGCTAACTCAAATTCCCGAAGAAATTAAAATAAAAATATTCACAATTGCTGGTAGACTTGTTAAGGAGCTAAAACTTACTTCCTCAGACTTAAAGTTTGATTTTAACAAAATATACTGGAACGGCAGGGATGAAGACGGTGATATATTAGCAAACGGAGTTTATTTGTATAAAGTAATAATGAAAGCCGGTGATAAAACTGAAGACATAACCCAGAAGCTTGCCATTGTGAAATAGATTTCCTCTAATCATTAAAGATTTTTTTTGATCAGAGTTAATTTTTTAAGTTAAGGTAATGTTAAAAACAGTATTACTATCTATAATTTTTTACGGAACCATCCTGGCGGGGAGTGATTCCTTAAAAGTATTAACTTATAATCTACAAGGGATGAAACCTGGGACGGAACCGGAAGTTCGCATTATTCACATAATTGATAAGCTAATTTAAATTGATTCTGATATAATAGGACTTCAGGAAATAAATGAATCTCTTAGCGGAAGCGGTGCAGATAACCAAGGAAAAATTATTGCCGATTCGCTTAGTGCTTATTTTGGAATTCCATATTACTACTACAAAGAGTTTACTCATCTCTCCTGGAATAACCAGTTTAGAGAGTTTATTGGAATAATTACAAAATATCCAGTGGAAGAAACCGGTTTTTACCAGCTTGTGGCAGGTGTTTTTCCTAGGAAAGTTGTCTGGAATAAAATAATTACACCACTCGGAATTGTTAACTTTTTTAACACACACCTATCTTTCAATAGTGCAAGTGTCCGAACAACTCAAGTACAGCAAATAATTTCTTATATAGAAAGTATAGAACTTAGCCATCCTGCAATTGGCACAATCTTAACCGGAGACTTTAATGATGTAGCAAGTGCTCAATCGATTCAGCAATTAATAAACACAGCAACAAACACTTTTTATGTTCGCACGTATGTTTACGTAAACCCTAGCAGTCCCGGTTATACAGTTCCATCAAATTCCCCAACATCCAAAATTGATTATGTGTTTCTAAAAAACACAGCGACCATTGTCCCTTTTGAATCTTCAGTTGTTATGAACCAACCGTACAGTGGCAGCAGCTATTGTTCGGATCACTTAGGAGTATTGACATATTTGAAAGATGGAGTTTTGGATGTAGATGCTGAATCTTCAGTTTATCCTGATGAATTTAAGTTATTTCAAAACTATCCTAACCCGTTTAATCCGGAAACGATGATAGAATATACTGTCCCATCAATTGTTTCTAATATTACTGCATTCGTACAACTAAAAGTTTATGATAGTCTAGGAAATGAAATTGCAACTTTAGTGAATGAAGATAAAAGTGCAGGGAACTACGAAGTCAGATTTGATGGCACATCATTACCGAGTGGAATATATTTTTATAAACTCATTGCAGGAAATTATTCAGAAACAAAGAAAATGATGCTTATTAAATAGGAATATAAACATCAACAGGTTTTTATGAGTTTTTCAAAATGGACTTTTTCAATTCTCCCACGGAATAAAAATAATAATCACTCTCTAGAGTCTTAACTTTTTCTTCGCCGTAACTGTCCCACAATGCAGATGCTATTCTAATTCCCGCCTCTTTACTTGCTTTGACATCGCTTACAGAATCTCCAATCATTAAAACTTTTTTCGGCTTTAATTTGAAATGATTTAAAAATTTTAATATTCCTTCTGCGGATGGTTTATGGTTTTTAACATCATCACCGCTTATAATTAAATCAAAATATTTTTCAACGCCTAAATATTTTAATGTAATCATTGAGGCTTCTCTGCCTTTGCCTGTAAAAATTCCAAGCGGATATTTATTATTTCTTAAATATTCCAAAATTTCTTTAATTCCAGGATATAATTGAGCAATTGAGTGATAATTAGTATAGTAGCTGTAATAATCTTCTTTAGCTTCATCAAATTGATCACCGCACCATTCTCGTAATATTTCATCTTCAGTAGGTCCAAAAAGTGAAATGATTTCTTCATCACTGAATGTCTTATCTAAATATTTTTTTGCAATAAAGTTGAAAGAATCGAATATGAGCTGATTTGTGTTAGTAAGTGTGCCGTCAATATCAAATATATAAGCGTCAAAGAGTTGTTTCATTTTTTGTCCTGAGAATCATTTAACAAAGTAAGACTACCATTATAATCTGCAATGAGGAGGTTGCTTTTAACCATACTCAATGAAACAATTGGGGCAGACGATGATTTAAATATCAATTTAGGTTTTTGTTTTGGTTTTACTTTGTAAACTGAACCGTCAGAAAATCCTGCAATTATATTATCATTATTTACTATAAAATCGGTAATAGTTTCAAATTTTAATTCAGGTGAAAAAGTGATTTGATTAACAACCTTACCAAGCTTTGTAGATATTGTTAATAATTTATTTTTTTCTGTCGAAAGTATTAAACCATTTTTGCTAGTCTTGACAATTCCCGTTGCATCTATATTTTTAATATTCCATATTTCTGTCCCGAGCAAATAATCAATACAGTGTAAGCTGCCGCCTGTATCAATTAAATAAATATTATTTTCTTTTACAATTAAATTAGTTTTGAAAAGTGGGTTTGAATTTTTTACCGGTGGTTTCCAATACCATAGCAGTAAGCCATTTAGAGAGCTTACACAATAAAGTGTACCGTTAAAATCTTGAAACAAGACTTTGTTATCAGCTGACGCGATTGAGGAAATGATGCGGTTACCTAAACCGTTGTTTGCAGATTGATTTATCCACAGAGGTTCTAAAGTATAAACATTGTAGCAGTATAAATTTCCGTTTGAAGTTCCTGCTACTATTGCTTTTGTGGTCCCGCCATCTTCTTTATTATCAACAATACAAATTTCAGAGGATATGGTTTCCCCGATTCCAATTACTTGTACAAGGCTGCCCGTATTTGCATTAAGTGTTTGTAGATCTCCTTCATTTGTCGCAACTGCAAGAAGATCCCCTTCAATAATTGGCGAAGAATAAATTCTCCCGTTTGTTTGGTAACTCCATTTTTCTTTACCTGAATCATCAATGTAAACTACTGTGCCGTCTTTAAATGCACGGAAAATTTTATCACCAGAAAAAGCAGAATTAACAAAAGTAGATCTGTTATATTTCTTTTCCCAAATCACATTTTGATTAACAATCTTACTTTCAGTTTTACTTGATTTTTCAAAACTTACACTAGAAAAATTAGTTTTAATTAATTCTGATTTTTTTGAATCAGTAATAAGTATATTATCAATAAACAAAGAATCAGATTTGATGGAAATTAAAGAATAACCCCAGCCATTTTTTCTGTTTAAATAAAAACCTTCATTTACAATTTTGCTTTTATTTGATCTATCCTTTTTGCTGACGAACGAGAATAATTTTTTGTCAGTAATGTTTTCGAAAAATTTTAAGTTGGTTTCGATACTAAGCATTGGATAATAAGAGAAAAATAGAATTCTTTTGGATTGAATTTCAGAGATTCGGTCATTATACCAATCAAGTGTTTCAGCATCAATAAATATTTTTTTATCAAATTCCGGGATGATCGTATTCAAACAAACCAAGCTGAAGTTTTTATTTGATGTAATACGTTTATCATCGTCCCAAAGCAATGATATTTCTGAACCTCTTCCTTCACTCAGCAAATAGTCGTTTTCTCCTCCTACAACTGAATAAGGAACAGATAATCCATCCAAAATTTCCATTGTCCAAATGAATTCATCAAAAATTCCGTTTGCGGTTATGTTACCCAGAACAACAACGTGAGAAACTTTTTGAGCTTGATTTATACTGTCAACTGCTGCTAGAAGGTTTTGCGCATTTTTATTTGCACCAACTTCCGGGTTTGTTATTAATGCTACAAAATTATCCTGCGGAATAGCTGGATTAGAAAGTATGAAAAGTAAGAAAAGAAATGAAAATCGTAACATAGCATTCAAAATTAAGCAATATCTTTTAAATGGAGGTTACAAATCTGGATTCTTAAAAAAAATAGATTTCTGAAAATATAGGTCGTCAAATGATTTCTTGATTAAAAAACGCAACATTCATAAGTTTGCCCCCGTCTAATCGTATTTATTCCTCAGCTTCTAAACGTGAGGAATGAAATTCCATATTTATTAAAGTTTAATATTAACAAGAGGTTTACAGTGGATATCGCACAATTGAATGAGAAAATTAAAAATGAAAGTGCATTCATTGATTTACTTTTTTCTGAAATAGGAAAAGTAATTGTTGGGCAGAGGGAAATGGTGGAAAGGCTCGTGGTGGGTTTGCTGGGCAATGGACATATTTTACTTGAAGGTGTACCTGGTTTGGCAAAAACACTTGCAATCAAAACGCTTGCACAGTCAATGAAAGCAAAGTTTCAGCGTATTCAATTTACACCTGATCTTCTTCCGGCAGATTTAATCGGAACGCAAATTTATAACCAGAAAGAGGGTAATTTTTTAATCCGTAAAGGACCTATCTTTTCAAATTTTATTCTTGCAGATGAAATTAACCGTGCACCAGCAAAAGTCCAAAGTGCTTTGCTCGAATCAATGCAAGAACGACAGGTTACAATTGGTGCAACAACCTTTAAACTTGAAGAACCGTTTCTTGTTCTCGCAACACAAAATCCAATCGAACAAGAAGGAACATATCCATTGCCGGAAGCACAGGTAGACAGGTTTATGCTGAAAATTAAAATCACTTATCCAGGTAGAAAAGAAGAACTTGAAATAATGCGACATAACATTAATGATACATTAGGAACTCCGAATGCTGTTATTTCATCTGCAGATATTTTAAAGGGAAGAGAGCTCATCCACGAAGTATATATTGATGAAAAAATAGAAAAATATATTCTCGATATTGTTTTTGCCACTCGCACACCAAAAGATTTTGGATTAGAAAATTTAGGTGATTTGATAAGTTACGGTGCCTCACCCAGAGCTTCGATAAATCTTGCGCTTGGTGCAAAGGCAATGGCATTTATAAAACGAAGGGGATATGTTATTCCGGAAGATGTAAGAGCAATTTGTTACGACGTAATGAGGCACAGAGTTGCTGTAACCTATGAAGCAGAAGCAGAAGAAATTTCTCCTGAATCAATTATCAGTGAAATTCTAAATAAAATTGAAGTACCGTAAAATTGCTTACAAAAGAATTATTAAAACTAGTCAGACAAATTGAAATTCGTACTAAAGGACTTGTCAATCAAGTCTTTTCGGGTGAATACCATTCTGTTTTTAAAGGAAGGGGAATGGAATTTTCGGAAGTGCGCGAATACCAGTTTGGTGATGATATAAGAAACATTGATTGGAACGTTACTGCACGATTTGGACACCCTTTTGTTAAAATTTTCGAAGAGGAACGTGAGCTCACAGTAATTTTAATGGTTGATTTGAGCGGTTCACAAATGTTTGGATCACTTTCAAAAACAAAACAGAGAGTGGCTGCTGAACTGAGTGCAATTCTTGCTTTTTCTGCATTAAAGAATAATGACAAAGTAGGTTTAATTTTGTTTACAGATAAAGTTGAAAAATTTGTCCCGCCGCGAAAAGGAAATAAACATGTTTTAAGAATAATCCGCGATGTACTATCATTTGAACCAGAAGGAAATCAAACAAACTTACGAACTGCGCTTGAATTTATGAACGGTGCAATCAAAAAACGTTCAATAGTTTTTCTTCTCTCCGATTTTATGGATGAAGGTTATGAAAAAATTTTAAGAGCCGTTGGAAAGAAGAACGATCTTATCGGAATTGTGCTTGATGACAGACGTGAATCTGAAATTCCAAAAATGGGATTGATAAAACTTACCGATGCGGAAACAAGTGAAGAAAGATGGGTTGATACAAGCAGTAAACGTGTTCAGGATGCCCTACTAAAAAGAAGAAACGAAATAGTTACTAAAAGAAAATCTCTTTTTATTTCAAGTAGATTGGATAGCATTTACGTTCAAGCAGGCTCAAATTATATTGCGCCACTTGTAAATTTTTTCAGAATGCGTGAAAGACGATGGTAAATATTCTAAGAATATTTTTCATATCACTTTTAATTTTTTATGCTGAAGTTTCTGCTCAATCAGTTTCAGCATTAGCTTCAGTTGATTCAAGCGATTATTTAGTTGGCGATTACATTAATTACTCTTTAGAACTTAGAACTGATAAAGATGTAGAAATTATTGCACCGTTTATTCGTGATAGCTTAAAGGAAGTTGAAGTTATTAAAGAGCTTGAACCATCAATTGTTGAAACTGAAGAAAAAAGAGCAATTGTTTATCATTTTATAGTGTCATATTACGATTCAGGGTCGGTTACAATTCCTCGAATAGCAGTTAAATATAAAACCTTAGATGGTGAGGAGCAGGAAGTACTCTCAAATTCAGTTACATTTACAGTGCACACAGTTCCAGTTGAACAGCAGGCTGAGATAAAAGATGTAAAAGAACCACTTACAATTCCGCTCAATTGGAAATTTATTTTGTTAATTATTTTTATTGTTTTAGTACTGATTGCACTGGCTATTTATTTGTACCTTCGATACAAAAAAAAGAAAGCTGCAGTTCCTGTAAAGAAAAAGATTATTACAATTCCTCCGCATGTAAAAGCGCTTGCTGCACTTGATAAGCTTGAAAGCGAACAGCTCTGGCAAAAAGGAAAAGTAAAAGAATATCATTCAAATATTACAGGAATTGTCCGTAACTATTTCGAAGAACGCTTTGAACTTCCGGCACTGGAATTAACAACAACTGAACAGATGGAGCAGCTAAAAAAAGTATCAGCGGCAGAAATTATTTTAGAAGAAACAAATCAATTTTTAAACAATGCTGATTTAGTAAAATTTGCAAAATTTATTCCTATCGCTTCTGTTAATGAAGAAATGATGAAACAAGCTAAAAAGATTGTAAACAAAACAATCCCAACTAAAATAGAAAAAGTTGAAGAGGAGCTGCAAAATGCTTAGCGGAGTAACGTTTGCGTATCCTTGGGTTCTCTATTTTCTTTTAATTATTCCGCTGATGATCGCCTGGTATATTTTCAGAGGAATGAAAGTTCAATCGTCTGTTAAATACTCTTCAATAAATATATTTAAAGATGTGCCATCAACTATACGTGAATATTTAAGACACGTTCCGTTTTCATTGCGACTGATTGCGATTGGATTACTTATTGTTGCACTTGCCAGACCACAAAGTTTTACTTCGGGAGAAAATGTAACTACAGAAGGAATTGATATTGCGATGGTTCTTGATATTTCTAGCAGCATGCTTGCGAAAGATTTTCAACCAAATCGTTTGGAAGCTGCAAAAGATGTAATTGATAATTTTGTTGAGGGAAGAACATCAGACAGAATTGGATTGGTTGTTTTTGCGAGAGAAGCTTTTACTCAATGTCCACTTACCATCGATTACAACGTTTTAAGAAATCTTCTAATCGATATTAAAAGTGGTATGATTGAAGATGGCACTGCCATGGGAAATGCAATTGCAAACGGTGTAAATAGGTTGAAAGAAAGCGATGCTAAAAGCAGAATACTTATTTTAATTACAGATGGCGTAAACAATAGTGGTGAAGTTGACCCGATTAGCGCGGCAGAAATTGCTAATGCATTTGATATAAGAATATATACAATTGGTGTTGGCACACGTGGGAATGCCCCTTATCCTGTAAAAACTCCTTTTGGAATGCGATATCAAATGGTGCCCGTTGAAATAGATGAAGAAGTACTTAAAGAAATTTCTGGAATCACTGAAGGTCAGTATTTCCGTGCAACAAACAACCGAGCTCTGCAAGATATTTATGAAAAAATTGATAAGCTGGAGAAAACAAAAATTGAAATTACATCTTATAGAAATGCAAGTGAAAAATATCATAGCTGGCTTTGGGGCGGTTTGATTTTGCTGCTCTTTGAATTAGGATTATCAAAAACAATTTTTAGAAAATTACCATAGAATATGTTTCGCTTTGCAAATCCTGAATATTTGAATCTACTTTACTTTATTCCTGTTGTTATTGTGTTGTTTTGGTTGCTAAACAGGAACAGGAAAAAGCTTTTACAAAAATTTGCCGATTTGGACTTGCACAAAACACTTTTTCCAACAGACAGCTCCATAAAAAGATGGGTAAAGTTTGTAATTATCATTTTAGCATTTGCTTGTCTGGTTTTTGCGGCGGCTAACCCACAGGTTGGCACAAAAATGCAAGAGGTTAAACAAACCGGCATTGATGTTTTTATATTACTGGACGTTTCTTTCAGTATGAATGCAGAAGATATTAAGCCAAGCAGACTTGAAAAAGCAAAATACCAGATATCAAATTTGATTAATAAACTGCGCGGTGATAGAATTGGTCTTATAATATTTGCGGGGCAGGCTTATATTCAAATTCCTTTAACAACTGATTACTCGGCAGCAAATCTTTTTCTTTCCGCTGTCGATGTTAATTCTGTTCCCTCTCAGGGCACAGCCATCGCTTCTGCTATAGACTTGGCAGTTAATTCTTTCGATTCTCTATCAACGGATAAAGTTATAATAGCAATTACTGATGGTGAAGATCACGAAGGTGATGTAGTGGAAGCAGTTGAAAATGCAGTTTCAAAAAATATTAAAATTTATACGATTGGTTTGGGCTCAAGTGGCGGCGTACCAATACCGATTTACAACAAGTACGGTCAGTCAGTGGGCTTCAAAAAAGACAAAGTCGGTAATACAGTTTTAACCAAGCTTGATGAAGAGACATTGAAACAAATTGCAGTTGCCGGTAGTGGAAAATATTTCCGCGGAACAAATTATGAAGATTACCTTGATAAAATTTACACAGAACTTGGAGAACTTGAACAGGCAGAATTTGGGGTGAAAAAAGTAACTGATTACGAAGATCGTTTTTATTATTTTTTAATTCCTGCAATAATTTTATTGGTAATAGAATTCTTTATTTCAGAAAAGAAATCACCTTTATACGCAAGAATTAATAAAAAATTAGGTTTGGAACAATGATATTAGTAAAAAAATATTTAATTGTGATAATTTCTATTGTCTTCGCTGCAGTATCTGTGTCCATTGCTCAATCAACTCGTGGATTAGTAAACGAAGGTGTTGAAAAATACGATGAACAAAAATTTGCAGATGCTGAAGTGAACTTTAAAAAAGGTATAGAATTAGATCCTGAAAGTTTTGAAGCGCAATTCAATCTGGGAGATGCATACTACAAACAGCAAAGATATGATGAAGCAATGAAATCATTTCAATCGGCACTAGCTATTGCAAAAACAGATGAACAAAAAGCAAAAATATATCACAACGTTGGGAACTCACTGCTCAAATCTCAAAAAATTAAAGAAAGCATAGGTGCATATAAAGAAGCATTAAAATTGAACCCGAATGACCAAGAAACAAAGTACAATCTTTCGTATGCATTGAATATGTTGAACAATCAGGATCAAAATCAGCAGCAGCAAAATGATAAGAATGAACAGGAGAAGAATGAAAAGGAAGATCAACAGAACCAAAATCAGCAGCAAAAAGAACAAGAGCAACAAAAGCAACATCAGCAGCAACGCGAACAGGAAATAACAAAGCAGGAAGCAGAAAGAATTTTAGAAGCTTTAAAAGAAAATGAAAAAGACTTGCAAAAGAAATTGAGAAAAATAAAAGGACAAAGAGTTAAAACAGAAAAGGATTGGTAGTGATCAAAACTCTACTTACATATTTTATTTTCCTGCCAACACTTCTTTTTGCACAGGAATTTACTGCATCTGTAAATGAAACTACAGTCGCAGACAATGAAAGATTCCAGATTTCGTTTACATTTTCCGGATCGAATATAAATAATCTTACAAAATTTTCTCCTCCATCTTTTAACAATTTTATGATCCTTTCTGGTCCAAGTCAGTCAACGAGTATTCAAATAATTAATGGTGCGCAGACTGCTTCACTAACTTATTCATTTATTGTACAAGCAAAATCTGTCGGAACTTTTAATATTGGCTCAGCAAGTATTATTCAGGCAGAAACAACTTATGAAACTAAACCAATAAAAATTACCGTTGTAAAAGGAAAAGATAAACCGCAACAGAAGAAAAATGATTCTCAAATTTCTTACGATGAAATTGCGAAAAATCTTTTTGTTCGTGCCACTGTTAATAAAACTAAAGCACTTGTGGGGGAACAAATAATACTTACATATAAATTATATAAAAGTATTTTAATAGGACAATTGTCTCCAAATCAAATGCCTAAATATCAAGGTTTTTGGGCAGAAGAATTGGAGACTGATAAAACTATTAACTTTAAAGTTGAAGTTGTAAATGGAAAGCGATTTGAAGTTGGAGAATTATTAAAAGTTGCACTTTTTCCAACCCAAGTTGGGACCTTGGAAGTTACCCCGTTGGATTTAAAAATTCCTGTAGCTATGAAAAAACAAAAAGGAAAAAACATCTGGGATGATTTTTTCGGTGATCCTTTCAATAGATATGAGACTGTAGACTTAGATTTTAAATCAAATATAATTAAAATAATTGTTAAACCTTTACCGGCGGGTGCCCCTGAATCTTTTAACGGTGCAGTAGGTGATTTTTCGTTTAAAGCTGATTTAAGCAGCACAAAAACAAAATCAAATGAACCACTTACGCTAAATGTAAAAGTCTCTGGTTCGGGAAACATAAAACTACTTGATCTGCCTAAAATAAATTTCCCAAATGGATTCGAAGAATACGAGCCAAAAATTGAAGAGCAGATAAATAGAAAAGGAAGAATAAACGGTAGTAAAACCGGAGAGTATCTTTTTGTGCCGAGGGTTGTTGGACTAAGAGAAATTCCACCACTTGAATTTTCTTTCTATAATCCTTCAAAGGGAAAGTACATCACTGTTAGTTCTGAACCTTTTAAAATTGATATTAAACCTGGAGATAAAATAGCTTCAACTGAAATAGTAGGTAAAGAAGATATTCGCGAACTCGGAAGCGATATTCGATTTATTAAAACTTCTTATGATGATATTGAAAAAAGGAAGAATTACATAATTAACTCAACTGGATTTATTGTTGCTAGTGTCCTTCCTTTTGTTTTAGCAATTGGATTTATCGGATGGAAGAGAAGATACGATAAACTGCATGGTAATGTTGTTCTTCTGCGGTATCAAAAAGCTCAAAAGATTGCAAAGAACCGTTTAAAACTTGCAAAGAAATTAATGGACACACAGCAACACAAAGAGTTCTATACGGAACTTTCATCTGCATTGTTTGGATATTTGGAGGATAAACTTCACATACCGAAATCCGAGTTTACGCTTGATCGAGCAGCAAATGAATTAAGAATTAAAAACGTTTCTGATGAATTAATTAATAATTTAAAATCCGGCGCAGAAAAATGTGAATTTGTTCGTTTTGCTCCCAGTGCAGAAAAATCTGCGGCAAAGCAAGAAATGTACGATGAAATTGCCGATGTCATCATTAATATTGAGAAAAGTATTGTTCCTCAAAAAATTGGAAAAGGAAGCTATGCGTAAAGCTGGACTTCTTATTCCTTCTCTAAATTTTCTAGCCCTTGTACTAGTCTTCATTTTATTTACTAAATCTGGATTTGCAGATGAAAGTGAAGCAATGCAGCAGGCAGGTGAATTTTATCGAAATGGTGAATTTGATAAAGCCATAGAAATTTATGAAGATTTAAGAAATGAGGGATACGAAGGCACATCGCTTTATTTTAATCTTGCAAATTCTTACTATAGAGTCGGAGAACTGGGTTACGCAATTGTAAATTACGAGCGGGCCTTAAAATTTTCTCCAACAGATGAAGATATAAAGCATAATCTTGCATTTGCAAACCTTAGCACAGTTGATAGAATACAACCATTGCCAACTTTTTTTCTTTTTGAGTGGTGGGAAGTAATCCTTGAATCATTTTCAGTAAATGCTTGGACTTATACAGCGTTTATATTTTACTTGATTTTACTTTTCCTTTTTGTTTTTTATTTCTTTGCAACATCTATCTCGCAGCAAAAAATTATTTTATTTTCAGGTTTAGCTACGCTTGCAGTTTTAGCTATTACAGTTTCTCTTTTAATTGTGAAAGCAAATCGAGAGCAAACGCAAATCAGTGGTGTGGTAGTGGAGCAGTCAATCACAGTTAAAACTTCTCCCGATACTAAAAGCACAGATGCATTTGTAATTCACGAAGGATTAAAGCTAAAACTTGAAGACAAACTAGATGATTGGGTGAAAATTAGATTGGCTGATGGTAAAGTCGGTTGGTTATTAGAAGAAAGTGTTGAAAAAATTTAGTATTAAGTGGTAAATATTTGCCACTTGTAAATGATTGATAATTTTGTAAATTATCTCCTCATATTTACTCTCGATTAAGAAAATCATACTAAAATAATAATTATTGAAAGAAATCACATGAAAACCTTTATCGCAATTATATCTCTTGTTCTGTTTTTCGCTTTTAATGCGAATGCACAGTCTGAGAGTGATATAAGAACTGAACAGACTATAAAAACGAATCAAACATTCGAAACGAACCAAAGTTCAACAAATAATCAGTCAACTCTTTCTACAAGTGAAGAAGTTAAGCATGAATGTAATGCAGAAAGTAAAGAAGAATGCAAAAGAATCTGTGAAGAGAAGAAAAATGCAGGCTCTAATATGAGTTCTGATGGAATGGATACAAAAGAATGTAAACCTGATTGTAAAATGGAATGCTGTGCTAATGATACTGAAGAAACCTTAGAAACAGAAGAGTCATCTGGTAAAGGGTAACTTTTAACAATAACAATAATTTTTTACCCGAGGTTATTTATTAGCTTCGGGTTTTTTATGTATCGTACCTTCATTGCTTACCAAAACCTATATAATTATTTTTACATCTATGGAAGCAAAAAGATACAATAATATTAAACTAGCTGTTGGAATAGGTGAGGGGATTGCTTCATTTATTCTGCTTCTGCTTTTTGTGTGGTTGGGCTACAGCCTGCAGCTTGAAAAATACTTAGCGAACTATATTTACAATTCATACCTGCTTTTTATTTCGTTTGTTTTAGTGATTGGAATTGTTGGCTCAATCATATCATTTCCAATTAGTTATTACACAGGTTTTTATCTCGAGCATAAGTACGATCTTTCTAATCAGACAATTTGGAAATGGATTTGGGAAAATTTTAAAGGATTGCTTGTTTCACTTGCAATCGGAATCCCAATTTTACTACTTTTTTATTTTTCGCTCAACCAATTCGGTGATTTGTGGTGGCTACCGTTTGCAATAATCATGTTTTTAATTTCGGTGGTGCTTTCTCAGATTTTTCCCATTTTAATCTTTCCTATCTTCTATAAAATAACTCCTATTGAAGATGTAGAGCTCAAAGATCGAATTACAAAACTTGCTCAAAATGCAAACTTAAAAGTAGAAAATGTTTACAAGTTCGATATGAGCAAGAACACAAAAAAAGCGAACGCTGCGTTTACCGGCTTGGGAAAAACCAAACGAATTATTTTGGGTGATACTTTGCTCGACGGTTACACCACTGATGAAATTGAAACAGTAATTGCACACGAACTTGGACATTTCAAAAAGAAGCATATTATAAAAAATATTGTAATTGGAACGCTTTCAAGTTTTTTAACATTATTTTTAATTGCACTTCTTTACAAGAACTCCTTAAGCTGGTTTGGATTTGAAAGCATTACACAGGTTAGAGCAATTCCTTTGCTCGCATTGTGGTCAATGATAATTGGTTTACTTACAACTCCTTTAGGAAATATATTGAGCAGAAAATTTGAATTTGAGGCTGATGAATATGCTGTATTTGAAACTAGAAATCCTTTTGCCTTCAAGAAAACATTGGAAAAATTAACAGATCAAAATCTTGGGGACAAAGAGCCTCACCCATTTGTAGAATGGTTTTTCTACAGTCATCCTTCGATCAAAAACAGGATAAATGCAATTGAAAAATTTTCTGTTGAAAATAATTTACCATTTACGACCTCATCTGATTTGAATTTAGAAAACGCTGAATGATAACATCAATAAAAATATTTTTTATTGTCCTTCATACTTTCATTTGCTCAATTTTTGCAATGATTTTTTCGATTATTGATAGAAGCCACACTCTCTACTTTAAACTATCAAAATATTTTTCAGGGGGCGTGCTATGGTTAAGTGGAATAAAGTTGGAAGTGACGGGTTTAGAAAATTTTAACAAAAGTGAAACTTATGTTTTCGTTTCAAATCACTCAAGCCAATACGATATTGTAACCTTACAGAAAGTTATTCCAAATAGAATGGCAATCATATTCAAAAAAGAACTGGCAAAAATTCCTTTTTTTGGCTGGCAATTAAAAATGGGGCCCTATGTAATGATCGATAGAGAAAACTTTGAAAAGGCTATGCAAAGCATTGAAGAAGCAAAAGAAAAAATGCAAAAGCAAAACATTTCAATTGTAGTTTTTGCAGAAGGTACGCGCAGTAAGACAGGAGAGATTCAACCCTTTAAAAGGGGTGCATTTAGATTGGCTACTAAAGTGGGTTATCCGATTATTCCCACTACAATTGTTGGTTCGAACAAAATTATGCCCAAAGGAACATATAAACTTAGACGTGGTACAATTAAAGTTCATTTTGATAAACCTATATCATCGGTGGAAATAAAAACAAGACAAGAAGAAATAGATCTGATGAACCATGTAAGAGAGATAATTATTAGCCATCATTCTAATTAAATTAGTATCATGATTATTGGTGTAATACCTGCTCGTTTTGCATCTACAAGATTAATGGGCAAGCCACTTGCAAACATTGGCGGTAAACCATTAATACAACACACATACGAAAGTGCATCAAAATCGAAGCTAATAGAAAAAATAATTCTTGCAGTTGACGATACAAAAGTTGCCTCAGAAGCGAGAGGTTTCGGTGCTGATGTTATGGAAACTCCGAAAGAAATTGCAAGTGGTTCAGACAGGATTGCTTATGTGGCAAGAACTTATAAAGAAGCTGAAATAATTGTTAATATTCAGGGCGATGAACCTTTTATCAGAGGTGAAATGATTGATCAGGCAATAGAGCCTCTGCTGTTTGATAAATCAATTGATGTTACAACCCTAATGAAAAGAATTGAAACATTGAAAGAACTACAGTCGCCTGACCTTGTAAAAGTTGTATTCGATTATAATAACTATGCGCTTTATTTTTCTCGTGCTGCAATTCCATTTACACGAGCTGCAATTTCAGATTCTGCTGCAATTGAAATTACAGATTACTTTAAGCACATCGGTTTATATGTTTTCCGGCGTAAAGCATTATTTGATTTCACAAGCTACAAACAAACCGATCTTGAAAAAACAGAAATGTTGGAGCAATTGCGAATGCTTGAAAACGGAATGAGAATAAAAGTTGTCGAAACAGAATTTGACAGCATAAGTGTTGATACGCAGGATGATTTAAAGCGCGCACGCACTTTTTACAAATGGCTTCAGAAACAGGAAAAAGATAAATGATTATTCCTAAAAAGCTAGAATTTGCTCATCTGCCAACACCTATAGAAAAATTAAAATTCAGAAATAGAAATTTTTTAATAAAAAGAGATGATTACACGGGTTCTGATTTTTTAGGAAATAAAATTAGAAAACTTGAGTATTTACTTTATGAAGCAAAGAAAGAAAAGGCTGATATAATTTTTACCTGTGGTGGCGATCAATCGAACCACGCACGTGCTACAGCTTCTGCAGCGGCAAAACTTGGCATAAAAACCCGGCTGTATTTATGGGGTAATAAAAAAATAAAAAAAGATGCAAATCTGTTCCTAAACAAAATGTACGGCGCTGAAATTATTTATATGAACAAAAAAGAATTCTTTAAAGTTGATGAAGTCATGACTGAAAAAAGAAAAGAACTTATTAAAAAAGGAAGGAAAGTTTATGTTATTCCTGCCGGTGGCTCATCTACTTTAGGAATTTGGGGATATATTTCTTTTATCGAAGAATTAAAAAAACAAATCAATTTAAAAAATGTCCAAGGCATTTTTTCAGCCTGCGGTTCAGGAGGAACTGCTGCAGGACTATTAGTTGGTGCGGTACTAAATAAATTAAATCTAAAAATATTTGCAGTAAACGTTCTACTTGCTAAAGAAGAAATCAGAAAAAAAATTCTTCAGCTTGCTGAAGGTGCCAAACTGGTTTACAAACTGCCGATTGAAATTGATGAAGCACAGCTTGAAATAATTGATGGTTACTCAAATGAAGGATATAAAAATATTACAGATAAGAAATTAAAACTCATTTCAGAATTTTCGCGATCAACGGGTATTTTGTTGGATCCTGCTTACTCTGGGAAAGCTTTTTCGGCTTACAACGATTTGATTCTTAAAAAAGGAAAGGGGAACAAAGTAATTTTTCTTCATACAGGCGGGATTTACGGGACTTTTTCAAAACGAGCTAAATATCTAGAGCACAATTGATTTATGGCAAATTACTTTGTCTTAGTTATCATTAAACATTATTTTTGAACATATGGAATGCATATTTTGTAACATTGCAACGGGCAAATCGGAAGCTGAAATATTATTTGAAGATGAAAATGTCGCAGCTTTTTTAGATATCCAGCCTGTTAATTACGGCCACACACTAGTAGTACCCAAAAAGCATTATGATAATTTTTTAACAGTTCCAAAAGACGAACTTGAAAAATTAATTAATATAACTCAGTTTATTGCGGGTGCAGTTAAGCGAAGTATGAATGCAGATGGTTTTAATGTTATCTCGAATAATGGTGATTCAGCTGGACAAACTGTTTACCATTTTCACTTTCACATTATTCCAAGATTCACTACAGATTTTGATTTCAAACCTAATTTTAAAACATACGGAACAGGAGCGATGCGTGAGTACGCAGATCAAATCCGTACTTTTATAAGCAAATACAGGAATATTTACGATGGCGGATAAAATAAGAGTGCTGGTTGCAAAAGCCGGTTTGGATGGACATGATAGAGGTGCCAAAGTTATTGCAGCTGCGTTGCGCGATGCCGGAATGGAAGTTATTTATACAGGATTGCGGCAGACTCCTGAAATGATTGTTGAAGCTGCTATCCAGGAAGATGTAGATGTGATTGGAATCAGCATTTTATCGGGTGCACATATGACAATCCTTCCAAAAATAAAAAAACTTCTCGATGAAAAAGGTTTAAATGATGTTCTGCTCACAGGCGGTGGTATAATTCCCGAAGAGGATATAAACAAATTAAAAGAAATGGGTGTAGGCGATTTATTTACTCCTGGAGCATCAACAAAAAATATCGCTGCTTACATAAAGGACTGGAGGTCAAAGAATCCACGTAAATTATAAAGCACATCTCAATTACGTTTAAATTAATTTGTTAATTAAAGGTATTTAAAATGAAACGTGTTTTCATTTCTTTTCTGTTTTTATTTTCCAGCTTAAGTTACTCACAAACATTAGTTCAAACCGTAGATCTTCCCAGCGGAACTTACTGGAATTCTGGCTACGGAATGGTTTATCAGGATGCAAAATACTGGATATCCTCAAGTTCGTCTTCCACCGGCAGAGGAATTTTTTATGCAGTAAACTCATCTGGAGCGCAAGTAGATCAATTAAATATTAATTACCCATCAATGCGTGCCTCACAAGGATTAGCTTTTGACGGCACAAACTTTTGGTATGTAGAAAGAAAAATTTCTAAATGCGATATATTTAAAGTTGCACCGGATGGTTCAGTCTTAGATTCAATAACATCTTCACAGCTTTTCGGCGGAAACTGGTATATGGGAGGGGCTGCATGGGACGGAACTGGACTCTGGGTTTCAATTTACTATCCAAATCCAAGTGCTGCACTTTACAAAATCGATGTTAACACAAAAACAGTAGTTGATACGATCTCTGTTTTTGGAACTCAGCCACAGGGAATAGCGGTTAAAGGCGATACTCTATTTTATGTAATGGATGGGTTTGAAGGTGATGATGAAAGAGTGTATGCTCTAAATCTTGCAAATGAAGATACATTATTTTCATTTCATGTTCCTGAAACTCCTGGTAGCAGACAAAATCCAAGAGGTTTAGCGTGGGATGAAACTTTTTTTTGGCTTTTAGCAGAACCAGTTGGCGCGAGTTCAGGGAGGCAATTATTTAAATATGATTTAGGAGGAAGTGGAACACCTGGCATTAACATTCCGATAACAAATGTATTTTTTCCGAACACAACAGTTGGAAATACTTCTATTTATGATTTGACTATTTACAGCAATGGAACTACAACTTTGACCGTTGATTCAATTAAAATTGCTGGAAATGGCTTCACTTATGATCCGATTTCATTTCCACTTCAAATTCCTTCAGGAAATTCCAGCGATGTAACGTTAAATTTCACGCCGACAGATTATGCAGTTTACAATGGAATAATAAACATCTATTCAAACGATCCAGTTGATCCCGTTGTACAGGTTTCTCTTAAAGGCCAGGGTGTACTAAGCGGTGCGCGCATCGGATTAACTGCAACATCTCACAATTTTGGGAATGTTTGGGTTGGTGAAGGAATTACTTACTGGGATTTTTCAATTTTTAATATGGGAGATCAAAATCTTGATGTAACAAACTTGCAGCTTTTTGTTCCGGAGTTTTCTGTTGAATCACCAAGTTTACCGTTTCAAATCTTTCCAACTGATACAATTGATTTAAGAGCTTACTTTTATCCCACACAAGTAGTCACTTATGAAGATACTTTAAAGATAAGTTCAAACGATTCAACTAATCCTGTAGCTGGAGTATTTTTAGAAGGAGCAGGTGTTTTTAATTTCTATAATCATGGCTACACATTTTGGCAATATCAGGTTCCACCTCATCCAAATTCCACGAGTGCATCGCCACGCATAGAAGCATTAAAGCCAATCAATGATATAACAGGTGACGGAATTCAGGATGTGGTAATTTCAACTGAAAATTACTGGACCATGTGTCTTGATGGGGCAGCATCTGGAACATCTTTTCCTATTTGGATTTTTACTACCTATATGGGCAGTAACAATACAGGCTCAATTGGAGCCAACTTTGAATACGGGGTGCAAGATGCAATGCAAATTGCAAATGATTTAAATGGAGATGGATTTAATGATGTTATCTTAGCCGTTGGCGGCGGAAATGAGCATGTTTATGTTTTAGATGGAACTAATGGAGAAATTATCTGGCAATATGGTGATGACATAAATTACAGTCTTGGCGATTTTGAAGCTGTTGATGTTCAGAGAGATTTTAATGGCGATAATATAAACGATGTTCTCGCAATTGCAGATGGAAATTCTGCTGGCACTGGCTACAAGCGTGCTTTTCTTTTCGATGGAACAAACGGAAATGTTATTTGGGAACATTTTTATCCTGGTCCAAATCCATCATTCGGTAAAACAATAGTTTCGATTGATGATTTTACGGGCGACAATATTCCGGAAGTTGCAATTGCTTATGGAAACAATGGGAGCACCAATCAAGCTGTAAGAACACTTAACGGTTCCAACGGTCAGGAAATTTGGACTCGTGAAATGATTGAGTACGAACCTAAAGAACTAATTGCACTTCCATTACCTGGCGGAGGGACTGATATTATTGCTGCAGAATATTTTAACAGGATTCACAGATTGGATGGAATGTCCGGAGATATTACATGGACTTATCCACTTGGTGGTTCTGCAGGTGTTATTCAACTTAATTTAATTGAGGACATTGACAGCGATCAAATCCCAGATGTTTTAATTGCATCATTTGCAGGTAATGGTATTAATTGTTTAAGCGGCGGGAGTGGAACGCAGTTGTGGTCATGGCAAATGGATTTCCAATTTGGTGTAACTGCAATTCCTGATATTGATAATGATGGTGGGGAGGACGTTGTAGTAGGATCACGAGATCAATATCTATACTGTATTAATGGCAAAGGCGATTCAGTAATTTTTCAAAATCAATTTAGTGATTGGCTATATTCAGTAAATGTTATGGCTTCAATTGATGGGAATATTAGTTACGAAATCTTAGCTGGCACACGTGATGGTGTTGTTGCAAGCTTGTCCGGTGGAACGGATACAGTTACAACCGTCGGAACTTCCCAGGAAATTCCAACAGATTATGTGCTTTATCAAAATTATCCTAACCCGTTCAATCCAAATACAATAATTGAATTTAGAATTCCCTTAGTGGGATTAGTAAATCTTAAAATTTATGATATTCTTGGCAGAGAAATAACAACATTAGTTAATGAAGAAATGCAGGCAGGCAATTATAAAATTGATTTTGATGCTTCGACACTAGCAAGCGGAATTTATTTTTACACTTTGCAGGCAGGTGATTTTGTTGCAACTAAAAAGATGATTTTGCTTAAGTAAAGATTATTCAGATTTTAATATTGATTTTGCATCTTCCAGCTTTTGTTCCGGAATAAGAATCTTTTCTTTTCCGCTTGAGGATTTTTTTGATTTTATCCCGCTTTTCTCCAACTGCTTAATAGCTGTTCGAGCAATATTCTCGTTTTCAAATTGTAATTCGATTAGCGGTATTTCAGTCCCTAAGTACGCATCTGAATAATTTATTCCACATATAGGACAAATTTCCGAATCAAATTTTGGAATTGAATTAAATTCCGATAAATAATCTTCAAATTCCTTTAAATCAGTATCTAGCATCCTATTTTCACTTTACTGAATCCCAAACCTTCCGCTGTATTCGAATTCATTGGAATCATTTTGGTTGCTAACTTTAAAGACATAATGATTTGAAAGAGGAATATCGTTTGGGATAGACCACTCATATAGTCCATCATTTTCTGTGTTCGAGGAAATAGTAAGTTCATAATTACTTTTTCTAAAAAGTTGTATTTTTATTTTTTCAATTGAAGGCGCAATCCATTTTATATCTATCACATCACCTTTCTTCCATATTGTGCCGTGTTTAGGTGCAGTAACAACAATTTTAGAGGTTTCGTTTAGTGGTTGAACTATTGATTCAGGCTGTTGCCCGTCTCCAAAAAATTGTCTGCATCCTGTAAAAAAAAGAATCAATAAAAGAGTTAATATAAGTTTTGGATTATGCATTGTGTGTTTACGCAGGACAAAAAAAGTAATTTTATGTATAAATAGCAAGCTGCTAAAATTGTTATGCTTAAGAATATTGTATTAAAAGGTAATCATTAAATCTCATTTTTGTTCATTATGGAAGCAGTAAAGTGCTTAATATATCTGTTTTTTAAAGGAAATGGTACATTTTTAATGGCACAGTAGTTGGGTTTTTTAGAGAGCATCATATGTTCTCTCCTTATACCCCTGAATTCATTTTCATGAATTTGGGGGTTTTATTTTTAAAGCAAATTTAAGTTTATAGATAGGAAAGTAAAAACATTCTTCAAAAGCTTAAGCCAGTTTTAACTTAAAACTGAAACAACTTCCGTTACCAAGTTCACTTTCGACTTTTAACTGGCTTCCATGTTTTTCTACTATTTCTCTGCACAACAATAAACCTAGTCCAGTTCCTTTTTCCTTATTTGTTCCGGGAGTAGAATAGCTTTCATCAATTCTAAATAATTTTGGAATATTGTACTTACTTATTCCTACTCCGCTGTCTCTGATAAAAATTTCAATAAATTCACCATTAGCTATATCATAGTAAATTTCTATTTTACCATTCTTAGGTGTAAACTTAATTGCATTCGAAAGTAAGTTGTGCATTAACGATCTGATCATTGCTTCATCAGCTTCTACCATAAGATTTTCATCAGTAAATTCACTTTTAATTACTATTGCTTTAAGTCCTGCACTATGCTTTAAAGCGATTTTAATATCATTGATTAGTTGGTCTATACTGAATTGCTTTAGACTGAAATCGAATTTTCCAGTTTGAATCCTGCTCCAATCTAAAAGATTCTCAATCAGGTTAAACAGGTTTGAAGTAGCACTGTCAATTTCATTGATATATGCATTTATTTCTTCCTTTGATAATTTTTCAAACTCAGTTTTTAATATAGATGCCAATCCCTGCAGACCATGGAATGGACTTCTCAAATCGTGAGCCAGAATTGAAAAAAATTTATCCTTATTTGCATTTAATTCTTTTAACTCTTCGGAATATTTTTTTAATGCAGCTTCATCCTTTTTTTTATTTATTGCAGAAGCTATCTGTTCTGAAACATAAGTAAGAAGCTGCTTTTCTTCTTCGCCGTAAGTAGAACCGTCGTTGTAATCCTGTACTACAATAACGCCAATCGGTTTGTTTTTTACTTTAAGTGATACGCCAAGCCAAATTTCAGATGGAGGTCCAATAAGATCTGTAACTCCCTGTTTGCGTAACTTTAAATCCAGATCAGCATCCACTAACATGTTTTGCCCAGTTTTTATTACGTATTCTGTCAATCCTTTACCAAGTTTGCAAGGTTCGGGTGGGCTATCGAATTCATCAACAAAGTAGGGGAAAGATATAATCTCATTTTCCTCATCGTAAAGAGCAATATAGAAGTTATCTGCTTTCATCAGCTTGCTTACAATTTGATGAATCTTTTCATAAAGCTGATTAATGTCATCAATAGTCTGAACTAATTCAGAAATTTGGTAAAGTGCACTTTGGATTTTTTGTGCCTTAACGTTTTCTGTAATGTCTTCTACAAATGAGGAGACACCTATTACATTTCCGTTTTCATTAACAAGTGGAGTGTTGTACCAATCACATAAAATAATTTTGCCCTCTTTGGTAACATTTTCATTCGTACTGCGCATTCCGCCTTCTGAAGCCAGAAGCTTTTTCCAAATGTCAGATACAACACTTTTTGCAGAATCAGGTATAATTAAATCTAGTGCAGTTTTTCCCATTGATTCATTTTGGGAATAGCCGAAAATTCTTTCGGCCGCAGGATTCCAACGTATTACTCTAAATTCTATATCCCATTCAATTATTCCTAAAAGAGCTTGATTGAAATGGAGCTCATGTCGAAGGAGATTTTCGTCAATGGCATCAACCGATTCAATTGTTTTGTTATTTCTTGAATCTATCAATACTCTCTAAAGTTTTCGAGTGTTTTTGGTGTAATTTTATTTCCATGACATCTTTGTCATTAACATTTACTATAAAGATGCCAAACTATTGTTAATTATATAAATTCGCTCGATATATCTTCATTATGCAAAAGTGAATATTTGACATAAAAATGTAATTTTTACTTATAATTTTCTTTCTATTCGGGATTCGTTTACATATATTTGCACTTCAATTTTTGAGGAAAAACAAAGGAAAATGGTAGATTTAAAGCAATTAAATGATGAGCAGCGTAAAGCTGTTGAATTTGTTGGCACTCAGCAAATAGTTCTCGCTGGTGCTGGTTCAGGCAAAACTAAAGTAACGAATTATAAAGTTGCATTTCTTATAAAAAAGGGATTAAAACCCGATTCTATTTTAGCTTTAACTTATACTAATAAAGCTGCCGGCGAGATAAGGGCAAAAGTAAAAGAGTTAGTCGGTAAAAAGGCTGATTCTATTTCAATTGGGACTTTTCAGTCTATCTTTGCAAATATTCTCCGAACTGAGGCAAAACACATAAATTACAGAGACAATTTCTCTATTTACGATGTAGAAGATTCACTTTCACTTGTTAGCAATGTAATGGAAGCTTTAGGAATAGAAGTGGACGGTCTTACAAGCAATACAGTTCGACACAGAATAAGTTATTTAAAGAACCACATGATTAATCCTGTTGAATACAGAAAGAAAATTGCTAAAACAAAAAAGGATAAACTTATAGCAGATATTTTTGAAGAATACCAAAACAGACTTGTGGCTAACAATTCAATGGATTTTGAAGAATTACTGCTTGAGACAATCAAACTTTTCAGTTCAAAAAAACAAGTCCTTCAAAAGTACAAGAAAAAATTCAAGTACATAATTGTTGATGAATTTCAGGACACTAATAAAACTCAATACAAAATTCTAAAGTTACTGGTTTCCAGAAGCTGTAAAGTTACAGTGGTTGGTGATGATTCGCAGGGAATTTTTGGATGGAAGGGTGCCAATCTTAAGAATATGCATGCATTCAAAAAAGATTTTAAAAACCATAAGCTCTTTAAGCTGGAGCAAAATTTCCGCTCAACTAAAACAATTTTAACCGCAGCAGATTCTGTTATAAAAAATAATAAAGATCAGTATGTTAAAACACTTTATACACAAAATAACGATGGTGAGCAACTAACTTTAATTAAATGTGCTGATGAAAAGGACGAAGCATTTCAACTTGCGAAGTACATTAAAAAAGAAATAAGTAAAAAGAAATTATCTTACAAAGATTTTGCAATTCTTTATAGGACCAACGCACAAAGTCGTGCGCTGGAAGATATTTTCAGAAAAGAAAAGGTTCCGCATACATTAATTGGCGGACTTGAGTTTTACAGACGTAAGGAAGTAAAAGATGTAATTGCATATCTTCGTGTAATTGCAAATACAAATGATGAAGAGAGCCTATTGAGAATTATGAACTTTCCGCAAAGAGGAATTGGTAACACAACTGTTACACGTATGATTGCATTTGCACGCAAGCATGAAATTACTTTGTTCCAAACGATGAGCAGGGTTTTTGAAGTAATAGATATTAAAGAAAGAATACAAAAAAATGTTAAAGGATTCAGGCTTCTTTTAGAAAAATATATCGAGCTGAAAGACAAATTATCTCTCGGCGAACTCTCACGAGCTTTAGTTGACGAGCTGGGACTCATTAGAATGTTTAAAAGTGAACACACTGCTGAAGCTAATCAACGTATACAAAATATAAACAGGTTGCTGCAAATTATCACAGAATATTCAGATGCAAACAAAGGTGCTACACTTGATGAATTTTTAGAAGAAGTTTCGTTAACATCAGGAATTGATATGTATGATGAAGAAAAAAACGCTGTTACACTTTTAACTCTGCACAGCGCAAAAGGAATGGAATTCCCTATTGTTTTTATTTCTGGTTGTGAAGAAGAAATATTTCCACTTGCAAATAAGTTTAGTGAAGACACTTCGGTTGAAGAGGAAAGACGGTTGTTTTATGTTGGTATGACACGTGCTGAGCAAAAAGTTTTCATCTCACATGCCAGAAGCCGTTACCGATTTGGAGAAGTTGCTTATCAAAGCCGTTCAAGATTTATAGATGAAATTAAACCCGCTGCTTTGGAAGAGGTAAACGGTGGAATTGGAAGAAAGGCTAACCGTAAAACTAAAAAAGAACTATTTTACGAATACTTCAATTCAGTAGATTATGATGATTTCGACCAGGATAATAAAGTCGTTCACATTGGTAGCAGAGTTATGCATGAAAAATTTGGGCTTGGAAAGGTAGTTGATGTAACAGGTGTTGGCGATCAGGTAAAAGCAACAGTAAATTTTGAAGGTAATAATGTAAGACAGTTAATGCTGAAATTTGCCCGCTTGAAAATTCTCCATTAATTACCTGCTTTTAAATTTTATAGTCAATAAGTGATTTTGTAAGGAATAAAAATTATGTCAGTAGCTCCTAAAAAATTAGCAATACTTGTAGGTGGCGGTCCTGCTCCTGGGATAAACAGTGTAATTGGAGCCGCAACAATTAGAGCGGAAGTTGAAGGTGTTGAAGTGCTTGGTATAAAGGACGGATTCAGATGGATTATGGAAGGGGATACTTCGCACGCAAGAGAGCTAACAATTCATAACGTTAGCAGAATTCATTTTAGGGGCGGATCTTATATCGGTATTTCCAGAGCAAATCCTACTAAGGACGAGAAACATCTGGAGAATGCAGTTACCTCATTGCTTCGATTGGATGTTGATAAATTAATTACCATCGGTGGCGATGATACTGCTTACAGTGCATTAAAAGTTAACGAGATGGCAGCTGGGAGAATAAGAGTTGTCCATGTTCCCAAAACAATTGATAACGATTTGGATTTGCCGCACGGAATTCCAACTTTCGGATTCCAAACTGCCCGCCACATTGGAGTTGAAATTGTTAAAAATATTATGGTCGATGCGCAAACCACTTCAAGATGGTATTTTGTTATTTCGATGGGAAGAAAAGCGGGGCATCTCGCTCTTGGAATTGGTAAAGCAACGGGTGCTACCCTTACACTTTTACCAGAAGAATTTGCAGGCGATAAAATTTCTCTTAACCATATGGTTGATGTTCTAGTTGGAACTATTATAAAAAGATTGAGTTACGGCAGATCAGATGGTGTTGCTATGCTTGCAGAAGGTTTGGTTGAGAGATTACCTGAGGAGGATCTTGATCGACTTGTTGATATTGAAAGAGACGCTCATGATAATATTAGAATTGCTGAGGTTAATTTTGGAGAAATTCTAAAAGTGAAAGTGCAAGAACGATTGAAAGAATTTGGAATAAAAACTACGATTGTTGCTAAAAATATTGGCTACGAATTAAGATGTGCAGATCCTATACCTTTTGATATGGAATACACGAGAGATCTTGGTTTTTCTGCGTCGCAGTTTATACTGAACGGAGGCAGCGGTGCAATGATTTCAATTCAAAACGGAAGGTTCGTTCCACTTTATTTTAATGATATTCTCGATCCGGCAACAAACAGAACCAGGGTTCGAATGGTAGATCCAAGTTCTGAATCATTTTACATTGCTAGAAGATATATGCTCAGATTAAACAAAGCCGATTTTGAAGATCCTCATGAGTTAGCAAAGCTTGCTGCCACAGCACATATTTCAATAGATGAGTTTAAAAAGAAATTCTTGTATATAATTCAAAATGATTTGCTTTACAAGCACGTTGAAGATGGGGATATTCGTTTAACGAGTACTGAAACTAATGCAGAGCATAAATCGGTTGATACTTTAGAGACTGATGCGGGAGAAGTGATAGATCAGAAAATAAATCCCGAGTAAAATTAATTTTTTGGTTAAATCATCTTTCTTGTGTTTCAATCATTCCGACACAGATTAATCTTCCTCCAATTAATCTTTTTTATATTCCTTATGTTTAATAGAAAAATACTTTTTACTCATACTTAATAGCGGAGTGGAAAGTAGAATAATTGAAACAAGATTCGGAAAAGTCATAAATCCAAGCGCAGCATCACCAAAAGCCCAAACTGCTTCTAACTCTGCAATTGCACCTATAAATACAAAGACTAGGAAAATCCATTTATAAGGAAGAATTGCTTTTTTACCAAACAAATAATTTGCTGAACGATCTCCATAGTAAGACCAGCTTATTGCAGTTGAAATAGCAAATAGCAAAACAGAAACAGTTACTATTTTATCACCATAACTTATTAGCCAGCTTAATCCCTGCTTAAATGCAAATGAGGTTAGCAAGCTGCTGTTAAACAATTCGCCCGTAAAATTTGGGTCTATGTGCTTAATAAAATATTCTGTATGATGCCAGGCATCTGTGGTAATTATAACCAGACCCGTAAGTGAACAAATCATTATTGTATCAATAAATGGACCCAGCATGGCAACAGAACCTTCGCGAATTGCAAATTTGGTTTTTGCCGTTGAGTGAGCAATTGCAGCGCTGCCCTGTCCAGCCTCGTTTGAATACAAACCACGTTTAACTCCCCAAAGAAGTGTATTCAACATAACAAGAAAAGTTCCGCCTCCAATTCCTGCTATTTCTGCAGGCGGATTAAAAGCCATTTCAAAAATTAGACTTACACTACTTCCAAGTTTTGGATAGTAGTATGCTAATATCAAAATTGCTGAAAGGACATATATCATTGCCATAATGGGGGCAAGAAAACCCGTTACTCTTCCGATTCTTCTTATTCCACCGATAATCACTAGACCCACTATTACTGCCAGAACTAATCCATTTATTACTTGTTGCATTGATAAATCAAAACCGCTAAAAATTGTGTGCTTAACAGTTAAAAAATGGTTTGCACCGAGAAGCTGTACAGATTCTGAATACACCTGATCTGAAACAGTGAAAGATTGGATTGCATTTCCAGTTGCAAAAGAACAGATAACTGCAAAGCAGGCAAACATAACAGCAAGCCATCTCCAGTTTTTACCCAATCCTCGTTCAATGGTATACATCGGACCGCCGGCAGTATGACCGTCTTCATCAATTTCTCTATACTTAAGTGAAAGAGAAGATTCGGCATATTTAAGTGTAGTTCCGAAAAAAGCTGTTACCCACATCCAAAATAATGCCCCCGGGCCTCCATAGTATAATGCCGTTGCAACACCTGCTATATTTCCAATTCCAACTGTTGCCGAAAGTGCAGTAGTTAGTGCTCTAAAATGATTTAAGTCACCTTCATCCTGAGGATTATCATATTTACCCATTGTAACTTTAACACCATGCCAGAAATATTTAATCTGCGGAAACCCCAGCTTGAAGGTTACAAATACACCGGTTCCAACTAATATTATAACCATAAGTGGAATTGAACCTAATGGTAAATCTGCGCTGGGTAATTTTTCAATAAACTCAAAATTCCCTGGGAATGACCATACAAAATTGAAAAGAGTTTCTGTATCTAATTTAAAGAGTGTGAGTGCAACAAAAATAACAATGAAGATAACTGAGAAAGATAAAATTCCGGCTGTGGATTTTTTCATGTAATTGTATGCGTCTTATTAATATTGATTTTATGATCCAGTAAATAGATTTAGAATTTTATCCAGAAGTCCAATAGAATGTAAAAAAACTAAAAATATTAAAACTGGTGAAAAGTATTTTAAAAATATTTTCCATGTTGTAATGATAGCAGGATATTTTTCAAATAATTTTTCGGCACCCTCTTTCAAATTTGGAAGCACTCTTTCAAAACCCCAAACCCATGCAACAAATACTGCAATTAGTAATCCACCAAGTGGTAATAATATATTAGATGCGATAAAATCCACTAAATCAAAAAAGTTTAAACCAAAAATTGTAAAATCAGCTAAAATATTATATGATAGGGCGCTTGGAACTCCAAGTAATGATATGATTAATGTTAACAAGATTGCGGCTGTATGCCTTTTCCACTTTAACTCGTCAACAAAGAATGAGACTACAACTTCCAAAAGTGAAATTGCTGAAGTTAAAGCTGCAATACTTAACAGAACAAAAAATAAAATTGAAAAGATGTAGCCTCCAGGCATTTTTATAAAAACACTTGGAAGTGTATGAAAAATTAATCCAGGTCCTGCAGCTGGGTCCAATCCTACAGCAAAAACTGAAGTGAATATTGCAATTCCGGCTACTAAGGCTATAAATGTATCTAGAAATACAATTTGTATAGCTGAGTTTGGGACGCTATCCTTTTTGGACATATAACTGCCGTATGTTAACATTGCGCCCATTCCAAGGCTGAGTGTAAAAAATGCATGCCCTAGTGCAATCAGAATTGACTGAGCATTAATTTTACTCCAGTCAGGGTACCATAAAAACTCCAAGCCAGTTTCAGCCCCTTCCAGAGTAACACCGCGAATCATTAAAATTATTAATAGAAATAATAAGATTGGCATTAAAATCTTACTTCCGCGTTCAATTCCTTTTTGAACGCCCGCAAATACAATAATCATTGTAATTAACATAAATAGACTAAAGTATCCAAGCATCCAGTAGATATTTCCTACGAGGTTATTGAAATGGACTGCTGAGCTTGTAGCTTCGGTAAAATTATAAAAGTTTCCATTCAGCGCTTCAATAATATAACCGATAGCCCATCCTGCAATAACAGCATAGAATGATAAAATTAAAAATCCTGCAACTACTCCCATTCCACCTAAGCCCGCCCAAAATTTTGATTGGCTTAATTTATAAAATGCACCCACAGGATTTCTTTGGGTTGTTCTTCCAATTAATATTTCCGCGGTTAGTACTGGGAGACCAATTATCCCAATACAAATTAGATAGACAATAATAAATGAAGCACCACCGTTTTCTCCAGCTATATAAGGAAATTTCCAGATGTTCCCTAAACCAATTGCTGAACCGGCCGCTGCAAGTATAAACCCTGTTTTAGAACCCCAGTTTTCTCTTTTTATTTCCATAAATTAGAGTGTTTTGTGAAACGAGAATAAGTGATATATTTATTTTCGAAAACTTGAAGTGGAATATGAAAACTTTGGAATTTATTACCAAATTTTTGTTTGCGTCACTTATCCAAAAGTTATTTTTAACGTACTTAAGATTGTTAATTTGATAAGATGTTATTAACCTTACTATTCGATCAAGTTTAATAGCTGCACTCTTTAATTATTAAAAAAATAACAGTTGTATAATGTGAATTAGTAATAAAACATTATAAAACTGACAGAAATTATCCTTTATTATTCCATTTTTATCTTTAAATTTCGGCTGGCAAAAATTAACATTTAAGGAAATTACTATGGGTAAAAATTTCGTATCTAACAAAGATGAAACTGTTAGAATGTTCGATAACGATTTTTTGGAAGCATTTTCACGTGTTCATTTTTCTATTCCTATTATTATTTATTTGCCTGTTATTGCTGTTTTAACTTATCTCTCTGTAGGAGTTTACAATTTAGCAGCCTTGACTATAGCAGGTTTGTTTTTAGCAGGAATTGCAGCGTGGACTTTAACAGAATATATATTGCACAGATTTATATTTCACTTTCCTGCAAAAAGTAAATTTGGCAAGAAAATACATTTTATGTTTCACGGAGTTCATCATGATTATCCGAGCGATTCGAAAAGATTGGTCATGCCTCCTTCAGTGAGCATCCCACTTGCTGTTCTTTTTTATTTTATCTTTTTAGCAATTTTTGGTCAAGCATTGATGCTTCCGTTTTTTGCGGGATTCATACTCGGTTATCTTTTTTATGATATAACTCACTACGCTATCCACCACTTTAATATGCACAACAAGTTCTGGCTTGCAATAAAAAATCATCATATGCTTCATCATTTTCAGGATGAGTATAAAGGCTATGGTGTTAGTAGTCCATTTTGGGATGTGATATTTAGAAGTAATTTCGATAAGAAGTAAAGTTAGTTTTATACACCAGCAATGTCTATTTAAAATGATTGGGGAGCGTAAAAACATACTTGTAGTTGAAGATAACCGCGAAACTCAATTAATAATCAAAGTTGCCCTTCGAGATAACTATAATGTTGAATTAATAAACAATGCTGCCGATGCAATAAATGTTGTTCGTAATAATTCTTTCGATATAATATTATTGGACGTTAATTTGAATGGTGAGGGAGATGGTAAGGACATACTTACATTTTTAAGAGAAAAATACAATAAAACTGAACTACCAGTAATTATTATGACTGCTTATGATTTATCAGATGAGGACAAAACATTTTTTAATGAAAATGCCAATACCTTTATTTCAAAACCGATTGATAAAAAAATAATCTGTAGCGAAATTGAAAAATTAATTTTTAACTAATGAGAGAGTAAAAGTTCATCCACGTAAAAATTCCTTTCGACACTTCATCATCTCTTCAAATTTCACCAATCCATTTTTTTAACTAGAATTAATAATTGATGCTCATAAATAGCTGATAACATTGAAAATTTAAGCGATTTTATTGTTGCATAATAGTACACTATATTTTTTTTCGTCTCTCTTTAGGGCAAGATAAATTGCTTCTGCAAAGTATTTAACGCCTAAGTAAAAGTGCTTATTCGGCACAAAATTTGGCATAATTAGTGAAAATTTCTGAGGGCTATGAAGGAAAAAATTCAGGTTATCCCTTCCGGAATTCCACTTGTTGATCTAACTTGGGGCGGATTTTATAGAGGTGGAACGTACTTTCTTTTTGGGCCAAAAAAATCTGGCAAAACTATTCTTGCTTTACAATTTGTAAAGCAGTCTGTTAAACAGAGAGAAAAGTGCCTCTATTTTACAAGTGTGCGTCCGAAGGATTTAATGATAAATGCTGCGGCAATACATTTTGATCTTCAGGAATGTATGAATCAAAATTCGGTTGTTGTTGTAAGAGTTACACCTACTAAAAATATAGATGTAGCTAAAGATCCGGATTCGTATCTTGCCGAATATCTTCGTGATATTAAAAAGGTTGCTGATCAATACAATCCAAACAAAATTATATTCGATGAACTGACATCATTTATTGCTTTTAAAGATTTAAACCTTTTAAATGATGCTTTCTCTGAAGCAATGGAACCTGTTGAAGACAGTGGTATCACAAGTCTATTTGTATTGGGTGAACCTGCAACTCCTGCTGCACAACAAATTACAAATTCACTATTAAATTTTTCTACAGGTTATATTTCTCTTCAAAAAGAAACTGATTTTATAAGCAAAGAAGAACCTGGCAAAATGGAAATATATCCAAACGTCGGACACATAGAAGGAAAATTTGCTGCTGACTACTTTATTGAGTCTTATGAAGGTATTAAAATTGAGTATTTTCCATTGAGTTCAAACGACAGAATCGCACCAGATATTCAACGGAAGGAATACGTTCGGTTATCCGATTTGAAGATAACCGAAAAGTCGTACAACCCGATCAATGTATACTCAATTGATGACTTTAAATTGATATTAAATAATCAGATCGCTTACTTTAAGAGCACTGGTGAGGTTTTTACTTTAGTTTCAGTTAAGTTAGATGAAAAAGCCTTACAGAATAACTTACTTACCTTAAATCAGCTTCAAAATTCAATTAGACTTTCAGTGGATAAAAAAGATAAGATATGTGCACTACAGAATAAGGTGCTTGTTCTTTTTACTAAAGAAGAAAAAGAAATTTCAAACTTCATAGCCCAAATTATAAAAAACCTTCCAAGCATCGCTCCAAATTATCTGAGCTCAATTACACAGTTTATCTCAGTATTTACCTCAATGGTTAACCAAGATATAAATAGTGCCGATGAAATGTTCGATCAACTATTTGCGGCAAATTTCAATGAAAAAGGTTAATCCGATAGTATTTAAAAGGGTAATCCGATTCTCTCTTATTATCTCCTTTCTAACTCTTTTAGTTAATCAACAACTAAACTCGCAAAGCACTTACGATATTTTAAGAGTTCAAGCAGAGCAGCAAATGAAAGATGGAAAGTATGGTGAAGCAATTAATTTGCTAAACAGATACATTTCTGCAAATCCGCAAAATGCAATTGGATATAATTTAAGAGGTTTGTGTTTTGAGAATAGAAAAGAATATAAAAATGCGGTTTACGATTTCAGATCCGCAATAAAACTTGAGCCAAAAAATGAGACTATAAGTTATAATTTGAATCGTGTAATTGATAAATGGGAGACACTCCTCTATAACAGAATAGTTGGATATAAAAGAGAAATAGAACTCAACCCAAATAAACCAACCAATTATTTAGAAATTGGAAAATGTTTTAAGAATATTGGCGAATGGGAACAAGCTGAAAAGTGGTACGATGAATATTTGAAAAGGGAAGATCCGTCCGCTGATGAGCTAATACGTTACACAGAGATTCTGGCAAAAAACAATCATATATCCAAAGGCGAACCCTGGCTAAAGAAATACACAGAAAAAAATTCTGATGATCATCGCTTGTGGTCACGTTACGGATATTTTACAATGTGGATTGGTAAAAAACAAACTGCAATTTATGCCTTTAAAAAATCATTGAAGCTACGTCCTTACTTTAAGGAAGCATTAGATGGCTACGATTTGGTCCGCGGCAAAGGATATGTTTACACTGTGAACGATACAACAATACTCCACAACTATGGTTTGCCGATATCACCTTCATCCTACGAATATCCGATTGATAAATATTATAGAAAAATATCTAAAAATCCTGATGATCATCACAGCAGAATATTGTTAGTTGAAGAGCTAATTGATAAAAACAGGTTTGCTGAAGCAGAAACTCAAATGAAAGTTTTAACGAGCACACAAATTGAAGAGAATAAAATTTCTGATTTGAAAGACAAACTTACAGTAAAAAAAGAAAGTTACTATTGGCAAAAAACTAATGAGTTGGAGAAAAAATTAAGTGAAAATCTCTCCGATGAAAAGAGCACAATTGAACTAGCACACATTTATGCGGAAAAGAAAGATTTCGAGAAATCACTTAAATTACTTTCAGATTTTAAAGGGAATTTTTCTCCAAGCACAAATCTGATTTACAATTACGCACAGATAAGCTCTTGGGCTGGTGATTTTAATACAGCTTTCTCAGAGACAACTCAGCTGCTTTCTCAATATCCTGATAATATAGATTATCAACTTCTGTTTGGGAAATTATTGGTTTGGTTAAATAAAGATTTAGATGAAGCACAAAAATATTTAGAAAATGTTATAAAGAAATATCCAAATAACTATGATGCACTTCTCTCAATGAGTTTGCTCTATCTTCAAAAAAATGAATTGGAAAAATCAAAATACTATTACGGAAAATCTTATGAATTAAAAGGCAATGATGAAGAGTTGCTAAAAATTTCAAAAATGTTGGAACAGCAAATTAAATTAAACTATGATAACGAATTGTATTTAAAGCTTGAGCAGGCAAGAAAATATTTATTCAATAAAGAATGTGAAAAAGCGATAATAGCATTTGAAGAATACCTAAAAACTTACGATTCAAAATCAAAAATTAAAAAGGAACTAGCAAATGCCTACTTGTGTAAAGGCGATTACTTAAGTGCTATAAAAATTTACGATGCACTGCTTATAGTAAATTCAATTGATTTTGAACTACGAAAACAAAGAGCTAAGCTTCTGTACTGGAATAAAAATTACTCCAAAGCACAAATTGAATTTTATGAATTGTCATTGTTAAATCCTGAAGACGCAGAGGTAAAATTGTTTTTAGGTGATTGTTACACTGCACAAAAAGATTTTTCGAATGCAAAACTGGTTTATTATGAATTACTTGAAATATCGCCATCATCATTTATTTTAATGGAAAGATTAAGCTGGATCGAAGGTCCCTCGGTTCATACTTTCCCTGCATACATAATGCTTACCCCCGAAGCAAATTACTTCGTTGATAATTTTGATTTTCTTTACTCAACGTACGGACTACGGTTTGACTTTGGTGTAACAGAATTTCTATCACTTGCTGCTGCAGGCTATGCAGGTGCACTTGGCTCTGATTCGATCACAAATAGCATTTCAATCTTCAAAGGAATTATTTCAACACGTTTTAGTGAACTTGTTTCTGCAAGTGCTGCATTCGGGGCAACATTATTTCCCGATAGTGAGAGCAGTTTTTTAACTAACCTGTCTTTAAAAATTGAAAAACAAAACTTATACATCTTCACCGCAAATTTTTACTCTATGGATGCAGCACAGGTTCTTTACTCTCCCTTTTTAGTTGATGTAAGACTGCGATCAAATGTTTTATCACTGCAGGGAAATTATATTCCTACTGGTGATTGGAAATTCTCTGGAATATATTCTTTCATTGATGTTTCGGATGATAACAGAGCAAACAAACTTGTTCTTCGCTTTGGAAAAATTTTTAATAAACTAATCGGTTTGGGATATGAGTACTACTATTACGATGTTAATGATGAATCTTTATTGTACTGGTCACCAAAGAACTTTGAATCACACAGCATTTGGGCCGATTGGACTGTTGTAAACAACTCTGATGTAAAAGCAGACATTGGTGGAAAGTTAGGTTATATTCCTTCAGAGAATTTTGTTCTGCGTGAATTTTATGGACTAGCAGTCTTTAGATTATCAAGTTTTATTTCTTTGCAAGCTAGACTGACTTTTGGTTCTACTGTTCAAGCGGGTAGGGGATATAGTTCAACATCTTTTGGTATTTCGGCTTTTTGGACACTGTAAAATCTTGTTTAAGAATGATACAAAGTTATTTTTTATTCTGAATTTGCTTCAATATTTCGCTTCATAAATTAGATTTATTGAAAGAAAATGAATATTTGATGGCATTATTGTTGAAATTTTTAATTTGCTAAGCTTAGGGCAAAAATGTGTGTAAATGAAAAAAATGATAAGTTTTTAATCAGCTTCAGTGGTGAAAAACAGACTGAATCGGTAAATGGAAAAGAACGCAAAATTTTGCGAAGAATTTTACTCAGTGGAATCGCATCAATCGTTCTTTTATTGATTATAATTTATACACTTCCGAAAACAGTACTAACCACATCATCTTTAATTGAGTATGCAACCATTGTAGCGCTGGTAATTTTTCTTTTCATTTTGCTCATTCGTTATTTCGGAATTTTAATCTTCTCTTATTTTTATATGAACGAATATACATTCAAACCCACAAATGGATTCAAACCATTTGTGTCAATAATTATTCCTGTTTTTAACGAAGCAAAAATTATTGATCGGTCTATTAATTCATTACTTAAATTAGATTATCCCAACTATGAAATAATAATTGTTAACGATGGTTCAACTGATAATACAAAAAAAGTTGCAGAAACTTTTGTCGGTTATCGTAATGGAATTCATAACAAAGTTAAAGTAAGTTTAATCAATAAACCGAACGGTGGAAAATCAAGCGCACTAAACTTGGGCATTAATATTTCGGATGCAGAATTTGTTCTTTGTATGGATGGAGATTCGATGCTTACGCCGCAATCTCTAAAGATGGCAGTCCGGCACTTTGTAAATCCTGAAATTGGAGCGGTAGCAGGAAATGTAAAAGTTTTAAATCGGGGAAAATTCTTTACCGATTTACAGGCACTTGAGTATTTAGAAGGTTTAAACATGGCTCGAAGCGCTCAAAGCTCAATTAAACTAGTAAATATTATTCCTGGTCCAATTGGGCTTTTCAGAAAAAAAGCTATTGAATCTGCCGGATTGTATTCAAGCGATACTTTTGCTGAAGATGCGGACTTAACACTTAGAATTTTATCCAAAGGCTGGAAAATTAATTACGAACCGAATTCAATTTCCTTTACAGAAGCCCCAATAAAATTACAGCAGCTTTTAAAGCAGCGCTACCGATGGACTAGAGGTATATTACAATCAATAAGAAAACATAAAAAGTTGATTATCAATCCAACAATAAAATTTTCCGATACATTTATTCTTTGGTCCATGTTTTACGAAGCACTCATTTGGCCTCCAATGAATCTTGCTGCACACTTATTTTTTATTGTTGCTGCACTTTTTTTCGGATTTACAACACTAATTTTTTACTGGTGGGCAGGTTTGGCTTTACTTGATATTGTTGCCGCACTTTACTGCGTTGCCGCAGAAAAAGAAGAATTCCGATTAATTGGCTATGCTATTTTTTACAGGATGATTTTCATACTGATAATTGATATATGTAAAACCATGTCTACAGTTGAGGAATTTTTAGGCATAAAAATGATATGGGGTAAATTGGAACGATCAGGATAATAACAACAAAAACTTTGAGGGCAAACAAATGGAACTGATACCAATTCTTTCTACAATTATACTGGTTGCAACTATTAGTACGTTTATACTTGCGGTTGGCGCATATATTTTATTTAAAATTCGGGAAGGGAAAGTACAACCGCAACCGCCAACTAAACCTGCAAATCTCAACGCAGAGTATATTGTGCCGAAAGAACCGAAAATAAAAAAATTTTTTCTTGATGATGGTGTTCAACCTAATCATAAAAATACCATGTTTAAGGAACGTTACAATCCAGTAGCAGTTAAGGAAAATATTTCAGAACAGGACCAAGACGTTATTCAAGAAATGCAAACAGAGCAAAAAATTGAATTACCAAAACAGAAGTTTTTGGTAGTGCAAACTTTAAATGCTTCCGATAAAACAGATGAATCGAACGCTGGAGAAATAAAGTGGCGGTAAACGGTGTCCCTAAATATAGGTCACATATTTTTATTCTCTTTCTGTCTGGGATAATAGTAATGATCATTTCGGTGCTTGTTTATCTGCTTATCTTAAAATCTGTCTATGGCAGATTTGACACTGCACAATTGTTACCTGATTTTAGCTCTGCAGAAGATCTTCTTTTCGGCTCATCTCCAAAAATTGCAATTTTAAATTCTGATTACACAAAATATATGTTGCCAGATGAAAGTACCTGGCAGCAAGAAAATTTGAAAACTTGGCAAAAATTTTTTAACAATATTTCAGCTAACTCCGATGTTATTTCTGATCAGCAAATTGAAGCGGGAGAACATTTTGAATACAAACTATTAGTTCTGCCAGGGGCAAAATCGCTGAGCGATGAAGAAATTGTAAACATAAAAAAATTTTTAGAACAGGGCGGAAGTATTTTTGCAACGGGAGGTTCTGCTTCTTATTCAAGCGATGGAAAATGGCGCGGATGGCAGTTTTTATCAGATGTTTTTGGAATAAAACACACAAAAGAAATTGGGTATAGCGATAGAACAAAAATCCATACATTAAGAGGTGGCTTACCTTTAACTTCAAACATACCAGCTGGCTTTCCTTTAAGCATAGCTGTTTGGGATAGACCAGTTGCAGCTGAAGTATTAGACCCGCGAACGAAGCAAGTAAGCTTTTGGTACAATCACAGACTGGAAGATGGCTTGGTTCGAGAAGGAATTAAGCAAACAGCCGGAATTGTATACGGAAACTATGGAAAAGGCAGATTTGTTTGGATGGGATTTGAATTAAATTCGATTTTGGGTCTGCAGCAGGATTATGTTGTTTTCGAAAGATTATTTAACAACTGTGTGAGCTGGTTAAATTATAATCCAATTGCTTTTTTGCGTGAATGGCCAAATGGCTTTAAAAGTGCTGCTGCAATCACACCAATGATCACAGGTGATATATCAAATCTAAAAAACCTATTGGCTATTATCAGAGAAGAAAAAATAAAATCGACATTTTTTGTTGAGGATATTTTTATTAAGGAAAAATTAGTTGATGTGAAACAGTTATCGGCATTAGGTGAATGCGCACCAATTGTTAATTTAAATTTTATTTCCTATTTGGAAGATGAATCGAATAAGTTTTATAATTTTAATAATCAGCTAAAGCGTTTAAGTGAATCTAATTCAATTTTCAAAAAAGCTTTAGGATTTAATATCAATGGAATGTTTCCCCTGAATGGATTACACAATGAGAACAGCATTAAAGCTTCGATTAAAAACGGCCTTAAATATTTCCTTACAGATTCTCTAATTGACAGATCGGTTCCCAAAACATTAATACGAGGTGATGAAAGAATTACTTTAATTACAAAAACCGCAAGAGATGATAAGGAAGTAGTTAGAGATTTCGGCCTAACTCAAAAAGAATTTCAATTTTATACTTATCAGGAAGATATTGATAGAATTGCATTTGAAGGTGGTTTATTTGTATTTAAAGTGCATCCTCAATACCAATGTACTGATGAAAATGTAACAGTTGTAAAAGATGTTATTAATGAACTAAAAGAAAAACATTTTTGGATTGCAACTCTTTCCGAAGTACAGGAGTGGTATGATAAAAGAGAATACGTGGAACTAAGTACTCAAAAAAGAGGTAGCTCAAGAGTTGTAATTACAATTACAAATTATGGAATATCAAATATTAATGATTTGGCTTTGGATGTGGATATCAATGAGAATGTAACCAACATTGCCCTAAACGTAGAAATCATTGGTACTAAGATGGCAAAGTACAATCATCAGGATGAATCTCAGTTTATTACTCTATATATTGATGAATTAGAAAAGGGCGAATCAAGAACTTACTATATTGATTATGATAAAGTTCATTCGTGATAGTATTATTACAATTCTTTTTCTGATTTTGACTTATTCATTTTCTTTTTCGCAAGAAATAAATGATGTAAAAATTGGAATCGTTCACTCGGAATTAACAAAACAGCTTCTACATAAAAATGATAAAAACTTTTTACCAATTCTCCATTGGGAATTATTTTTCTTAAACAAAAAGCTCTCCTACATTGTATTTGACGATAATGATTTAAATGATTTTGATTTCAATGAAATAGATGTTTTAATTCTACCATCTGTAGAAATTTTAAGTAATGAAGCCATTGAAAATCTAAAAGAATATTTAAATGAAGGGAAGAGCATCTTTGTCCTTGGTAAATTGGGAACATTCGATCCGCAACTAAGAAAAAGGATACCCGATGTTCTCGAAATCTTAATAAATCTAAAAATCAAGGAACTTCCGATTGTTGATAATATTGCACAACAATTTTCGTTTTTAAGTTCAAATATTATAACTCAGGATTTAACTGCAGACAAAAATTTTCTAATACTTAATCGATTAACACCTTTATTTGCAGAAGAATTAACCACACAAGCCAAAGTTATTGGAACTTATGATCTGAAGAGAAACACTGTTAATCCTTTTACTGGTGCAGCTACAATTGAAAAAGAAGACGGAAAAGCTCTATGGTTTGGTTTTCAGTTATCACAAATTTCTTTAAGTGAGCAACAAAAAGAAATATTCAATAGATTTATTTTAAATGGAATAAATTGGCTCACTGGTAATCCTTCTGCTTGGGTAAATCCTTTCCCAGAATTTTACGATTCTGCAACATTATTTTCCGTTTGGGTAAAAAATATAAACAAAACTATTGGTGGAACCATACCTCATTTCAAAAAGGAAAAAGTACCTTTAAATTTTTTCATTTCTGCATCGGCAATTTCAAAATCGTTTGAACAAATATACAAACTCTCTTCTACCGGAAATGTTAATTTATTGTTTGATGCTTTTAATCATATAAATAAAGATTCATCTCACATTGAATCAATTTTTGAAGAGACATCAAGAGTATTAAATAATAGCAGCAGACAGAAATATTTTGGCGTTCAGTTTATAAATACAACTGAATCAGATTTAAAGAGCGTAAATCTAATAGATTATTATGATTTCATAATCGGTCCACATTTTGAGGTTTCATTTTTGAAAAATGGAAGTAAAATAAACCCTTTGCAAAGATTAATACCAAATTATTTAAATGTTTTTGATGGGATTATTAAAACTGATAATGAAAATTATAGTTTAGAATTAAATCATCTCTATGATCAAACTCAAAAAAATCATAAAATTCTCACACACATAATTAATGAAAAATTTTTTTTGAAGTCAGGTGATCAATTAAAAGAAAAGATAAAATTAACAGTTGATGTTGCAAGACAGAAAAATTCTTTAATCACAACCTATCCTGAATTAATAAACTGGATTATAACTAAAAGCGAAGTTGAAACTAATGCTGTTGATTTCAAAGATGACTCAAAGCTGATAATTCGAATAAAGAATAAGGGCAGATCAATTGTAGAACAAATTGGAATAAATATTTCTGTACCGTCAAAGTTTAAATCATTTGACTTAGTAGGACATGACTATCGTTTGAAATTCAATGGTCAAAAAGGCCTTTACAATTTATTAATTCCTTTTCTGCATTCCGGGCAAACACTTACGCTCGATATCATTTACGAAAAATGAATGAGAATTCAAGCTAGGTTTAATTTTTGGAATGCACACTGATTATAAAAAAACATTTCGAATCAGAATTTCATCTCACAAAAAGCTAGCTATATTTATTCGAAACGCTACACTTTCATAAATTAGGAAAGACAAATTATCCAATCATTTTAATTAACCTAACTATTGGTATTGGATGACAACCAACTACTGATCAAAAGTACTTTTATGAGCAATTTTTGTCCAGCTTGAAGAGGAAAAATCTTAAATTGAAGGTAAAAACTACATATAATTAGTTACTCCAAGCTATAATAACAACGTGAAATGCTAATTAGTTATGTTCTCATTTATTAAATCTTCAATCAGTTAGGGGAGTAGAGTCTAAAGGATTTAAACCTACCGCAAACAATAATTTTTAATTTTTCCAACTTCAAGAGAAATCCAAAACCTCAACAATTTATCTGCTATTCAAATAGAATCCTTAAATTTCAAAAAAATCAAATTGCATTTATTAGTATAAAATTGAGGCGAAATTAAGGCATGGATTGATACTCCTTCTGCAAATATTAATGCAAAAGGTTATCTTAGGCAATCAAATATAGAATTTTGTAATTTAATTGTCAGAAATTTTAACAGGATTAGTGACTAAATTATTACAGAGATATCTAGCAAATTACAATCAATAGCTGCGAATGACTTTATTGAATCTGATGATAATGGCATAATAATTGACTTAAATGAACATTTAGAAGCAATTGGAGACTTTGGGAAGGAAATAAAAAATGCCTGAAAATACTTGAGATGAATCCTGATTGACCAACAGAGATTGATAAAAATTTTGAAAAAATAGAAGGAACTATTACTTTAAGATAATAGCTAAAGCTCAGAGGTGAAATGTACGAAATACTAATAAAATCAAATCCTGAACCAATCTTTATTTATGACGAGGAAAATTTACGCTTTTTAGAAGTAAACGAAGCAGCCATTAATTTATATGGATACACACGGGAAGAATTTTTACAAATGGATCTTACTGATCTTTACAATCCTGAAGACATTCAGAATCTTTTAGAAACTTCTGAAGAAATATTAAAAGAAGGTGAGTTTTCAAAACCTTACAGACATCGAAGAAAAGATGGAAATTTTATTTTTGTTCAGATTAGTAAAATCAAATTTAAATATGAAGAGAATGATGCAGTTTTTAACACAATAAGAGATGTCACTGAAACATTAGAACTTGAGAAAAACAATCAGTTATATAAAACAGTTTTTTACAATTCCAGCGATTTAATTTTTCTGACCGATACATTGGGTATAATAACCTTTACAAACGATATTGCAGCTTCAAAACTTGGATTACCAGGGAACGAATTACTAAAATCATCATTAACATCTCTTTGTGAAGGAGAAGATAGAACACTTCTAAATAACACTATTTTTCAATCACAAATTCAGGAGCCTGTTACAATTTCCGTCCAACTAAGAACAAGTGAGGGGAATTTTCTCCCAACAAATCTGACAGCAACACCAATATTGGATACACAATCGGAAATCGAAGCCTATTCAATATTGGCAAAGCTACAAGTGACAGAGACTGGAACAGACGAAAAACCAAGAGAAATAGTTAAAGAAGTTATCATTGAAAAACCTGTGAAAGAAAAGAGCAGCGAGTCACCGCTTGATAGTTCATTTTTATCAGGTGTATTTCACGAAATTCTTACACCAATGAATGTGATTTTAGGTTTTTCTCAGGAACTTTCAGAAAGTATTGATGAACTAACACCTGAACAGAATGAAGCTGTTGATATAATTAATCAAAACAGGAGCTCGCTCCTCGGCTTAATGAACTCAATAATTGAGTTCTCTGAAATTCACAAAAAGAAATCAGATCTAAATATTGAACCGTTTGCAATTACACAATTAGTTGAGTCGTTGGATAAAAACATAAAAGAAGTAACTGGCTTAAACGATATTGAATTTGCATATGGTAAAATATCTTCATCCTTAAAATTTGAAACTGACCGGAGAATTTTTGAAAGTACTGTAAATAGCATAATGCGAATGGTAAGTAAAATTACGGACCAAAAGAAAATTTATTTTTCTGCTTATCCTTTTGATAAAAATGTTTTTAACATCAACGTTTCAGATGGTTTTGCACGAATTTCAGAGCCACTTTTCAATAAGTTAACACAGTTATTTGCTGAAAATAAAGATCCTAAAGAAGTAGGTGTTTCGAGATTAAATTTTCAGATGATAAGCTCGCTACTAAAAATATTAGACGGCAAATTTGTTGTGTATGGCGATTCGAATGAACAGCAAGATTGCGTATTCAGTTTTCCAATGAAGCTTAATGTAGAAGTAGAATCCGAAGTATTAGAAAAGGAACCTGAGGCAACGCCTGAAATAGTAGAAGAACAACCAAAGTCAGAAGTAGGTTTTATTGAAGAGGAACAAAAGTTTGAATCTGAAGTTGTTGAAGAGCAGCATACATCAGAACCTGAAATAATAGAAGAAGATCCTGTAATTGATGATATTCCTGAAGATACATTTGAGCCCACTCCGTTTGTTACTGATGAACTGATCTCAAAAAAACAGCCTGAACCATTTATTGAAAAAGAAGAAATTGAAATTGAAGAAGAAATAGTTGATTCAGGGGAGACTGTTGATGAGCCAAAAGCCAAAGTTACTGCTAAGCAATCAGCAGAAGTAAACATTCCTGAACAGACCAAACTCGATGAAGCTGTTCCGGAAGAAGAAATTACTATTGATGAAACGCAGCCGGTTTCTGAAAATAATTATTTAGCGAATTTAAGCTGTCTCTGCATTGAAGACCAGGTTGATTCTCAGATACTTTTCAAAGTCCAGATGAAAGAATTGAAAAACATCCAATTTGCAGCAAGTTTCGAAGAAGCTGTTCCACTACTGCAATCAGACAAATTCGATTTTATTGTGATGGATATTAATCTACAGGGTGAGTATAATGGACTTGATGCTTTAAAAGCCATTCATCAGATGCAAGGTTTTGAAAACATTCCAATTATAGCTGTTACTGCTTATGTTCTGCCGGGTGATAGAGAAAAATTTATTGCTACAGGTTTTAACGATTTTATTTCCAAACCTATTTTCCGCGAAAAGATGTACGAGTCTCTAAAAAAGATTTTCGTTAACTGATTTTTTGCATATCTGCTTTTACACTGTCTTTTTACCTCTTGACTTATATCTGCATATAAATTATATTACCATACAAATGTATGGTATTTTTTATTTAGCAGGATAATGAAACAAGATTTAACAAAAATTCAAAAAAATATTCTCGATTATTTAATTGATCGAATAAAAGGAAAAGGAATGCCGCCAACCTTAGCAGAAATTGCTAGGCATTTTGGATACAAAAACAGGGCAACAGTTCAGCAGCATCTTACATCAATTGAAAAGAAAGGATTTATAAAAAGGAATGCAAAGCTTTCACGCAGTATTGAACTCACGTTGGATGAAAAATTCTTTGTACCAAAACCTGTGCTTGGAGAAGTTGCAGCCGGCAATCCTCTTACAATCTATCCCGATGCAATTGATACAATTGAACTGCCGACAATTGCACGAATGCCAAAGGATTCTTTTTTACTTAGGGTAAAAGGGGACAGCTTAAAAGACGCTTACATTTTTAGCGGTGATATTGTAATTGTTAATCCCAATCTTGAACCAAATAACGGACAGATTGTAGTTGCAATTTTAGATGATGCTGCAGTTGTAAAAAGATTTTATAAAAAGAAAAATGAAATTGAACTGATCTCAGAAAATCCGGAGTACGAACCAATTATGATTGATAGGAAACATCCTTCATTTAAAATTGTTGGTATTGTGGTTGGTGTTTACAGGAGTATGGAAAAAAAGAAAGCGGGGTGAATATGCCCAAATACTATATCGGAACGGCGGGCTGGTCCTATAAAGATTGGGTGCCAAATTTCTATCCAAAGAATCAGTCTACAAAATTTGATTGGCTTCAATTTTACTCACGCTATTTTAATTGTGTTGAAGTAAACTCAACCTACTATGCATACCTTAGCCCAAAAATAGTTGAAGGCTGGATAAGAAAAGTATCTGATAACGTTGATTTTATTTTTCATGTTAAACTGCACCAGGATTTTACACACAAAAGAAAATATGATGAACAAAATGTTAAAGCAGTTCGATATAATCTTGATCTATTAGCTAAAGCCGAAAGACTAGGTGGACTGCTCATTCAGTTTCCGTATTCATTTCCTTACGATAATTCTGCAACTCAATTCATTCAGGACTTGAAAGATATTTTTCCCAATTATAAAAATTTTGTTGAGGTCCGGCATTCATCGTGGCAGAACAAAAAGGCATTTGATTTTTTTAAACAAGCCAATCTAACTTTCTGCACGATTGATCAGCCGCAAATCGAGCAGGCAATTTCTTTTGAACCAATTATCATAAATGATAAAGCATATATTCGTTTTCACGGGAGAAACATTGAAGCTTGGAAAAATTCAATTAATAATTTTAGCAAAAAACAATCGTATGAAGAACGAAGTGAGCGGTATAAATATCTTTATTCACCTGGCGAGCTGATAGAAATTGAACAGAAAATAAAATCAATACAGAAAAAAGTAAAGGAAGTACATATAATTACAAATAACCATCCACAGGGGGATGCAGTTGCAAACGCATTTGAACTGATCCATTTGCTTGAAGAAAAAGATAAAGTTGAAGTGCCGAATACTATAGTTAAAGCTTATCCAAGGTTGCAAGAAATATCCGTCAATTAATAAATCTTTGTGGATATTAAATAATAATTATAATAATTTTAACCATTAACATTCACAAACTCAAAAGAGGGAAAAAATGAAAATTAGCAGAATGAATCCATTTAACGGCACCGGCAAAACTGTTGCTTTCTTTGATGTTGAAACTGAAGAAGGTTTTAATATAAAAGGATTTACATTGGTTGAAGGGGATACTGGTTTGTTTATTGGTGCGCCAAGAGAAAAAGGAAAAGATGATAAATATTACGACCGTGTTTACGTTCCAAAAGAACTTAAAGAACAACTCACTGAAATGGCGGTTGCAATGTATAATGAAACTAAAAAATAAATCACTCAATTAAATGCGCACAATTTTCCATTTAGATTTAGATGCATTTTTTGTTTCGGTTGAAAGGATACTTGATCCTTCGCTGAGAGGAAAGCCTGTAATAGTTGGCGGCGATCCGAAATTTGGAAGGGGAGTGGTAGCTGCATGTTCCTACGAAGCACGAGCTTACGGTTTGCACTCTGCTATGCCGATACGAACTGCTTACAGGCTTTGTCCGCACGGAATTTACATTCATGGCAGCCATGGTGAGTATTCCCGCTTTTCCAGAGCAGTAAAAAATATTTTATTGCAATATGCACCTTTGGTTCAGCAAGCATCTATTGATGAATTTTACATGGACTTTACAGGTTGTAGAAATGTTTACGGTTCGCTTTTTACTTTTGCTTCATACCTACAAAGAGAAATATGGAAAAAACTCTCTCTTCCGTGTTCAATTGGAATTGGCAGCAACAAAACAATTGCAAAGATTGGTTCGGATTGTTTAAAGCCGAATGGAATTACTTACATTTTGCCAGGAATGGAAAAAGAATTTCTTGCCCCAATGCCTGTTGAATCAATTCCGGGAGTGGGAAAAGTAACCTTAAAAGATCTTCACTCAAAAGGAATTTACAAGATTGGAGATATAGCCGAACTTCCGCAGGATTATTTTGCTGCAGCTTACGGTAAATATGGAATTGATCTTTACAGAAAAGCCTGCGGAAAGGGGGGTGAATATTTAACATTCATACACGAGCAGAAAAGCATATCGCACGAAAGAACTTTTGCTGATGTAACAAGCAAAAAATTTCTTAAAGAAAAATTATTTAAACTAACCGGAAAAGTCTGCCAGGAACTAAGAGATAAAAACTGGTTCACATCTTCAGTAAATATAAAATTACGTTATTCTGATTTTAAAACATTAACACGTTCACGGAAAATAAAACCTACCGATGATGATAAAATTATTTTTGATGCAGCTTGGAATATGCTGATGAAAGCTTGCACACGGAGAGTAGCAGTAAGATTGATTGGAATTGGTTTAAGCAAGTTTTCAAAATTTTCCGAACAGGAAGAACTGTTTGAATGGGAAGAAATTAAAAGAAGAAAAATGCTGCGTGCAGTCACAATAATAAGGGATAAGTATGGCTATGAATCAGTAGTGTTTGGAACTGCAGAGACTGATAAAAAATTGCAAATAATGGTAAATCCGTTCAGAGTTAATTCGTAACACCTCTCTCCTTAAGTAAAAAGTTAGGATTAGAACAATTTTAGCCCGGGGGCCATTTCATTTTTCTGCCGCCAAGCAAATGCATATGCAAATGATAAACTTCCTGCCCGCCGTGATTACCGCAGTTAAAGACTAATCTGAAGCCATCATCTGCAATGTTCATTTCTTTTGCAAGCTTGTTTGCTGCATCGATCATTTCCCCTAGTAATACTGCATGTTCTTTACCGTATATATTAGTCACTTTTGGAATTTCTATTTTAGGGATAATCAATATATGTACCGGCGCTTGCGGATTGATATCTCTAAATGCTAAAATATTTTCTGACTCATAAACGATATCCGCAGGAATTTCTTTGTTAATGATTTTGGAGAAAATTGTACTCATCATTCCTCTCCTTTTTCTATTTCATATTTTTTCATTTTATTATAAAGATGGCTGCGCTGAATATCCATCAGCTCTGCAGTTTTACTTATGTTCCAATTATTTTCGTTCAACTGTTTAACAATAAAAGCGCGTTCAGCTTTTTCTTTAAATTCCTGGAACGAATTACTTCCATCAATTATGTCATCAACGCTTTCTTTCCCCGGTTTAAATAGAAATTCAATGTCTTTTCTGCTTATTTCTTTTTTATCAACAATAATAATTATTCTTTCAATAACGTTTTTCAATTCGCGTACGTTGCCGCTCCAGTTATTTTCTTTTAGGAGTTTTATTGCTTCATCTAAAAATTTTACTGGTGCCTTTTTATGTTTTGATGTGATATCATTTGCAAAATGTTCAACCAAGATCTGTATATCATCTTTTCTGTCTTTTAATGGTGGAATATTTACAGGAATTACATTTAAACGATGATACAAATCTTCCCGGAAATTTTCATTTTCTATTTCTTCCTGAAGATTTTTGTTTGTCGCTGCAATAATTCTTACATCAACATTAATTTTTTTACCACCGCCTACACGCTCAATCTTTCCGTCCTCAATTGCTCTTAAAACTTTTGCCTGTGCCTGATGACTCATATCTCCAATTTCATCCAAAAAAATTGTCCCGTTATTTGCAAGTTCAAATTTTCCGATTCTCTGCGAAACTGCTCCGGTAAATGAGCCTTTCTCGTGTCCAAACAATTCCGATTCAATTAATTCATTTGGAATTGCAGCGCAATTAACTTCAATAAATGGTTTATCCTTTCTAAGGCTTTGTTTGTGGATTGCTCTAGCGACAAGCTCTTTTCCTGTTCCGTTTTCACCTGTAATTAAAATGCGTGTATTGAGTGGTGCAACTTTTTCGATCAACTCTAAAATACTTTTTATCGCCTTACTTTTGCCAAGTATTTCCCCTTCTCCTTCGAGTGATTTTCTAATTTCGATGTTCTCATTCAGAAGTTTGGATTGCTCAACAGCATTTCGCACACTGATTAAAAGTTTCGCCCTGTCAATCGGCTTTTCGATAAAATCAAACGCGCCGAGTTTTGTTGCTTTAATTGCATTTTCAACACTTCCATGCGCTGAAATAATCACAACTGAGATTGAATGGTTAATTTGCTTGACCTTTTTGAGAACTTCGAAACCATTCATTTCGGGCATTTGAATATCGAGCAACAGGCAAGCAACCCTGTTTTCTTCAAAAAATTTCAATCCCTTGATTGCAGAAGTGGATGTGTTTACAGCAAATCCTTCGTATTCAAGGATCATTTTTATGCTTTCGCAAATTTCCTTTTCATCATCAATGATGAGTACGGTATTCATAAAACAAAACTGCTATATCTTAATGATCGGGTAATTATAACTTCCGATGGAAGGATTTTTTTATTTTCTTCAAGCAAATTTCCGAATAAAACACCAAGCCAATTCACTTCAATATCTCGAAAATCAATTTTTGACTGCGCTTTAAAATCTTCCTCAAAAGCTTCCACAAAATAACCAAATACGTCTGCTAAATCCAAAATACTTTCTGCATACCCGATGTATGCATTGCCAAAAAAGTGAGCAATTTTATCTTTATCGCCAAAATCATTTTCTGGTGAATCATGAAGAAAACGTGAAGGAAGATTTTCATTTTTTCTTTTGAACGTTTGCTCATCTGCAGAAATTAATGGATAGGATAGACGGAGGTTGAATAAAGGTATTTTTAGTGGGACTTCTCTATATGGAACAGTTGTAAAGGTTAGAGAAAGTAATGCTTCTGCATAATCGTTTTGATAATAATCAATTGCACGTAAATAAATTGTATCAACTAAAGCTAAGTCTGAGGTTTCTTTTTTTAATTCGATGAAATAATCTGAGGAAATAAATTCAGAAAGATAGTTTACAGCTTTTGAGAGATCGCTTTGTTGCGAATGAATATTAGTTGGATTTAGAGTAAATATTAATGCGATGATTGAAAGCGTTTTTGCCTTCATCTAAGTCTGTATAACGCCGGGATTAAAGCGTGGAATTTCAGGATTGTGATTTGCAGCTTCAATTCCCATTGAAATATATTTTCTTGTTTCCGCAGGATCAATTATTTCATCTACCCACAGCCTTGCAGCAGCATAATAAGGATTATTTTTTTCATCGTATGCTTTTGTAATTTCATCTAGCAGTTTCTGCTTTTCTTTTTCGGAAACTTTTTTACCTTTCTTTTCTGCCTGCTTAATTTTTATATCTAATAAAACACTGCTCGCCTGCGAGCCGCCCATCACTGCAATCTTTGCATTAGGATAAGCATAAATAAATCTTGGATCGTAAGCTTTGCCGCACATCGCGTAATTTCCTGCACCAAATGAATTTCCGATAATCAATGTGATTTTAGGTACAACTGAGTTGGCAACAGCATTTACCATTTTTGCACCGTCTTTAATTATTCCGCCATGCTCTGCTCGACTTCCAACCATAAATCCTGTTACATCCTGTAAAAACACCAAAGGAATTTTTTTCTGATTACAGTTCATTATAAAGCGAGTTGCTTTATCTGCACTGTCAGAATATATAACACCGCCAACCTGCATTTCACCAGCATCTTTTACCGATTCGGTTTTTACAACATTGCGCTGATTAGCTACAATACCAACTGCCCAGCCATCTATTCTTGCATAAGCTGTAATTACCGTTTTACCATAGCCAGCTTTGTACTCATCAATTTTTGAATCATCTACAATTCTAGCTATTACTTCATACATATCATATGGTTTTATTGTATCCTCTGGAAGCACACTGTAAATTTCTTTTGAATTGAATTTAGGTGGTTGTGATTTTTTTCTATCGAATCCTGCAGTATCGTGCTTTCCAAATTTATCTACAAGACTGCGAACTTGTGTTAAACATTCTTCATCATTTTGCATTACGTAATCTGTAACACCAGAAATATTCGATTGAACTTTTGCACCACCCAGTGTCTCGTTATCAATTTTTTCTCCAATTGCTGCACGCACTAGATGAGCACCTGCTAAAAAGACAGAACCTTCACCTTCAACAATTAAAGCTTCATCGCTCATTATCGGAAGATATGCACCTCCCGCAACACAAGGACCCATTATTGCTGCAATCTGAGGAATTCCTTTTGAAGACATAACAGCATTGTTTCTAAAAATTCTACCGAAGTGTTCTTTGTCAGGGAAAATTTCATCTTGCATAGGAAGGAAAACGCCTGCACTATCAACTAAATAAATTATTGGCAGGTGGTTTTCCATAGCAATTTCCTGTGCACGCAAATTTTTCTTTGCAGTGATAGGAAACCAGGCACCTGCTTTAACAGTTGCATCGTTAGCAACAATTACACACCATCTTTCACTAATTTTCCCGATACCAAAGATAGTCCCCGAGGAAGGAGCACCGCCAAATTCTTTATACATATCGTAGGCTGCAAAAGTATTTAACTCGTAAAAATCTTTTTTATTATCTAATAGAATATCCAATCGCTCCCGAGCCGTAAGTTTACCTTTATCTTTTTGTCTTTTTATAGCTTTTTCACCACCACCTAGTTTAACTTTATCTTTTTCAGTTTTCAGATTTCTGATTAGTTCTTTTTGAAAAACTGATCTATTTTGAAAAGTTTCGTTCTTTTTTATTTGTGTGCCGATTGATTTCATTTCAATAAATCTCTTGCGATTACGATTCTTTGTATTTCAGAAGTTCCTTCGCCAATGGTTAAAAGTTTTACATCGCGGTAAAATTTTTCAACCGGATAATCTTTTACAAAGCCGTAACCTCCATGGATTTGAACAGCTTCGCTTGCGGCTTTTTCAGCCACTTCACTCGAAAAAAGTTTTGCCATTGCTGCTTCACGTACATTTGGCAGTCCTTTATCTTTCATAGCTGCAGCACGGAAAGTTAAAAGCCTTGCAGCATCGATGTTTGTTTTCATATCTGCTAGTTTAAATTGTGTTGCCTGAAATGCGGAAAGTGGTTTTCCAAACTGTTCTCTTTCCTGCGAATATTTAAGTGATTCAATTAAACAACCTTGCGCCAATCCTATGCTGAGAGCGGCGATAGAAATTCTTCCGCCTTCCAGTATTTGCATTGCCTGAATAAATCCTTCACCTATTTTTCCAATCAAATTTTCTTCCGGCACTTCACAATTTTCAAAAGCAAGCTGAGTTGTTTCGCATGCCCGCATACCAAGCTTGTTTTCTTTTTTCCCAACTATAAAACCGGGCATACCCTGTTCAAGCACGAAAGCAGAAATTCCGTGTTTACCTACTTCTTTATCAGTAATTGCTATTATTACTGATGTGCCGCCATAGGAACCATGAGTGATGAAGTTTTTACTTCCATTTAAGATGTATTTGTTTCCTTTTTTCTCTGCAAAGGTCTTCATTCCAGCAGCATCACTTCCGGAAGAAGGTTCAGTCAATCCCCACGCACCAATTTTTTTACCTGAAACCAAATCCGGCAAATATTTTTTCTTTAGATCTTCACTTGCAAATCGGAAAATGTGGTTTGTGCATAAACCATTATGTGCCGCAACGGAAAGCGAAACGGAAGGATCAACCTTTCCTAATTCTTCTATTATAATAACAAAATCAGTGTAGCCTAAACCGGCACCGCCGTACTCTTCAGGAAAAATTATTCCCATAAATCCTAGTTCGCCAAGCTCTTTAAAAATTTCTATTGGAAAATGTTGAGCTTCATCCCACTCCATTACTTTAGGGCGAATTTTGTTCTCAGAAAAATCTCGAATTGTATCGCGAATGATTACTTGATTTTCTGTTAATTCCGGTATGAATGGTTGGCTGTTAGTTCCCATTAGTTAGCCTTCTTGAATTTTTTTGAGAGTTTGGGCCGTTCCGCGGCATAAATATTAATTGTTTCGATTTATAAAATCCAAAATAATTTCTTCAGCAATGTAGTACGGAGATAAATCCCCTAAAACAACTTTTTCTAAAGAGGAATTTAAGAATTTTTCTCCACTTTCACTCCATATTTGCTTGCGGATTTTACTTTCAACAATTTCTTTAATCCTTATTTTTGTTTGACTTTCTCTCTTTTGAATAAAAAAATTGTTTTCATTCATAAAAGTCTTGTGTCTTTCTATTTCACCCGCTATTTCTAAAATACCTTTGTTTTCTGAGGCGATTGTTTTAATGATTTTCGGCATCCATGTTTTTTCATCATGATCTTTCATCATTAAAATTGTTTGTAAAGATGCGATAGCTTGCTCGGAGCCGGGTCGGTCACTTTTATTTAAAACGAAAAAGTCGGCAATCTCCATTAATCCTGCTTTCATGGCTTGCACTGAATCTCCTGATTCAGGTACAAGCACTACAATTGTTGTATCGGCGGCTTGTGCAATATCCAGTTCCGATTGTCCAACGCCAACCGTTTCTAAAATAATCAAATCAAAACCGGCTGCATCCAAAACATCTGAAGCATCGATCGCTTTTTTGCTTAATCCTCCTAAGCTGCCACGTGTTGCCATACTTCTGATAAAAACTCCTTCATCAATACCGATTTCATTCATTCTGATTCTATCGCCTAAAAGTGCGCCTCCGGTAAAAGGGCTGGTAGGATCAACTGCAATAATTCCTACTTTTTTATTTAGTTTCCTGTAATGTTTTGTTAATTGATTTGTTATTGTGCTTTTGCCTGCACCGGGCGGACCGGTTATTCCAATTCTGTATGCTTGCCCGATATTTGAATGAATTTTTTTAAGGAGGGCGGACGAATCAGAATTGTCATTTTCAACAATGGAAATTGATCGGGCAACAGATCTCCGGTTTGCTTTAAAAAGATTTTCAATTAATTCTTTGTTTGCCGACACAATTCTATTTTAAATTTTTGTAGTAATCGAGAGTAATTTTTAATCCGTCAACCAATGATGTAGTGGGCTTCCAATTTAATTTTTTAATTATTTTTCCAGATGAAATAACACTTCGCACCTGTTCACCTTTTGCAGTAGGACCATGCTTTTCCTCAGCATTGCCGTCTGTTAGGTCATTTAAAACTCTAAACAATTCATTAACATTTGTTTCAACTCCCGTTCCAATATTATAAATATCTGAAGATGGTTCACTCAAAACTAATAAATTAGCCTTAACTACATCGCCCGAGAAAGTATAATCACGTGTTTGATTTCCATCACCATTTATAATTGGCTGTTCACCCTTTAGCAATTTGTTTACAAAGATTGCAACCACTCCGGCTTCACCAAATGGATTTTGCCTTGGACCGTAAACATTTGCATAGCGCAAAATAGAATATTCTAAACCGTACTCAGCCTTATAAAAATGAAGATATTTCTCAATGCTTAATTTTGTTATTCCATACGGAGATAGTGGGTTAACAGGATGATTTTCATCTGCGGGGAAATATTTTTGTTCACCATATACAGCACCACCGGTCGATGCAAAAATAATTTTTTTTACTTCCGTTTTTGCACAACTCTCCAAAATATTTATAGTTCCGAGAATATTCACTTTCGCATCATAAATAGGATCAGCAACAGATTTGCGAACATCAATTTGTGCAGCGTGATGATTTACAACATCAAACTTTTCATCATTAAGTAATTGAATAATAGACTTATCTGTAATATCAATTTCAAAGAATTTTGCTTTTGGATTAATATTTTCCTTTCTACCGGTTGAAAGATTATCAATTATAGAAACATTGTGCCCGCTTTCAATGTAAGCATCAGCAATCTGTGAACCAATAAAACCAGCACCGCCTGTCAATAATATCTTCAATTTAATTCCTGTATAAGTTGTGTTCATTGATGTATTCTTTAACTTTTTGCGGTACTAAAAAATGAATTGGCTGATTATGGTTCACTCTTTCACGGATATCAGTGGCGCTCAATTCAATTCCTCTTGTTTGTACAAATACAGCCTGATGATAGTATTTGTCTTCAAATGGCGGTGGCAGGGATGATTTTCGTTTTAAGACTAAAATTTTTGCAAGCTTTAAAATATCATCCGGGTCTTTCCATTTGTTAAAGGAGAAAATATTATCGTACCCGATAATAAATTCAATTTCATCGTAAATTTTTTTTAGTTCGCGGAGTGTATCTACTGTATAAGATATTCCACCTTTTTTAATTTCGATATCGGAACATTCAAAAAAAGGAACATCTTCAATAGCAATTTTTATCATATTAGATCTGTGCTCTGTTGAGCTTGTCTCTGCAGATGTTTTGTGCGGAGATATGTATGCCGGGATAAAAATAATTTTATCCAACTTTCTAATTTCTCTAACTGACTGTGCAGTTATGAGATGACCCATATGAATTGGATCGAATGTACCACCGAAAATTCCAACTTTACTCATTTAATAAATCTTTGTATTCGACGAATAAATCATTGAAGCGTTCGTGCATAATTTCGCTGCAATAAGCTAAGCTAACTTTTTTTGATAGTTCAATATAAAGTTTTTTTACATCTGTAAAATCATTTATTGATAAATAATTATTTGTAATCTTGTGAATAAAAACATCTTCTTTAATTATTTGCTCTACAAAATTGTCGTATTCAAAGCGCACAGCAAAAAGTTTCTCAAAAAAATCTTGATCTATACTATTTGTTCCTGCAAATATCAATTGATCGTTCCTGGCTTTTCCAATTGTGATTGAAATATTATCAATTGAAAGTAAATTGAATGTATTATTAATATCTTCATTACTAATTCCAATTGAGTTATAAAATATGAAAAGGTATTTAGTGTAATTTTTAAGTTGTAAATTCTTAAAAGTCTCTTCCAGTTGAATGGTTGAGTTATTATCTAATAATAATAAATTTTTTAATCTAGGGAAAAAGTTTTTAGGTATAAAATCTTTATCGTTAAAATTCATACAATAGTAAACATCGTAATTATTTTTAATTGAAGAGACTACTTCAATCCAGTTTAAATATAAAAGTGAATTGAGGTAAACAGTATAATTGGAATTGAGATTTTCAAAAAGTTTAACTTTCTCTGGGTTTAGAATGGGCTTATTTGCAAAAATAAAAATAGTACTTTTATTCATTTTCTTTTTCATCAGTAAAAAGCATTTTTTTTAGTAATTCTCTGTGTTCACTAACATCATTTTCATATAGTATTTTCTTTCTTCCTGCAAGACTTTTAATTTGGTATTTTCTAAAAGCTAATGTTGTAGCAGTTCTAATGTATGTTTTTCGGATTGATTCGTCAATCCAGCCTTTGTTGTTTCGTTTAAGCGAACTTAAAATTGTTGTATGATGAGTAGGAATATTTCCTAATTCAGATTCTTCAAGAAGTTCGTTATAAATAATTTTTCTTTCACTTATAACGGATGAAACAAATATTGCGCAGAAAAGAATAATTGAAACACCCATAAACACAAAACCAAGAGGAGCATAGTGCTTTGTAATTATGCTGTAATTCCAAATGAAATGAATAAAAATCGCAAGTAATAGTCCTGATAGAATTAAAATTATTTTTACAGAGACATCCTTAAACTTAGCAAAACCGAAAAATGCACCAAGAATTCCAGTTGCGACACAATGCATTACCGCAGAAAAAAAAGATCGAATAATTACAAGATAAATCCATCCCGATATATTTTCTGAATAAGTAATGAAATAAAGAAAATTTTCAGTCATTCCAAACCCTAAACCAATTGCGCCACCGTAAACTATTCCATCAGTAATGTTATCGAATCTTAATCTGCTGGCAGTAAGAAATAAAAATAATCCTTTAGTAATTTCTTCAACGATCGGCGCAATCGCAATAGTACCAATATAGTCGAGTTGTTCCTGGTTTTCTGTCATACCGCTTATGACATATGTTAGAAGCAGAGCACCGAAAACAGCAAAAATAATGGCACCGAAAGCTCCCCAGAAATAATTTAGCAAAACGACTTTGAAGGGCTCCCTGTCATATAGATCAAAATACCAGATTAGCAAAAGATATATGATCATTGGTAGAACAGCAGCAGCAAGGGAGGCAGCAACTATCATTAGCTAATACTTGCTTTGATTGGATGCATCATCATGTGAGATTTATTCTTTTATCCATGCAATAATATCTTTTAAAGTGGGCTTAATTCCGTAAGATAAAATTCCTATCCTGAAAATTTTTGCAGAAATTTTTATCATCACGATAATAGATAAAAGCATAATTAAAATTGTTAATATTATTTCATAGTCGGAAACATTGCTGATATTTAATCGAAGAAGCATTACAGATGGAATTGTAAGTGGGAAGTAGGAAAATATTTTTATTACTACAAAATCCGGGTTTTGGATTGCGGGCATTGCAATTACGACAGGTAATAGTAAAACCAAACTAATATATGTGGTAATCTGCTGTGCCTCCTGCTCGTTTGTTACAACAGAACCAATACCGACAAAAATCGTAGTGTAAAATAGAAAACCCAAAATAAAATAAACCAGCATTGGCAATATGTTTTCAAATGCACCCAAAGGAATTAGTGAACTACCGGCCAGTGCTAGTCCTATTAAAAACCAAATAAAAATTTGGGTAAAACCCAAAGAGCTGAGCCCTATTACTTTTCCAGCCAGAAGTTCTTCAGGTGTGCTGCTTGAAACCAAAACTTCAATTAATCTGTTTGAACGCTCTTCCAGCATACTGCGAACAAGCATCTGTCCAGAGTAAACAACCATCATCATTAGCAAAAGAATAAAAACAAACGATGAAAAAAATGTAATTAGAAAATCCTGCTTTGCTTCAATATCCTCGTCATCCAATTTAATATGTTTTAATTCAATTTTATTCTGAATAAATGATGTTAGTTCAGGTTCAATTCCCTCCTGTATTAATTTTTTTTGTATCCTGGCAGAATTTATCGCATGTTCAAATCTGCCAATGTCCTTAAAATTTCCAATTGATTCGCTCCTGTACTCTACAATTAATGAATCTTTACTTTTAGCTAGCATCAAAATGTAGCCTTCAAGTTTACCTCTTAATACAGCTTGATTTGCGCCATCTCTAATTTGATCAAATGGTTTATTTTTCTCATTTAGATTGATAAGTATGTATTGCGGCTGTTTATCTTCAATTTTATATTTTTCTAGCTCTTCACGGAGCAAATTAAAGTAAGTGCCCGATGTATCAATAACACCAATTGTTTTTACTCTTGGCATCTCTTCATCTGATAATAACGTTGGCAGTATTGAAAAACCGATGATTATAATAGGAGTGATTATTATTGAAACAATAAATGTTTTTGTTTTTACTTTTTCCAGGTACTCCCATTTAGCTATTGTCCAGATTTTCTTCATCGTTGCTCAGTTGTTTTCATTAATTAAATCAATAAAAATTTTATTTAAGGTTGGTTCAATTACGGAAAAATGTTTTACATCAACTTTTTGAATTATTTGCTTTAAAAATTTTGAGGGTGAAACTTCATCCTTTAAATGAATTTCAGAATAGTTGTTGTAAGAATCGAATTTTAACACTTCTGGCATTCCATCAATTAATTTACGCTCACCCGAAAATTCAACTTTCACATTATTGCCACCAAATATTCTTTTAATCTCCGAAAGCTTTCCACTTTTCACTTCGCTGCCTTTATTCATAAGTAAAATATTTTCACACATCTTTTCTGCAAGCTCCATTTGATGAGTAGACAGAATAATTGTCTTTCCTTCAGAAGTAAATGTTAGGATTAGTTCTTTTACTTCCTGCTGATTTATTGGATCAAATCCGGTGAAAGGTTCATCCAAAATTAACAACCTCGGATTGTGAACAATTGCAGCGATCAGTTGTATTTTCTGTTGGTTGCCTTTTGAAAGCTCGATAATTTTTTTGTTTCTGTACCTGCTAACATTTAATTTTTTCAACCACTCATCAGCTTTAAAGAGTGCATCTGATTTGCTTAAATTTTTAAGCGACGCAAAGTAAGCTAAGATATCAATCACTTTGCTTCTCTGGTACAACCCTCTTTCCTCAGGCAGGTAGCCAATCATGTTGTAGTATTCATCTGAAATCGATTTGCCATCAAAAGAAATTGTCCCGCTAGTTGGTTTTATAATATTTAGAACTGTCCGCAGTGTTGTTGTTTTTCCTGCACCATTAGGTCCGAGCAATCCAAATATTTTACCCGGCTTAATTGTAAATGAGAGGTTATTTACAGCAATTGTGTCCTTAAATTTTTTTGTGAGGTTTTTTACGACCAGCATATTAACTAGCTATCAGCAGAAAAATATTTTGTAATTTTAAGACTTAACTAAATTATTTCAAAAATCTCTATTTAAGATAACCTTATTTAAGCACTTTAACCTGCTAAAATCATTGCTCCTGTATTCCCCTAATTTGTTTGATTATAAAGGATTCTATGGATATATTTGTAGCCATTTTTTACGTAAGTTCAATACAATGAAGATTAAGATTTCAAACCTTGCCAACGGTACGTATGATTATCTGTTTGAAGGCAATATTGATGAAATAAAGATTACCGAACCGTATTGTGGCAAGTACAAAACGGAAGTAGTTCTTACCAAATTTGATAACCAGATGATTCTGGATGCCGAAACGAGTATTGAAGCGAATCTTGTTTGTGATAGATGTGCAATTGCTTTTAAAAAGGAAATTTCTAGCAGATATCGAATGGTTTACCTGTTTGAAAGTGAAATACCTGATTCCGAAAAGGATAAAACTGAAGTAAATTACCTTCATCCCGATTCTGAAAAAATAGACATTAGTGAAGACGTTAAAGATTATGCGCTTCTTGCAGTTCCTATGAAAAAGTTATGCAGAGAAGATTGCAAAGGATTATGTTACCATTGCGGTAAAAATTTAAATGAAGGTGAATGCAATTATGTAGTAGAAAAAATTGATCCCAGGTGGGAACCATTGTTGAAATTAAAAAACAAGTAAAAATAATTGAAGGTTAAGATTTATTATGCCACATCCAAAACGAAAAATTTCTAAAAGCAGACGAGATAAGAGAAGAACTCATTATAAAGCTACAGCTCCATCATTGGGTGGTTGCCCTAACTGCGGAGAAATGAAATTAACACACCGTGCATGCCCATCCTGCGGATATTACGGTGGTCGTTCTATGTTCATTCCAAAAAGTTAATTCCTTTTTATTTAATTGATGAATAGCACAATAAGCAGCAACCAGCGCTGCAGAATTGCAGTCGATGCAATGGGCGGTGATTATGCACCTTTAAATGCAGTTTTAGGTGCTGTTGAAGCTTACAATCACTCTGACTCATTTGATCTTTTACTTGTTGGTAAAGAAACTGAAATAAAAAAAGTTATTTCTGAAAACAATCTAGATTTCAATTCTGAAAATATCATTAATGCAGATGAAGTAATTGAAATGGGTGAGAGCCCTGCATCCTCATTAAAAACAAAAAAAAAATCATCGATTGTAATTGGCGCACAATTAGTTAGAGATAAAAATTCGGATGCATTCGTCAGCGCCGGAAATACAGGTGCAATGATGGCAGCTTCTACGTTAATTACCGGAAGGATAAAAAGTGTCGGCAGACCAACCATTGGTGCTGAAATGCCAAACGTAAACGGAATATGCTATCTTTATGATGTTGGCTCCAGCAAGGATTCAAAACCTGTTCATCTTTTTGAATATGCTGTTATGGGTTCTATCTTTGCAAAAGAAATGGGTGGAATTATTAATCCGAAAATTGGTGTGCTAAGTATGGGTGAAGAGGAAGGAAAAGGAAATGAAGTTTCGGAAGCGGCATCAAGACTTTTAAAGCAAACAAAACTAAACTTTATCGGCAATGTTGAAGGCAGAGATATTCTTGCCGGTGAGGTTGATGTTATTGTCTGCGATGGTTATGTTGGTAATGTATTATTAAAATTTGGTGAAGCTGTTCCTAAATTGTTAAAGTATCTTTTAAAGCAAACTGCTGATACCAATTTTTTAGATAAATTGAAAATTGGTATTACAAAAGGCACTTTAAAAAAAGCATTAAAATCGTTGGACTACCAGGAGTACGGCGGTGTGCCTCTGCTCGGAATTAACGGAATAAGTATAATTGGACATGGTTCCAGCACGCCGAAAGCCTTTAAGAATATGGTGCTAAGAGCGGACGAGATGTACCAGAAAAACTTAGTACAGAAATTAACCAACTCAATAATTGAATATTCAAATCAAATTGATAAAGCAGAGATAAATGGCTAGAGAGAAAAAATATAATGCAATAATTACAGCTTTAGGGATGTACTTTCCGGATAAAGTTTTAGATAACAAATATTTTGAATCAATTGTTGATACTACGGATGAATGGATTGTTACCAGAACGGGAATTAAAGAGAGAAGAATGATTGAAAACGGCGCAACGAGCGATCTCGCTACTGGAGCAGCAAAAGACTTAATGGAAACACATAATGTAAAACCGGAAGAAATTGACTGTATTATTGTTGCAACTGTAACTCCCGATATGTTGTTTCCTGCAACCGCATGCATTGTTCAAAATAATATTGGCGCAAGCAATGCGTGGGGATTTGATATCGAAGCTGCCTGCTCGGGATTTCTGTTTGCTTTCCAAACTGGTTGCTCATTTATAGAAAGCGGTCAATGTAAAAAAGTTCTTGTAATTGGTGCTGATAAAATGACGTCAATTACTGATTATACTGAAAGAAATAATTGCATACTTTTTGGCGATGGCGGAGCCGCTGTTTTATTGGAACCTACGGAAGATAAAAGTCTAGGCTTGCAGGATTATATTTTAAGAATAGACGGATCAGGTGAAAAATATTTAAATATGAAAGGCGGCGGAAGCTTAAATCCTCCAACCCATGAAACTGTTGATAAAAAAATGCACTATATTTTTCAGGATGGCAAGGCTGTTTTTAAAGTTGCAGTAAAAGGAATGGCTGATGTTTCTTTCGAATTAATGCAGAAAAACAATTTAACCTCCGATGATGTAGCTTATTTAGTACCACATCAGGCTAATATGCGTATTATTGATGCAACTGCTGAGCGAATGGGTTTAAATAAAGATAAAGTTATGGTCAATATTGATCGTTACGGCAATACAACTGCTGCTACAATTCCTTCCTGTTTGGTAGAATATTACAGAGCAGGTAAAGTGAAAAAAGGTGATAAAATAATTTTATCAGCATTTGGCGCAGGCTATACCTGGGGTTCAACATTAGTTGTTTGGGCAATCGATTAATTGCTGAATTAATAAATATTATCGTATAAAAATTTATGGCAAAAAAAGCATTTCTTTTTCCTGGTCAGGGTTCGCAATATGTTGGAATGGCTAAGGACCTCTTCGAAAAGTCTGTAGAAGCCAGAGAAATGATTAAAACAGCTGATGATATTTTAAGCGTAAACTTATCGTACATAATGTTCAATGGTCCGGTTGATGAACTTAAACAATCTGAATATACTCAACCAGCAATTTTTTTGCATAGTGTTGTACTTGCAAGCTTAATCAGGACTGTGAGTGCTGATGCGGCAGCAGGACATTCTCTTGGAGAATATTCTGCCTACGTTGCCTCAGGATCAATTCAATTTCACGAAGCAATTAAACTAGTTCGTACTCGTGGTCTTGCAATGCAGCAAGCAGGTGATCTGAATAAGGGGACAATGGCTGCTGTTATTGGTTTGGATGTAGATAAAGTGAATGACATTTGCAACTCCACTTCTGCTGATGGTGTTGTGCAATGTGCAAATTTTAATTCTCCGGGACAGGTAGTTATCTCAGGCTCCGTGGAAGGTGTGAAAAGGGGAATGGAAATGTGCAAATCTGCGGGAGCTAAGATTGTAAAAGAGCTTGTGGTTAGTGCAGCATTTCATTCGCCTTTAATGGAACCTGCCGTAGAAAACATAAATAAAGCAATTGATCAAACAAATTTTTATCAATCCAAAATACCTGTTTACACGAATGTTACTGGTAAATCTGCAAATTCAACTCAAGAAATTAAAAATAAACTTAATGAGCAGATAACTGCCCCCGTACAATGGGAAGCATCAATTAGAAATATGATTGATGATGAAGTTGAAGAATTTTACGAAATAGGTCCTGGAAGCGTATTGCAGGGATTGTTAAAAAGAATAAATCCAGATGTAAAACGAATTGGAATTGATAAATACGAAGATCTTGAAAGGTATTTGTAAATGGCCGAAGAAACAGAAAATTTTGCTGAAAAATTCAGTAAAAAAATAAAAAACGTTTTAATTGATCCTAATATATTTACTTACAAATTTGTTTGTAGCTGTCAGGGAGAGTGTTGCAACTTCGGTGTATATACTGATCTTAAAGAATATTATAATATTCTTTTAATAAAGGATAAGGTAAAACAGTTATTTGATGAGACCCAATCAAAAAAAGTAAAAAAATGGTTCGAACCACCTGAGGAGGATGAGGATTTTGAATCTGGTGTTGCTGTTGGAACTGAAGTAATTAAAGGAAAATGCACATTTCTAGATAGAGATGGGTTGTGCACTCTTCAAAAACTTGCTCTTATTGAGGGTGAACACAAATGGAAATATAAACCGTTGTACTGCATCTTATTTCCATTCACTGTTTACGAGGGTGTATTAACAATTGATGATGAACATATTGATAGGCTTGATTCGTGTAACGTTAATCCTAATTTAACGATTTTTGAAGCCGTATCGGAGGAACTTAAATACTTTTTCGGAGAAGATGGATTTGCAGAACTTGAAAAATATAGAGAAGAATATTTAAATGAATATCAATTAGGAGTAGAGGAAAATGCTGCCAAATAAAAGAGCCATTGTAACCGGGGGAACCCGCGGTATCGGCAGAGCCATTGTAAAAGAACTTGGTGCCAAAAGCTGTTGTGGTGTTTTATTCTCGGATGTTGCATTTATATATAATAGCTGTGATGAATGTGCAGATGAGCTTCAAAAAGAGGTGGATAACCCTGCAACAAAAATTTTCGGCTTTAAAGCTGATGCAACTTCTTATCAGCAAGCTGAGGCTACTGTAAATGAGGCAATTGAAAAATTAGGCGGCGTTGATATTTTAATTAACAATGCAGGAATAACAAGAGACAATTTACTACTTAGAATGACTGAAAAAGATTTTGATGATGTAATTAATGCTAATCTGAAAAGCGTATTCAATTATACCAAAGCCGTGCTTAAACCAATGATAAAGCAGAAATTTGGAAGAATTGTAAATATTGCATCTGTTGTTGGTTTAATTGGGAACTCTGGTCAATCCAACTACGTTGCTTCCAAAGCAGGTGTAATTGGATTTACAAAATCTATGGCAAGAGAACTTGCCTCAAGAAATATTACAGTTAATGCTGTTGCACCAGGATTTATTCAGACAGATATGACAGATAAATTAAATGAGGATCAAAAGAAAAAACTTGCAGAAATGATTCCCCTCGGAAGACTAGGAAAACCTGAAGATGTTGCAAAAGTAGTAGGTTTTCTATGCAGCCCCGAGGCAAACTATGTCACCGGGCAAGTTATTGCAGTTGATGGAGGAATGACAATGTAGCTGTTTTGAAAGCTTGTTTGCCTCATAAATTGTAATTTTGTTAAATTTGAACAATAATTAACAATCAATTAAAATTAATTTGTAAATAATTCTTAATAATTCCAGGAGAACAAAAATGGACGTAGAAGCAAAAGTAAAAGAAATAATCATGGATAAGCTTGGTGTTGAAGAAAGCCAGATTGCACCCGCAGCCTCGTTTATTAATGATTTAGGTGCTGATTCACTTGATATTGTTGAACTAGTTATGGGTTTTGAAAGTGCTTTTCAGATTTCTATTCCCGATGAAGATGCTGAAAAAATTGGCACTGTTGGCGATGCAGTAAATTATCTTACAGAAAAATTAGGATAAGACTTATATCCTTATTCTACCTAATTGTATGATAGATAATCTAAATAACTCCAAAACCTTTCTTCGGAGGTTTTAATGAACAAGCGAAGAGTAGTTATTTCAGGAATAGGGGCAATTACCCCAATTGGAATAGGTGCAACTGATTACTGGCAGAATCTAATTGAAGGTCGAAACGGTATTGGTTTAATTACCCGGTTCGATACAACGAAATTCGATACAAAATTTGCCGGAGAAATTAAAAATTTTAATCCAGAAGATTATCTTGATAAAAAAAGCATTCGCAGGTTGGATCCTTTTGCACAGTACGCTTTAGTTACGGCTATTATGGCAATGGAAGATTCAGGATTGGAACTTGAAAAAATTAACCTTGATAGGTTTGGTGTTATTTACGGCAGTGGTATTGGTGGAATGAAAACCCTGCAGGAACAGCATTTTAAGTTTTTTGATGGAAACGACCCACATAAAATAAGTCCCTTCTTTGTTCCGATGATGATCTCTGATATCGCTGCAGGACAGATCTCGATCAAATACGGCTTGAAAGGTCCAAATTATGCAACCACATCAGCATGTGCTACAGCATCGCACGCTATCGCAGATTCGTTTATAATGATACAACGTGGAAGTGCAGATTTGATGGTTTGTGGAGGTTCGGAAGCTGCTATTACTGAAATTTCAATTGGTGGATTCAACTCTATGAGGGCAATTTCCACATGGAATGATCGTTACAAAGAAGCATCCCGACCATTTGATAAGGATAGAAATGGTTTTGTTATGGGCGAAGGTGCAGGTACACTTGTTTTGGAAGAGTATGAGCATGCAAAAGAAAGAGGTGCAAAAATATTCGGTGAAATAGTTGGAGTTGGACTCACAGGAGACGCACACCATATTACTGCGCCGGCTCCTGAAGGGGAAGGGGCATACCGTTCTATGAAAGAGGCACTTAGAGATGCAGATGTGAAATCTGAAGAAATTGATTATATAAATGCTCACGGAACATCAACACAGCTTAATGATATAAATGAAACCAAAGCTATTAAAGCACTGTTTGGTTCGCACGTAAACGATTTAGTTATCAGTTCCACAAAATCAATGACCGGCCACCTGTTAGGTGCAGCAGGCGGGATCGAAGCCATTGCTACTCTACTGGCAATGGGAAACAGCATTATTCCACCTACTATAAATTTAACTAACCCAGATCCCGAGTGTGATTTAAATTATAGTCCACTCAAAGCAACTAAAAAAGAAATCCGATATGCCATCAGTAACACATTTGGATTTGGGGGCCACAATGCGTCTATCTTGTTTAAAAAATTTGTGAATTAGTATTGAAAAAATCTTCTTCCGTGCTTTGGGAAATATTCAGTTTCTGGAAGAAAAACCGATCGAATAATCACATCCAGCAATCCTTAGCAAAAGAAAAGTTTAAAGATCTTGAGCAATTGATAGGTACATCCATTAAGAACCGTACTTACTTTATTCAGGCCTTAGTTCATCGTTCATTCTTGGAAGAGAATGAAGATTACATGTTTTCTAACGAAAGATTGGAATATTTAGGTGATTCAGTTCTAAACCTCATTATCGGTGAGTACCTTTTTGCTAAGTTTCCAAATGAAGCTGAGGGATTTTTAACTAAAGTAAGAGCGAAAATGGTTAACCGGGATGCTCTAAATATTGCTGCAGAAAAAATTCATCTTGCGGATTTTTTACTCCTCAGCAGCAACATATCTCAGAATGTTATTTCCAACTCAAAATCCATATTGTCTGATGCCTTTGAAGCACTAATTGGAGCGATTTATTTAGACACCGGACTTGAAGCCTGCACAAGATTTATTATTCGAGTTATCGCAGACCCGATGTTGGAAGAAGGTGAGCACCTGATTGATGAAAACTACAAAAGCCAGCTTTTGGAATTTGCGCAAGCTAAAAAACTTAGCACGCCCGTCTATGAAACCGTCGAAGAAGAAGGTCCGCATCATGCTAGGGTATTTACAATAGAAGTTATAATTGGAAATATTAAATACGGTGAAGGCAGAGGGATGAGTAAAAAATCAGCAGAGCAAAATGCAGCAAAATCCGCATTAATTTGCATTACTAAAAAATTTTCTTAGATGTTGGGTATACTAGTTCCGTTTTCCTACCCCAAAAATTTTACGATAAATACTTAAATTTATATATAAGCTTAGTTAATTTTTCTAACCCGAAATCTATTGAAAGCATAAGAATGAAAGAATTTGATCATCCTGATAAATTTGTTAACAGGCATATTGGTCCAAGGAGTGAAGAACTTGATGAAATGGTCAAAGTCTGTGGCTCAGATTCAATTGAACAATTAATTGATGAGACTATACCAGAACAGATAAGATTAAAAAAGGATTTAAAAATCCAACAACCGGTTAACGAACAAACATACATTGAAGATTTAAGAAATATTGCTGCAAAGAATAAAGTTTTCAAATCTTACATAGGAATGGGATATCATCCAGTAATCCTACCTTCTGTTATTCTAAGAAATATTTTAGAAAATCCCGGATGGTATACCCAGTATACACCTTACCAGGCAGAAATTGCGCAAGGCAGATTGGAAGCACTATTGAACTTCCAAACACTTATTTCAGATTTAACAGCAATGGATCTTGCTAATGCTTCTTTGCTTGATGAAGGAAGTGCTGCTGCTGAAGCAATGGCAATGTTCTACGCGCTTAGACCGAAGGACAAAAAGGATGCAAAAGTATTTTTTGTTTCTAGTGAATGCTTTCCGCAAACTTTGGATGTTTTGAAAACGCGAGCTAATCCCATTGGCATAGAATTAAGAATAGGCGATCCGTGTAAAATAGAATTAAATGAGGATATTTTTGGAATTTTAGTTCAGTTTCCTGCCGGAAATGGTGAAATAAGAGATTACACAGATTTATTTGAACAAGCTTCAGGGAAAAATATCTTTAAAGTTGTTGCAGCAGATCTTTTAAGCTTAACGCTTTTCAAACCGCCGGGAGAATTTGGAGCAGATGCAGTTGTCGGCAGCTCACAGCGATTTGGTATTCCAATGGGTTTTGGTGGACCGCACGCAGCTTATTTTGCAACAAAACAAGAATACAAACGAAGCATTCCGGGTAGAATAATTGGAGTATCTGTAGATATGCAGGGCAATCGTGCTTACAGAATGGCACTTCAAACAAGAGAGCAGCATATAAAACGTGAAAGAGCAACAAGTAATATTTGTACAGCTCAGGTGCTTCTTGCTGTTATGGCTGGAATGTATGCAGTTTATCACGGATCGGAAGGTTTAGAAGCGATTGCAAATAGAATTAGAAAATTTACACGTATGCTTGAATCAGCAATAATTGAATTTGGGTTTAAACAGTTGAATAAACATTTCTTCGATACTCTTTTAATTAAAACAGAAAAGTCGAAAGTCCAAAGCCTAAAAGAGGAATGTTTGAAGCGTGAGATAAACCTTCGATATATTGATGATGATAAAATTGGAATATCAATTAATGAAGCAACTGAAGAAAGAGATATTAAAGAGTTGATTGAGATTTTTGCCACAGTAGCCAAAAAAGATTTTAACGAGGATATGTTTATTGCTTTTTCTAAATCCTCTGATGACAATTCGATCGGTTCTTTAGCACGAACATCGAATTTTCTGAATCAGTCCGTCTTTAAAAATTACAGAACTGAGACTGAGCTTTTACGTTATATGAAAAGGTTGGAGAATAAAGATCTTTCGCTTGCTCATTCAATGATTCCACTTGGTTCTTGCACAATGAAACTAAATGCCACAACTGAAATGGCTGGAATTACATGGGATGAGTTTGCCAATATTCATCCCTTTGCTCCTGAAAATCAAATACCCGGTTACAAGCAAATCTTTGATGAACTAGAAAAAGACCTTTGTGAAATTACAGGCTTCGACGCTGTTTCTCTGCAGCCGAATTCAGGTGCTCAGGGTGAGTTTTCTGGTTTGATGGTTATACGCGCTTATCAAAAAGATAGAGGTGAAGAAAACAGAAACGTGGTGCTTATCCCTTCATCAGCGCATGGAACTAATCCTGCAAGTGCTGTAATGGCTGGAATGAAAGTCTTAGTTGTTAATTGCGATAAGTATGGCAACATTGATATAGATGATTTAAAATTAAAAGCGGAACAAAATAAAGAAAACCTGTCTGCATTAATGATTACATATCCCTCTACGCACGGAGTTTTTGAACCCGATGTAATTAAGATTTGCAATTTCATTCACGAAAACGGTGGACAGGTTTATATGGATGGCGCGAATTTAAATGCACAGGTAGGAGTAACTAATCCTGCAATTATTGGCGCTGATGTGTGCCATCTGAATTTACACAAAACATTTTGCATTCCGCACGGCGGCGGCGGACCAGGAGCAGGACCAATCGCAGTTAAAAAACATTTAGCCCCATTTCTACCAGGTCATTCAATCATAAAAACTGGAGGAAAAAAGGCGATAACAGCTGTTTCGTCTGCACCGTGGGGAAGCTCTGATATTTTACTAATTTCCTATGCGTATATTAAAATGATGGGATCAAAGGGACTAACCGATGCAACAAAAGCTGCAATTGTAACTGCAAATTATATGATGTCAATGCTTGAATCAGTTTATAAAGTTCTGTACACAGGAATTAATGGAAGAGCAGGACATGAATTTATTTTTGATATGCGTGAATTCAAACATTCAGTAAATATTGATGTTGAAGATATTGCAAAAAGATTAATGGATTACGGATTTCATGCACCAACGGTTTCATTTCCGGTACCTGGGACATTAATGATTGAGCCGACCGAAAGTGAGTCGAAAGCTGAGATTGACAGATACTGCGATGCATTACTCTCAATCAGAACCGAAATTAAAGAAATCGAAGATGGCATTTATAGTTCTGAAGATAACGTATTAAAGAACGCACCACACACTATCCAAACAGTTATTTCTGATGAATGGAAATATCCGTATCCAAGGGAAAAAGCAGCTTATCCAGTACCGTTTACAAAAGAGTTTAAGTTTTGGCCTTCCGTTGGAAGAGTAGATAACGCTTATGGAGACAGAAATTTAGTCTGCAGCTGTGCATCCATTGAGGATTATATTGAGGAAGCAGTATCATAAATAAGTAAATCAGACTTGAATAATTATTGGCCTTTTTTCAGAATAGAATTATCTAGTAATTTAATTCATTCTTTCATAATGCATTCCGCCTTTTTATCTTTTCGTAGTGAATAACAAAATTAAATTACTAACACTTCTAATATTTTCAATTATTTCCGTATTGAAAGCACAATCGGATACTTTGTTTTACACCGGAAGTTATAGCATTGTGGTAGATTCGATTGAAATAAAAGGAAATGAAACCACGAAAGATTTTATAATACTGCGTGAACTTACCATTGGTAAAGGGGATACTCTAAATAAAAAGCTTGCAAATTACAACCGTGAAAGAATTTACAGTCTAAATATTTTCAACGATGTAAAACTCAAGCCTTATCTTTATAAAAACATAAACACACTTAGAATTGAAATTGAAGAAAGTTGGTATATTTACCCGATTCCGTTTATTACTTTAAAGGATAAAGACTGGGACAAACTATCATACGGGATTGCAGTAACATTAAAAAATTTTAGAGGAAGAAATGAAGATCTAAAAGGAGTACTCGCACTAGGCTATGATCCTTCTTTTAGTTTTTCTTATTTCAATCCAAACCTTTCTTATAATCAGAATTTAAGGCTTGAAACTTCGTTTAGGTACACTGATTTTACAAACAAAAGCAAAACAGCTGAGACCATATACGGCAGTAATTTTGAGCAAAAGATTTTCTCATCCAGATTATCATTTGGAAAAAGATTCGGCAACTTCCATTTACTTACTCTAACTACCGGTTATGATTATATTGAAACTCCGTTTTACGCTAGAGGAATCAATGCCTCAAACGATAGAATAGATCGAACTGTAATAGTTGGTGCAAGCTACGTTTATGATACTCGTGATCTTGCACAGTACCCAAAAAACGGAATATTCACATTTGTAAATCTGGAATTTAAAGGATTGGGGTCAAATAATATTAATTACAGGGTAGCAAATCTGGAATTTAGAGAATATAGAAGTTTTTTTGAAAAGTTAACAGCAAAATGGCGACTGGCTTTTCGGCATACGGGGGGAGGTTTAGTTCCATATTATGATTACTCATATCTTGGTTATTCTGAAAGAGTTCGCGGGCACTTTCACGGTGATAAACGCGAAGGCAATGACCGGTTTATTGGTTCTGTTGAACTTAACTACCCAATAATTGAAGAGACAAGGATTAATCTTTATTTTATTCCTTTACTGCCGCGTTCGCTTTTGTCATATAGAGTCGCCGTGATTGCACAGCTGTTCGGTGATACAGGAACAGCCCACGATTCAGGTGAATCAATTAGCATAAATAAATTTGATACCGGTTATGGCGGCGGTATTTCGGTGCTACTTTTACCATACGCAATTTTTAGACTAGAATTGGCATTTAATGAACAGGGAAAAACAGAGTGGATTTTAGATGTTGGAGCATCTTTCTAACATAGAATTATTCTATACGTCACCAAATCTAATTTCAGAAAAAGAAATACTTCTTTCTGAAGATGAATTTAAGCACGCTGTTAAAGTCATGCGAAATGCTGTCGGGAATGATTTGTTTATTACTAATGGTAAAGGCGATATTTTTCAGACAAAAATATCTGTAATAAAAAAGAATGAATTGATTGCAGAGATTACCGATCAGTTTAAGTATAAAAACCAATCTGAAAAAATTATCTTCTGTATTCCAAAGCTTAAAAATCCAGACAGACTAAAGTATGCAATCGAAAAATCGGTTGAACTAGGAATAACCAATTTTAAAATTTTTGAATCAAAATACACAATATCTAAATCTTCAAACATAAAGAGGCTACAAAAGATAGCACTTGCTGCAATGAAACAATCAATCCGATCTTTTTTACCTCAAATTGAATTTGATACGCTCGAGGATATACTTGAAAGTGAGCTTGAAGTAATTATTTTCAATCAAAATGCAAAAAATAAATTTAAAGTTGAAGATAAATATTTAAAGCCAGCACATTTTATTTTCGGTCCAGAAGGTGGTTTTGCTAAATCTGAACTAAAGAAATTTATTGATGTTCAAACATTTAAACTTGCCCATAACCGACTCCGAACAGAAACAGCAATTGTTAAGTGTGCATCACTTTTAAGTATCCCATAAAATTTTTAAGGGTTTACAAAAAACAACCCAGTGTTGGGGGAACACTGGGCGCCGACTCTTATACTTCAAAGGGCAGGGGAGAACCCTTCGAAAGAGTCAAAAAAATTTGATTAAACTTCTTGTGAAGATATAATGTTATAACATATATATCAATAGTTGCAGAAAATAATTTTTACCCATTATCATTTGATGATAAAAGTGGACTAAATTATCTGATTGAAGATTAGTCTTTTTCTTCAGCTTTTATAGATTCCAGCCAGTCTTGTTTCAAAATTTCGTATTTCATTTTCTGTTTCATATCGAGTAATAATTGAATCTTTTCATCCAAATCAGCTAATAACTCTTTCTTTTTTTCTTCAGAATTATTGCTGGATTCAAGTTTTTTCACATTTGATGAATAAGCCGATAGCAGTTGCGATAGTTCGTCCTTCTGGTTATCCGAAAGCAAAAGTTTTACGC
>JABDPB010000134.1 GCA_013042995.1 Ignavibacteriaceae bacterium | reverse complement strand
ATAGATGAACCAGTTTCAACCTGAGTCCAGGAAATTTTTGAATTTACACCTCTGCAGGCACCGCGTTTTGTAACAAAATTATAGATTCCACCTTTTCCTTCTTTATCACCGGGGTACCAGTTTTGCACGGTTGAATATTTTATTTGCGCATTATCAAGTGCAATTAATTCTACAACAGCAGCGTGCAATTGGTTTTCATCTCTCATTGGTGCAGTACAACCTTCAAGATAACTAACATAGGAGCCTTCATCTGCAACAATTAATGTTCGCTCAAATTGCCCGGTATTAGCAGCATTTATTCTAAAGTAAGTTGAAAGTTCCATTGGGCAGCGAACACCTTTTGGTATGTAAGCAAAAGAGCCATCACTGAAAACTGCTGAGTTAAGAGCTGCATAAAAGTTATCAGTGTAGGGAACAACTGATCCAAGATATTTTTTTACAAGTTCAGGATGATTTTGAACTGCTTCTGAAAAAGAACAGAATATAATTCCCATTTCATTTAGTTTATCTTTAAATGTTGTTGCAACTGAAACACTATCAAAAACTGCATCAACAGCAACTCCCGTTAAACGTTTTTGTTCATCTAAAGAAATTCCAAGTTTCTCATAAGTTTCAATTAACTCTGGTTCCACTTCATCCAAACTTTTTAAAGTAGGTTTCTTTTTGGGCGCAGAGTAGTATGATAATGCCTGGTAATCAACAGGGGGATATTTTACATTCGCCCAATGTGGTTCTTTCATTTTTAGCCATTGCTTGTATGCTTTTAATCTCCACTCAAGCATAAATTCCGGTTCTTTCTTTATTGCAGATAGCTGCCGAATTATATCTTCGTTTAATCCAATTGGGAGAGAATCGGATTCAATGTCTGTAACAAATCCGTACTTATATTCTTTGCCGGCTAATTCTTCAATTTTTGAAACTTCGGTAGAACTCATCTGATTTCCTTGATTATGAATTTCGTTTAATATCTAAAAATTTTTACTATTTCTAATACAAACTTAGTCTATCTATACAAAAATGTCAAGATTAAATCGACACTTTAAGTATAAATTTTTCAGGCTAAAAAGCGTTTTAGCAGCTATATTTAACTAATGTTTAAATTGTATTTCATTCAGGATTAAATTAAGTTTGAAATTAAGTTAAATTGCGAGAATTCAACATTTTCGCTACATATTTATTTATTAAATAAAGATATTATAGGTGCAGGAAAAGGAAACCCGGCAGGACCAGCAAAAGAACAAATCTGTTGCATATAAACGTTACGGTAATCGAAGAAGACGGTATCACCATAAACATCAACCCTCAACTCAACATCGTAAAAGATCAGCTTTTAGAAAAATTTCACTTGTAATTCCACTCTATAATGAGGAAGAATCTGTAGTTCCACTCAGCCACGAAATCAGAAAAGCCTTAAGTAAAATTAATGTTGACTACGAGGTTATTTTAATCGATGATGGAAGTACTGATTTATCATTGAAAGAACTAAAAGAGATTTGCAGAACAGATAACCGCTTTAAATATATTAGCTTCCGAAAAAATCACGGAAAATCTGCCGCATTGCATGTAGGGTTTAAAAAAGCAGTTGGTGAAGCGATTATAACAATGGATGCAGACTTGCAGGATGACCCGCACGAAATACCGAACTTACTTGCTAAACTTGAAGAAGGCTTCGATCTTTGTTCAGGCTGGAAGAAAAAGAGGCAGGATCCATTTGTCAAAAAAATATCATCGAAGTTTTTCAATTTTGTAACGCGTGTCATAAGTGGAATAAGAATTCACGATTTTAACTGTGGTTTAAAAGCTTACAGGAAAGCGGTAGTTGAAAGCGTAAAAGTCTACGGCGAGCTGCACAGATACATGCCTGTCTTAGCAAAATGGCAGGGCTATAAAATTACCGAAACGCCGGTCCAGCATCACCCACGCAGGTATGGAAAAACAAAATTTGGTATGTCACGTTTCTTTAAAGGTTTTATTGATTTGGTAACTGTTATTTTTGTTACCCGGTACATAAAACGCCCAATGCACTTTTTCGGATTTTTAGGTGCGCTTGCTTTTATAGCAGGTTTTATTTTGCTGGGTTATTTAACCGTTTTGTGGATTCAGGGAATTCCACTTAGCAACAGACCGATGCTCTTTCTCGGTATGCTTTTAATCATAGTTGGGGCACAGCTTTTTGCTGTGGGATTGTTAGGCGAAGTAATTGTTCACAATTCGATGGATGAGAGAGAATACGTAATTAAAGATCAGAATTAATCCTTTCTATCAATATAATCTTATCTGAATGTATTACGATCCTGTAAAGAATATATTTGCAAAAGTCATCCACAAGTTTCCTTCCTTAAGAATTCTTTTCTATAAAATTTTAGATTTGATGTTTCTTCGCTCGTGGTATGTAAGAAGGGAACTTATCAAGTTGCGAAAGAGTTTCAATCTATCTAAAATTAATATTTACGATGCAGGATCAGGTTTCGGGCAGTACACTTATTTTATGTCCAAAAATATGAACCCTTCGAACATTTTTTCTATTGATGTAAAAGTAGACTGGATAAACGATTGCAGAGATTTTTTTACTTCACGAAAAATTGAATATGTAAATTTTGCAGTAGAGGATTTAATAAACATCAATCATCAAAATAGATTTGATTTGATTCTTTGCGTTGATGTAATGGAACACATTGTAGATGATGTTAAAGTTTTTAATAATTTTTATTCAGCATTACAAGCTGGCGGATATTTGCTGATTAACTCGCCATCCATTTACGGCGGTAGCGATGTGCAGCACGAAGAAGAGGAAAGCTTTATCGGCGAGCACGCTCGAGA
>JABDPB010000133.1 GCA_013042995.1 Ignavibacteriaceae bacterium | reverse complement strand
AGCCACAAATACTCGCCGTAACCTTCTTCTTCCATTTTCTCTTTAGGAATAAATTTCATCGAAGCTGAATTCATGCAATATCTTAAATTAGTCGGTTCTGGTCCATCTTCAAACACATGCCCTAAGTGTGAATCACCAAACTTACTTCTCACTTCTATTCTTCTCATTCCCAATGAATTATCCTCTTTTTTAAAAATGTATTTAGGATCAATTGGTTTTATAAAACTTGGCCAGCCTGTTCCCGATTCAAACTTTTCTTTAGAGCTGAACAACGGTTCGCCTGAAACTACATCAACATAAATTCCCGCCTTTTTGTTATCCCAGTATTCATTATTAAAAGCTCTTTCAGTTCCTTCATGCTGCGTAACCTTATACTGTAAATCGTTAAGCTTCTTTTTTAATTCTTCATCCGAAGGTTTTGTGTATTCTTTTTCATCATTCCATTTGTTCATAATAAATGTATCCCTTCCAGATCCTTTGCGGTAACTGTAATACCTGTCTGGATCCTTTTTATAAAAATCCTGATGATAATCCTCAGCAGGATAAAATGTAGTAAATTCAATTATCGGTGTTACTATTTTCTCATCAAATATACCTGATTTGTCAAATTCTTTTTTTGATTTTTCTGCAATTTCTTTTTGATCTTTATCATGATAAAAGATTGCAGAGGAATATTGAAATCCTCTGTCCGCAAAAGAACCTCCATCATCTGTCGGATCAAATTGTTTCCAGAATATATCCAATATTTCAGCATAGCTTATAACTTCGGGGTCAAAGTAAACCTGCACAGCTTCGCGGTAATCTGTTTTTCCGCTGCTTACTTCTTTATAAGTTGGATCTTCTTTTGTCCCTCCTGCATATCCCGAAATTGCTTTTACTACTCCCTGCACTTTTTCAAACGGTGCTTCGATGCACCAGAAGCATCCGCCAGCAAGTGTTGCAATTTCTTCATTGCCGCTTAAAGGTATAATCTGATCATTTGTGTTTTTCATTTCAACTGCGTTTTCTGTTTCAGGTTTTGAGCAGGCAGTTGCAATTAACGAGATTGTGAACAATGTGCTTAATAATTTTTTCATAGTTAATCCTTTAACAATTTTAGGTGCTAAAAAATTCATTTGGGTAATCTTATACAAGTCAAAATTAGAGTTGTATTATCACAAAGATATCTCAAATAAATAGATTTTTATGTCGAATCACTGCTAATTGATTTAGCTTACTAGGTGTCGAATTAGCAGGTAGGAATTTAACGGTTTGACTTTAGAAGAATGTTATGTTGGATCAAAATCCTCAATAGTATGAAAATTAGCTATTTCTGTTTTTTCCTTATAAAATTCATCATCCGCATAAATATAAAGGAGGCTTCCGCCTTTAAGCAGATCAATTATTTCCTTTGATATTTTTTTCGAAACTGATGGACACCCCCAGCTCCTTCCAATAACGCCGTTTCCGGTAACAAATTTTTCATTAACATAATTTGCACCGTGAATAACAATTCCTCTTGATCGTGCATTATCATTTATTCCTTTTTCCAATCCTTCTAACTGTAACGAATAGCCCCTCTTACCAAAATATGAATTACCGGTTTTGAAAAATCCAAGACTGCTTTTATTTGAGCCTCTTCTATTAGAAAATGTTGTTGCATTTACATAACCTGATCTTTTACCGTGTGCGACTAATGTATTATACAGCAGCTTATGATTTTCCATATCAATAATAAAAAATCTTTTTTCAGTAGATGGTTTTGAATAATCAATTATTGAGAGGAGTTTTTTATTTGTCAGCTCGATTGAATAGTAGCCATCCATTGCCTGCTTAAAAACATTGTAATCTAATTTATCCTGCAGCTCACATTCTGTATAAAGACTGGTAAGAAGTAAACGCTGGAAATCGACATCAGAAATAATATCGTTGCTTGAATTTATGTTTCTCTCGCCGGGTGTAATGTTCGATGGGGAAATGAACAAAAAGGAAAAAACTGCCACAAAAGCGACTAAGAATATTCTCATAATTGGTAAAAATGCATCATTTGTTCGAAGATTTCGCTATCAATTTCAATATCCATACCAGAGGGAAATGTTTATAATTGGTTTAGCCGTTTGCATAAGATGTCGTTTAAGAATGTTTCGGCGACAAAATTAGCCGACAAAATATGTGTTTATTATTAGTTGTGAGAAGAATACTCATTGAAGGAAAAACCAATCTCTAGTTTTGGCAATTCATTAGATTAGCCTGAACAATATTGGATTCAAGATTGGCCAAATAATTTTTTATCGCCATTTATTAAGTCAAATTTAGGTTGGATTGATTTGGGGTATCAAAACTTGTTTATGAAGGATAACGGCTCGCGATTCAAGCCCGAGTAAGTGCATGCTTCAAAATTACGAAAAAGCGACAACCAAGGTGCGGGGCATTTAGCTTTGGAAATGTCGGAACGCTGTTCGTCGCTTGGAAACTCTGGTTATGCCTTTACCAGCTTCTACTTGGCTGGGCGAGACCGAGCCCTCCTTTATGAGCCCTCTGAACGTAACCATCCGCTGGAACCGGTAACTGCTCGATGCACTGCTTCGAACAGGTATGAACCAGCAGAGGCAATACATCGGTTGCTACTATTAGGCTAATCCATACCTGATTCAACCCTCTTTCGTCGTTGGGCTTTCCGCAAACACTACATTTAGCATCATCACCATATAGTTTAACGGTGTTACCTCTTAGGCTCGGAAAAGGAGGTCTATATTTGAAATTCCCATATAAAGCTCTAGTGCTTACAGTGCTCTGTACTAACTTTTTACACCTCGTAATTTCATACGGAAACCAATGTAGCTTATGAGATGTGTAGGGGACAAATTCTATTAAAGACTCCATCTCACCTATTTCAGGTGGTATCCATTCTAAATAGCTTCCGTAGAGCATTAGAGTCTTGACATCCTTCAATCTCGAAATCTCCCGAGGGAGAGTGACGATCTTTTCCCAGTCTTCTGCGGGCAATTCTTCTCCTGGAGAAAATACAGTCCGTTTGTCTTTAGCAGCTTTGTCGATGAGATCTAATAACCTAAACCATGCCTCACATTCTCGATCTTGGTTATCGCTGTGCACAGATAGTTCTGACCACTTTTTGTTTGAATGGAGTGGCTCAAAGCAATCACAGGAGGCTCTCATCGGATTTTCCTTTTTCGCAGAAGGTATAACTATTATTTATACTGCACAGATTTATTATTTAAAGTTGATAGATATAGTTGCAAGAAATTATCTATCATTCAATTATTTCAACTAAGAGCTAAAAATTTCAACAATTAAAAATGAGTCTTGCATCTATACTCTACTTAGACAAATACTGTTTGTGCTGCTAACTTACTGGTAATTAACAAATTGAACGGGAAAATCTAAATCAGCATCTTTTACGGCTTGAATAACTATTTGCAGTTCGTCCTTCTTTGCTCCCTGCACACGGACTCTTTCATCCATTATCTGTGCATTAACTTTGAGCTTCATATCCTTTATCATTTTTGTAATCATTTTTGCGTTGTCTTTTGAAATCCCGCTCTGCAAAGAAATTTTCTGTTTCAGTCTCCCGCTTGCGGCAGGTTCCGGCTCTTCCATTTTCATTGCTTTAATTGATAGACCTCTTTTAATAATTTTAGTCTGAAGAATATCAATTGACTGCTTGCGAGAGTAATCATCTTTTGTATTTAAATTTATCAACTTATCCTTTTTGTTCAACTCCATTTCAGTTTTAGAATCTTTCAGATCATATCTCTGTCGTATTTCTTTTATTGCCTGGTTAAGAGCGTTATCCACTTCCTGAAAATCAATTTCAGAGACTATATCGAACGATGAGTTTTTAGCCATTGTGTTATCCTGTTAATTAATAGTTTTAGTCTATATTTAATAATCATTTAATTAGTAACATTTTTTTTGTCTCTACATAGTTTGAGGATTGAATTCTATAAAAGTATACTCCACTAGTTAATTCCGCCGTACCAAATTCAACTTCATAAGTGCCTGCTGGTTTTTCTTCGTCTACAAGCACTGCAATTTCATTCCCCAAAACATCATATACTTTCAATGTAACATAATTGAGATTCTTTTCTGCCTTCAGAATGACATTAGAAGGGACGGTGAATTTAATTTTTGTTGATGGATTAAATGGATTTGGATAGTTCTGTAAAAGTGAATATGCCTCAAGTATTTGTTTTTCATCCCGCTCATCATCTACGGCCACAACACTTTGATAAATCCTTCCAAAGTATACATCCTGCTCTCCATTAAATGTGCCTGCCCAGGCAAGAACAGCATATTCGTCATAGGAAATCATATCAAAATAATCGCCCATTTTATTCTGTTGCGGCCAGCCAAGGTGCGGATCAAAAGCTTCACTTAAGCGTTCATTCTGAGACCATGTAACTCCATTATCAATAGAAAATGAATAGTAAAGAGAAGATAGATATGTGCCTGAATTATCGCGGGTATCTAGCCATACAACATCAATCCTTCCATTTGGTGCAACGGACATTGTTCCGAACCACTGCCAGGCACCCGTTAATGAATCATCATTTATCTTTACAGGAGAACTCCAACTTGAACCTCTGTCTGTGCTTCTTATAAAATTTACATCAAGCGGATCGGTGTCGGGCGGATTAACTGAAGAAAGAACATAAACTGTACTATCTCCTGAAGTTCCAAAATTATCGCACGCAACAATTGTCTGCCCGAGAAGCCCGCCGGGATTTGGTCCTGTGTATGCAGCAAACTGTCCGCCTAAATCAATTTGAGTTGAAAATTCAAACACAGGTGTTACCAGCGAGTCGGGGGCATTTGATGATCTTGCAAATACAAATTCACCATTATCAAATGAACGCCCTGCAGCGTACACTACCCCATCAACACCAACCGCAATTGTACCTCTTCCGGGATTTCCCAGAACATTTACCAACGGTTGAAAAAATTGTCCGCCATCGATAGAACGGGTCATCACAATTGATGTAGAAGTACCATCTCTTGAAAAACAATAAATATTTCCTTCACCATCACCGCCAGTACGATCAATTGTCATCCACCCCTTATCACCACCATAGGCTGGAACAGGTCCTTGCCAAAATGCTCCTCCATTAACCGAGTTAAACAACTCGCAAGTGTAACCCCCCGATGTGGAAAGACTATAGTAAAAAAGATTACTGTAGTTATCTGCATCCAGCACTGGATCGGAGCGGAAGATGCCTGGCTCAATCACTCCAGTCGTCCATGTTTGTCCGCCATCAGTGCTGTAACCATAACCTGCCTGCCGAAAGTTGCTGCTTATGGTATCGAACTGTCTCCACCCAATAGCCATATTGTCAGGACTTGCAGGATCTACTGTGATGGAAGGCTCATTTGCTGCATCACCAAGTATGTTCTGCCCCAATGAATCGACATTTACCTGCACAGTAAAAAATTCTGAGGATGTATACCGAAACGCAGAGGACCTTTGCTGCAAATAACGCTGAACAGGAATGTATTCATCATCAGGCAATTCATCAGTGTAGTCAAACATTGTGCGTAAATCTTTTTTGTCTTGCTTATTCTCTTGTGACATGAATTCCGACGTGAATAATAAATTAAAAGAAAACACTAAAAGAATACGAATGAAAAATGTTGATGGGTTGATTTGCAGAAAGGGTTTCATAGAAATTTTCCTTAACTAATATGAATTAACACTGCAATATTAGTAATTCTATTGTTTAGTTAACTGTTTGTTCTTTTGGTGCTTCTTGTTCAAACAATTTTATTACTTCAATGGTAAATTCAATTAAGAACTCAAGTAATTTTTCCGGTGTTTCAAAATTATTTTTGATGATCAGTTTCATCGTTTCTTTTTTCTGTTCAAACTTAATCCTTTTTTTATGCTCATCTAAAATGTAACGCATCAGCTCAACAAATTTATATTTATAATATTCTTCTTTTTCCCCTTTGGGAAGAATTATTGTCAAAACCTCTCGCTGCATAATAATTCTTTCAAATAGTGCATACGAAGCATGGTAACGAAGTGTTGCAGCAAGTATCAACCTGTTAACCATTGCAGGAATTAGTCCAAAACGATCTTGCATTTCTTCTCTTAAATCCTTCAATTCATCCAAATTTTTAATTGAATAAAGTGCAGTGTAGAAATTTAATCTGTCTGTCTGTTCGGGCATATAGGTTTCCGGAATTCCAATTTCAAAATAAGTATCTATTGTTGGTTCGCTTTTTTCCTCCTGCTTTGGCAATGATTTAAATATTTCCTTAAACTCCTGATATTTTAATTCTTCAACAGCTTCATCAATTTGCTTTAAATAAAGGTCGAAGCCTATTTCGTTTATAAACCCTGTTTGCTCTTTGCCAAGTAGATTACCTGCACCACGTATTTCCAAATCACGCATAGAGAGATTAAATCCAGAACCGATTTCAGTAAACTCTTCGATTGCTTGCAAACGGCGAAGTGCTTTTTTAGTAATTCCGCTTAAAGAGGGCACGATAAAATATGCATATGCCTGGCGCGTAGATCTGCCAACTCTGCCGCGCAGCTGATGAAGTTCAGCCAGCCCAAAACGGTCGGCACGATTAACAATAATTGTATTTACATTTGGAATATCTAATCCTGATTCAATAATTTTAGTTGAAAGGAGCACATCATATTTTTTACTTAAGAAACCGTGAATTACATCTTCCAATTGAGTCGCTTTCATTTGTCCATGTGCAATTCCAATTTTAATATCAGCAATGTGTTTATTCAGATAATCAGCAAGCTTACCAATTGATTGCACACGATCGTGAACAAAATAAACCTGCCCGTTTCTTTTAAGCTCGTTGTAAATCCATTCTTTTATTTTCATAATATCAAAAGTGGAAACAGTTGTATAGATCGGCTGCCTGTTTGGCGGTGGTGTTGCAATAATTGAAAGATCACGTGCACCAAGCAATGAAAGGTTTAGCGTTCGCGGTATTGGTGTGGCAGTTAGTGCAAGTGTATCAACGTTAATTTTTAATGCACGCAGCTTTTCTTTTGCACTAACGCCGAACCGGTGCTCTTCATCTATCATCAACAAACCGAGGTCTTTAAATTTTACATCCTTTGAAAGCAAACGATGCGTTCCAATTACAACATCAAGTTTTCCTTTTTCCAGATCTTCAAGAATTTTATTTTGTTCTTTCTTAGTTTGAAATCTTGAAAGCGCCGCTACTTTTACAGGAAACTGTGTCAGCCGATCCTTGAAAGTATTGTAATGCTGCTCAGCTAAAATTGTAGTCGGAACGAGCAATGCTGCCTGCTTGCCATCCTGCACAGCTTTAAAAGCAGCTCTCACAGCAACTTCTGTTTTGCCAAAACCGACATCGCCACAGACAAGCCTGTCCATGGGATTTTCCGCTTCCATATCGTATTTAACTTCGCCTGTTACTTTTTCCTGGTCGGGTGTGTCTTCATAAAAAAATGATGCTTCTAGTTCCTTCTGCCAGACCGTATCTGAACCAAAATTGTAACCGTTTGCAGCTTTTCGTTTGGCATAAAGTTCAATTAATTCTTTTGCAGCCTCTTTTATTTTCTTTTTTGTGCGTGATTTTTTTCTGTCCCATTCGCCTGTTCCCAAAGTGGAAAGAGTTGGTGCAAGATTTTGATTCGAGGAATATCTTTTTACGAGTGTTAAATAGTTCAGATTAACATAAACCACACCACCTTCATTGTAAAGAAGCTTCATCGTTTCCTGTTTCGTTTCACCTATGTCTATTGTTTTTAAACCAGCATATTTTCCGATACCATAATTTTCGTGCACAACATAATCACCGTTTTTAATTGAGGCAAAAGCTTTTGATTTTGACTTTTTATATTTTGTTTTTTGTGGAGCTTTAGTTCGGTAAGGTTTGTTAAAAATCTGGTAGTCGGTTAAAAGTAATATCTTTTCTTTTTTATGAAGAAAGCCTTTTTTGATTGCAAGTGTTTCAAGGTTGACTTTTTTACTTTCAATTAATTCTGAAAGTTCAGCTTTAAATTCTGAAAGAAGATCCTTTAGACGGTTTGTCTGTAGTTCGTTTTCAGATGTTAAAATAATTTCAAAGTTTTTATCTGCATAATGTTTTAGAACATTAAAAAGGATTTCATAGTTGGAGTTGATTGTCGGCGCTTCAGAGAAGCCAAGCTCAATTCTTTGTTTTGAAGAGGAAATCTCCTCTTCCAGTAGCCACCTTGTGTTTTCTGTTTCCGTAAAGTCCTTTGTTTGAATAGGTCGCGATAATAATGACTTATCGGTCACTATTTCTGGTTCTGGAAATTCATTTTCCAGGTCAGTCCCTATTTTTTGCGATTCTGAGCTATCGGGTTTCTCTTCAATTATTTTTGATGGATTATACTTGAAATCGTTTAAATCATAAGATGAAGCGAGTACTATTGGATTGTCTAAGTAATCAAAAATAACTGATGTGAGATTTTCTTCTCCATTACTCATCGCAGCAGCAAGTGTAACTGCTTCAACTTTTTCAATTGAGCGCTGGCTTTCAGGATCGAAATAACGTATTGATTCTATAAAATCACCATCGAATTCCAGGCGCACGGGATTGCGTTCACTGTAAGACCAAAAATCTACTATCGAGCCTCTGATAGAAAATTCACCCGGCGTTTCAACAAATTGATCTTTTTGATAATCAATTAAGTTCAAGTAATCAATCAATTCATCGTAAGCTGAATCTCCACCAATTTGAATTTTCGTAGTAGTCTTTTCAACTTTTTCTTTCGATGGAAATTTTAGATTTAATATGTTATGGGTTGTTAAGAGAATAAACTTTTCACTGGAATTTAACTCTGTTAGTTTTTGCTGCAGTTGTTCAACGCTAAAATTATCAATTAAAATTGTACTGTTTTCAAGACCAATTACATTGAGTTCAACATTTAATTCTTCGGCGGCTTTTGCATCATTTACTAGAACAACTAGTTGATTAGTTCTGTTAGTTATTTCTTTTATCAGAAAGGCGTTTGCGGAGCCATGCAGTGGTGAAACTTTAACTTTATTTTGAGTGAAATCTGAAAACTTTTTAAAGATTTCTGAATACAGATTTCGACTATTTATAATATTTTCAATGTTAAAAATCATAGCAAAAAAAAGGGCTCAACAGAGTTGAACCCTAAAACTAAAAAATTATAAAATAAATTCTCTATCGCTGAAGTTCTATCAGCACCAGTTTCTTCCCTTTTTTATTGCGAATATTTGTTGGTTTATAATGAAGTTCATATACAGTAGATTTTTTTATGTAAGATTTATATTTCATTTCTGCTTTTTTAAACTCATCTGTTAAATCGCCTCCTTTTATTGCCATCAGATAAGCTTTTTCTTTTATCAGTGGAACAGCGTAACGAAAAAGAATTATTAAAGGAACCGTTGCTCTGCTAACTATCAAATCAAACGAACCTTTGTAGCGATTAATAAATTCTTCGCTTTCAACACGCTGATTTTCTGCAATGATGTTACTTAGTTTTAGATCATCAATAAATTTTTTTACAGCATCAACTTTTTTTGAGGTGGAATCGACTAATATTCCTCTCAGATCTGGTCTCATTATACCAAGAGGTATTCCGGGAAAGCCGCCCCCAGTGCCTATATCTAAGAATTTTGTTACTTTTTCTGGAAGATACTTCGTTATGTACGCAGAAATAAATACATGTTTTTCAACGATGGAATCAATATCTCTTTTGGAAATTAGATTCAACTTTTTGTTTTTGTCTGCTACTAGTTGAGCAAAAAAGGCGAGTCTTTCTGTGCGCGTGGGCTCGGGATTAAACCCATTTTCCCAGCAAAAAACCTTTAATTCTTTTAAGTACTGTTCTTGTTTGTCTGCCATACGAAAAATAAAAAATTAACTTTTTAAATATACTAACAAAATGGAAATATCAGAAGGTGTAATACCTGATATGCGTGATGCCTGGGCAATAGATCGCGGTTTATATCTTTCTAGCTTCTCCCTGCCTTCGGTGGATAAAGCCTTTAAGGTTGAATAATTTAATGTTAAAGGAATTTTTGTTTCTTCATATCGTTCTAATTTATCTATCATTTCCTGCTGTCTCTTCAAATAGCCTTCATACTTTAAATCAATTTCAATTTGCTGCACTGCCTTTTCATTATTTATTAAAGATCTAACTGTATCAGTTTTATCATATCCGTTTAAGTTTAAAAGATCTGCAAGCTTCAACTCTGGTCGCCGGCATAAGTTTGCAATAGTTTCAGTTGATTCAATTTCTGAAGAGCCCGCTGATTTTAGAAATTCATTTGCATCGCGGGCATGAAGCTTAAGTTTTCGGCATAAATTAATACCACTTTGGATTGTGATCTCCCTTTTATCAACATCTTCAGCGAAAGATTTATCTACTAGACCGAACTCCTTAGCAAATCTAATTAATCGTCTGTCTGCATTATCCTGTCTTAATAGTAACCTGTGTTCAGCCCTGGAAGTAAACATTCTATAAGGTTCATCGGTTGATTTTGTTACAAGATCATCAATCAGAACACCTATGTAAGCCTCGCTTCTTTTAAGAACGAACTCGGGTTTGTTTTGAATTTTAAGTGCTGCATTTATTCCTGCCATTAAACCTTGGGCTGCAGCTTCTTCGTATCCGGAAGTTCCATTTACCTGTCCTGCAAAGTACAGTCCCTTAACTAATTTTGTTTCGAGAGTTGAATCAACCTGATGCGGTGGAAAGAAATCATACTCAACTGCGTAACCTGGGCGAATCATTTCAACTTCTTCCAAACCCTTAATTTTTTTAAGTGCTTCCATTTGTATTTCTGCGGGCAGGGAAGTTGAGAAACCATTTACATAAACTTCATCGCTACTTAAACCTTCGGGTTCGAGAAAAAGCTGATGCTTGTCTTTATCAGCAAATCTAACGATTTTATCCTCTATTGAGGGGCAGTATCTCGGACCGGCACCTTTAATTAAGCCAGTAAACATAGGGGAAAGCTCAAAGCCCTTTTTCAAGATTTTGTGAACTTCTGAATCTGTACTTGTAATATGACAACTAACCTGGGGAAGAGCAGGGAACTTTGACAAATTAGTAAAATGAGAAAATGGCTGCGGATTTTCATCGCCCGGCTGCTCTTCAAGTAAATTAAAATTAACGCTGCTTTTCATTAATCTTGGTGGAGTGCCGGTTTTTAATCTTGCTGAAGTAAACCCAATTTTTTCCAGAGATTCAGTGATTCCAGTTGATGATTTTTCGCCAAACCTTCCTCCTGTTGTAGCACTCAAACCAGTATGCATAATTGCATTCATAAATGTTCCTGAAGAAAGAATAACAGCCTTAGAAAAGATGTCATCACCATCAGCAGTTTTAATTCCAACTGCAGTTGAATTTTCAAATAAAAGGTCTGTCACTGAAGATTCAACAATTGAAATATTTTTAGTAGAAGCTATAATTCGAACTGCTTCTTCAGAATATAACTTTCGATCAGATTGGCAGCGAGGTGACCAGACGGCAGGACCTTTTGATTTATTCAGCATTCTAAATTGAATGCCTGTTTTGTCTGCAATTTGTCCCATTATTCCACCAAGAGCATCAATTTCTCTTACTAAATGTCCCTTTGCTGTTCCACCAATTGCAGGGTTGCAAGACATTCTGCCCAAAGCGTTCTTATCCATTGTCACCAATGCAACTGAACATCCCATTCTGGCTGCAGCAGATGCAGCTTCTATCCCCGCATGGCCACCACCAATTACAATTATGTCAAATGACTTTTTGTCCATAACTTATTTAATTACAATGGTTTTCACGTGAAAAAACAGAGTCCGATTTAAACGGAATTTTAAGATTTCTATCCAGTTTCACGTGAAACTTTACTTTCCGATACAAAATTTTGAAAAAATACTATTTAATACATCATCAGGAGCTATTTTTCCGACTATTTCCAACAAAGAATTTTCAGCAGCCCGGATATCTGAAGCGATATATTCCCCGCTTAATTTGTTTTCAGAAGTCCTTTTTGCTTTTATCAAATTACCTTTTGCGTTCTCTAAACAATTTACATGCCTCAAACTCGAAACTACCACATCATCTTCAGTATAGAAGCTATTTCC
>JABDPB010000018.1 GCA_013042995.1 Ignavibacteriaceae bacterium | reverse complement strand
GAAAATTCAAGTTCACGTTCAATAACCTTGTCTTTTAATTTGGGGAAGATTAAAATTTCAATAAAAAAAATTGAAAAGCCTTTATAAACGTTAAATGAAATTTTTTTTATTTTTTCTTCGGATAATTCAGGGAAAGCAATCTTTAAATTATCAACTACAGTTGATTTTCTAATTGGAACCAAATAATAAAAAATTAATGCAACTAATGATGCTAATCTTCTGGAAACTTTTAATCCCAAAAGTTGGAACACTTTGGCAAATAAATAAAAGAAAATGTATTCGAGTTCGTTCTTCACTTAAAGTTTCAAATAGTTGTACTAAAAATAACCAAACAGAGGGAGAATTAATTGGCCTGGAAATATTTAATAAAAGCACACAGAGTTATTACTGTGTGCTCTGGTAGGAATTATTATATATTTGATTCAAATTACCTAATAGTTATTCTTCTTTGCCAGGATTCATCTCTTAATTCACCTCTTTTATTTGAGTGAACTAAATAGTAATCGGAGAATCCATATAAGTCAGCAAAAATGAAGAATACCCCACCTTCAATATTATGATAACTCCAAATTTCGTAAGGTCTTGTTTCAATTTGATTTGGATAGCGTTCAATTTCAGATGGCTCGCCGTACATTAAATACACACGTCCACGGTCGGTTTTCCAGCCTTTCTTTTTTACAGCGCTGAATTGAATATTGGAATCTTCTACTCGTTTCAAATAATTTACATAAGACCTATTTATATCATCTGCTGGGTTTTCATCCCGTGATTTCCAAAAATTATAAAGAAATTCCCGCTTACCATCTAATGTTGTTAGAACTTCGTACTGATCTTGTTCAGGATTAGTTGCTAAATATTTTGACTTTGCAAATAAATCATCCAGTTCTTCTTCTGACATAGCCCCAAATTGCGTACTTAATACAGGAGAAATCTGCTGCTGAAATGTATCAATAGGAACAATTGAAGGGTTGTAAACAAAAAAACGTTTTGATGATGATACTCCAAGATTTGTTACGCTATCAACTAGATTTATAGTTAGTGTATATGTATCCGTCGGTAGCTTGTTTGCCATCACTCTGCCGACTTCAACGCGCGAGCTAACGGTTCTGTTCAAATCTTTTCTTTTCGACTGTACCAGTTGTCCACGGCTGTTAAAAAGGAACTGGTCTAATCTTAAACCTTCTTCAATTGAGACCTGTGGCAAATTATAGAGCTCAGTATAGTAAAATAGACAAGGCTGCCCTTCTCCAAATATCGCTGTTGGATTAGGCGTAACCTCAAATGTGTTTTTGTAAAAAATCGATTCTTTGTTCTGGCTGTCCTGTAATATTTTAGAAGCCAACTGTACATCACTTAAACTAATGTTATCTGTTAAAAACGGTTTTACTCTTATTAACTCAGTAATAGAATTGTTTAAATTTGGATTTACAGCATCGGAACCTATTATTGAGCATTTATATGAACCTTCATTTAAAATAAAACTAATCATTCCAATAAGACTTCTGTTTGCATTTGCTGAATCAATAACAGGATTTTTGACAGACCAGGTTTTATCTAAAAAGATTTCTCCAGTTAAAGAATCTGCTATTGTTATCGCTAATGTCCCTTCAACAAAACTGATGCTGTCCGTATCTTGAAGGGTAAGTGAAGCTTGATTGAAGGAATAATAAAATTCAATATAGTTTGATGTAGAATCAAAACCGAATTGAGCATAGTCAAATTCAAAATTGAAATTGTATTGCTGTGGTTGAATTTTTATTATAAACAGAAAGATGAAAGGAAAGAGCAAATTTAATTTCATTTTTAAAAACCTGTTAGATTCTAAGAATCATTTAAAAAATAAAAAAGCGCCTGTTGAAAATCAACAGACGCTTTAATAGTGCACTATTGGTTTACTGGAAATTAAGTTTTACAGTAAAAATATGGTTTGAGGTAGGAAAATCCTTCACATCTCTAAACGCATAATCAAAGGCAAAACCAATTTCTCCACCAATCTGATAGTCTACACCAGCTCCAAAAGTAAATCCGTAAATATATTCACTTGAGTTCTCCACAAGGAAATTATAACCGCCTCTTACAAAAAAGTTATTCATAAAACCATATTCCATTCCAAAGTTAGCTATGTCTTCAAATGAGTTATTTGCAGTATATGCACCTGCAAAAAGAAGATTGTTTTGCTCGTTAATGTTAAGCGCATAAGTTACACTTAACTGGAAGAAACTGGGTATCTGGAAAGATTCGGTGATTACTTGATAACTTCCGGAAGATGAGCCGGGTATAGAGCCTGGTATTCCTGTTCTGGAAGATAAATCCTGTCCGGAGTAACTCATATTCGTACCGATATTTTTAACAGCAGCACCAATCATCAAAGCTTCCGAAAAACGATACTGAACGCCAGCATCAACCGCAAAAGCAGTAGCACTTGTGTTTTGAATGCTTTCAGAAATCAGCTTTAGATTTGTTCCAATTGATATTCTGTCTGTTAAAACCTTTGAATAAGTGAATCCAATTGTTAAGAATCCGGGGGAATATGTGTCGCCTGTTC
>JABDPB010000014.1 GCA_013042995.1 Ignavibacteriaceae bacterium | reverse complement strand
TACATAAAATGCAATTCCCTCATTTGGTCCTGAGTCGAAAAACCTCCTGCGGATAGGATTAGGGTTTGCCCATGAAAGAACCATCTGAAAGTAATGACCCGGAACACCTTCGTGAATAATTATTGGTCGTGGATCTCTTGCAGTTGCAATCCTAAAATAGGATAAGTTTGGAGAAGGCTCAGGAATATAACTTACACCATCTTCATGTAATCTTGTTTCTGAAGTTAGGTCATCAACAACGCCCATATTTGTGAAGGGCTCGATGTGCGGAGGGATCTTTTTGTTAATATAATGATTAACCCAATCGGGGATTGACATTATATCTTTTTTAACTAAAAATATTCTTATTTCCTCTTCAAATTCTTTCTCTTTTGCTATCTGTTCTTGTGATGATGAAAATATCGGCAGTTCAGGAATGCCAGAGTTTCTTTCCCTTTCGAAAACATCAAATGAAACCGAACGATTCCATTCAGTATTACCCATCAACAAAAGTTCTTCGGGCAAATAGGGCATCAGGGCAATGTTCCTAAGAAAGTAAACATAGTTCTTTCTGCCAACATTAAATGTTTTACTCATATTTTGCAGATTGTCTTCAATCCATGTTTTAAAATCCTCGAGTGATATAGCAGCGTTTTCAACTGCGGCAATAAGTGTATCATTAAATTTGTTTTCTGTAATTAAGAATAGTCCATCGAGCATTTTATCAAGTCTTTTACTAATATCCGATAAATTGTCAAGCGCAACTAAGGCAAATGGTTCTAATGCTTCGGTAAGATTTTGTTTTGCATATTCAACTGTCATTGGAATTGATTGAAGACGGATGATAATATTCTTTGTACGCAAGTCTGTCATAGGAGTGTTTATCAACAGAAGTTCATAAACTACACCCATGGTTTGATGAACATAGAAGTCAGGATTACTATATGGTGAGCGGAGGACATTCAGTTCCCAATTAACTCTCTCAATTGCTGAATGCATTAAAAGATAATCAACGCTGTCTGCGCGTGACCAATTTTCGCGTGGAAGGTTCTTTAATCTATCTGAGAATTCATTATATTTTTTCTTATTTTCTTCCAGTGTCTTTGGAGAATAATCAGGCATCCAGCCGTCTGGTCTTTCAACTCTTAAAATGTCATCCCCGGTTGAAGGCTGGGTTATTTTTCTCCATTCGAAAAATTCAGAAGCAAGATTTTGAATACCTGAATTAGATTGTGCTGGCACATTCATAGAAAAGAAGAACAGAAGTATCAGATGCTGATAAGTTTTCATTTATAATTTTCAATAATATTGTGAGAAAATGTTTTCTACTTAAATTGATTATTTGCTAATGTAAAAAGAGAAAATATTGCATCATTAAAATAGTGGAGTTTTATGAGTAATAGTAAAAAACCCGAAGTTGGCTCAATCACCTGGTCTGATCTGACTGTAGTAAATGCAGAAGAGGTTAAGGAGTTTTACAGTAAAGTGGTTGGATGGAAATCTGTCCCAGTTTCGATGGGAGACTACAACGATTTTAATATGAATACTCCCGAAAGTGAAAAAACAAAAGTAGGTATATGCCACAAGCGTGGTGGCAATGCGGAAATTCCTTCACAATGGATGATTTATATAACAGTAAAAAGTGCTGATGAAAGTGCAAAGCTATGCACAGAAAGCGGCGGTAAAGTTTTAGTTGGGCCAAAAGAAATGAGCGGCTACGGAAGGTATTGTATTATTGAAGATCCTGCCGGTGCAGTTTGCGCTTTATTTGAGCCTGCTTAACAAGAGCTGAATTGTCATCGTGACCAGCAAAACGAAAAAGCAATCTAATTGATTTTAGATTGCTTCGCTCGTAATTACTTGTATACGTTAATTAATGATGGTGCCCACCAGGACCGTGGACATGTCCGTGCTGCATTTCCTCGGGAGTTGCTTCTCGTACATCGATGAGCTCAACATCAAACTCCAGATCTTTTCCAGCAAGAGGGTGATTAAAATCTACAGTTATATCTTGTTCCTTAACTTCTGTAATTACAAACGGCATCTGCTTGCCATCAGGTGAATTTGCCATATAACTTGCACCAACTGTAAGCTGTGCTTCTTTGGGAAATTGATCTTTGTTAACTGTTTGAACTGCTTCTTCTTTATAATCGCCGTAAGCATCTTCTGCAGAAAGCTTAACATTTTTCTTGCTGCCGATTATCATCCCGGTTAAAGTTTTTTCCAGCTTCGGTAGAATGGTATTTGATCCGCTTAAAAAAGAAAGCGGTTCTTTGTTTTCTGAAGAATCTAACACCGTTCCTGTATCATCTTTTAAAGTATAATTAAATATAATTACCTTGTTCATCTCAACGGACATTTTAACTCCTTGATAAAAAATTGAAAATGGAGGCGCATTATACAATATATCTTACGGAATGCCAACTAGATTAGATTACTTTCAGATAATAATCAGGCTATTTATTTTACAAAAGCTGATTCAACCTAAAGTTAAACCTTACTGTTGTGCCGGGTTCGTATACTCTGTTGCCTGATGAAAATGGATCTCTTAAATAACAAAGATGCTGGAAGTACAAAGTGTTTGTTAAAATCTCTATTTCCAATGAAATTAAAAATGAACCTGCGTTGTAAACTGTGCCAACATCAAATTTATTCCACGCAGGGGTGGTTGTTTCGTTTAATGTTTCATCAACTCTTAACTGCGCATTGTTGTAGGTGTGCTTAACATAAACAACGGTATTATAAATTGCAGGCGATGTAAGTTTTGTTGATATGCTAAGTGGTGGAATTTCTGAAAGTGGTGTATTATTAGTTGTGTTCTGTGCATTAGTGTAACCTGCGATCATTTCAATAAATCTCCAATAAAAACTAAAGTTGAATCCTAACATAAATGCATCAACGTTTTCGTAGGTCGTGTATGGTTTTGTTTCGACTACTGCTTTTTTAAGATTAACATAATTCCAAACCCTGGTTGCAAATGCTTCAAAGTTAAAGAAATTATAACCGATTGAGCCTCTTAAAGTTGTGCGAACAGGCTGATTAAGCTTTGGGTTACCCGACCAGTTTGGTTTTGTCATTGGTTTTTGAACAGCAATGAACAAATATTCTGTTTCGGGTGCTTCCGTTGCCGCTTCTATTAATCCAGCTACATTCCAAACTTCTGCAAAAATTGTAGAGTAGCTTGCACTTAAACCAACGGTTGGAAACCATCTACTCGATTCAGCATCTGGATAAAGTGTTTTGTAAAAATTTAATCTTTCATCATTTTCAACTGAATGATGAACAACACCTGCTCTTCCGGAGATACTAAGTTTTGAGAAATCTATTTTTTTAAATAGTGAAACAGAATACATATTAACATTCGGAAGCATATTGTTATTGATTGTCGTCATCGGTGTGGCTATTACATTATCAATGTTCCAGTTTCTGAAGAATACTTCATAAAAATTGCCAATTGCTCCGATGGTAAGATTTTTAGCATCGCTTTCCATATTACCCGTACTTACACGAAGTTGATTAGTCATAAGATGATCAGTATAGTTGAAATATATTTTATTATTATCGTAACTAACATACCCGCTAAAGACCCTGTTGTTTATCTCATCCATCAGCAAATAGGGAAATGATACATTTTCTGTATAAGTGAAAGCTGCGCCGTATTTCCAAATTGATTCTGAACCATGAAAAGTTGCTTCTGCAAGTTTGTAATTGAAGTTTTCCTTATAGCCATATAGATCTTCAAAATTTCTTCCTTCAGCATCTTTATACGGAAGACCAGTTGAATATCTTAATGATATCCTGTGATTGTAACCTTCAGTTGAAAGTGAGCCATCAAAACTTTGTGATGCGGCTGATGAACCGGACAATCCAGCTTTAATTGAAATTGGTTCAATCGGTGCTGTGCGACGAAATGAAACTTTTCCACCCAGCCCGCTTTGAATATTGCCTGCAGTTTTATTTAATTCAACTGATTCAAGTTCAAGGGGATTAACACGCGAAAGAGGCGAGTCCATCCTGTTTGGGCAAGCACAATGGTAACGCTCACCATCAATAACAACATTTAAGTCTCCTTTTTTAAAACCATCTGCATAAATATCCTGTGCAAAGAAAACTCCTTTTCGAATTAAATTAAACCCGTTTCTATTTAGCAGAGATGAAAGATTATCTTTCTCAACGGGGGTTTGATAATCGCTGAGACTTAATTTTTGTGAGGTTACTTCTACTGGATCCAGCCAGTAAACTTTAACGCTGTCGCTCCATTGAGCACCGATATTAATTGAAAACAGAATTAATAAACCAACATATGTAATTGGAAATATCATTTAGTTTTTCCCTTATTTTTTACAGACAAAACTACAAAAAGAGTAAACCAGATAAAATTATCCGATAATCAATAATTGCAGGCTGGCAATATTATAACGCAATTAATCAAATCAAATTTTATCTTAGAATTACAAAAACAAATTATTTGGAATTATGAAAGTTATCTTACTAACATTTCTGATATTTACGCTACAACTGTTCCCACAAACCGACACACAAGACAGCGGCGGACCACTTACTCCCGAATGGGCTGCATACGACGTTAGGTTTTACAATATCAATCTCAATATTGATCCTGATAAACAGACAATCAAAGGCTGGGTTGGTATAACTGCAGAAGTTGTATATGATATGAAAGAACTTGTCCTCGATCTTGATGATAGGTACAGAATTACAAAAGTTATATTGGATGCACCTGACGATTACATCGATTTAAACTTTAAACACAAGGACGGAAAAATAAAAATTGAGCTTCCAAATGCAGTATCAAAAGGCAATAAATTTACAGTTAAAGTCTATTATGGCGGAAAACCGAGAGTAGCCCAAAATCCACCATGGGATAATGGCTTCACCTGGGAAAAAACTGCAAGCGGAGAATACTGGATTGGCGTTACCTGCCAGGGCGGCGGTGCAGATGTTTGGTGGCCCTGCAAAGATCATCCATCCGATGAGCCTGATTCTGTAATACTTAATTTTACCGTGCCTGCAAATTTAGTATGTGCTTCCAACGGAAAGCTTAGAGAAATTATTGCTAATAAAGAAGGCACATATACTTACAGCTGGTTTGTTTCCACGCCTATTAATAATTACGGCATCTCCCTGCATGCTGCACCATACGATACAATTCAATACAAATACAAAAGCATAACAGGTGAAGAAATTCCCGTTACAATTTGGGTTCTGCCAGAGAGCATGGAAAAAGCAAGAGAACATTGTCTGGAATTTTTGGATCATTTAAGATGGTATGAAGAGCTGCTTGGTCCTTATCCATTTCGTGCAGAAAAATACGGCGTTGCAGAAACTCCTTACCTTGGAATGGAACATCAGACAATAATTGCAAACGGTTACGGCTACAAAAAAGATCAATTTGGATTTGACTGGCTGCATCACCACGAGCTTGGGCACGAATGGTGGGGGAACATGGTTACCGCAAAAGACTGGAGCGATTTCTGGATTCACGAAGCAGTGTGTGCTTATATGCAAACTCTTTACATTGAAGATAAATTAATAGACGGTAATCCTACTGCATTTATGATGAACTGGAAACTCTGGAAAAATGAGCAGCCGATTGCACCTCGTAAAGAAATGACCGAGAATGAAGCTTACACAAACGATATGTATTCAAAAGGTTCTTACGTTCTACACACACTGCGTTACTATTTGGGGGATGATATTTTCAGAAAAGTCTTAAGAAGGTGGGCTTATCCCAATCCTAAAATGGAAGAGATAAGAGACGGTGGGCAATGCCGTTTTGCTACTACAGATGAATTTTTAGAAATAGCTGAAATCGTTTCAGGCAGAGAGCTTGATTGGTTTTGGGAAGTATATTTCAGGCAGGCATCGCTTCCAATTCTTAGTGCGGAAATAAAAAACAATGTACTTTATCTTGAGTGGAAAATTGAAAATGATATTGCTTTTTCCGTTCCCGTAGAAGTAGAACTCGATGATAATGTTCATTTAGTGGAAATGAAAGAAGGTGCGGCCTCATTAAAAATTCCCGAAGGAGTTGAACCGATTATTGATCCAGATAAATGGATTACAATGGCGGATGTGGAAATAAAGGAATAAAAATATGCTGATTCTTTTATTTGTATTACAGTCATTTTCTGTGCTTGCACAAGAAGATGATTTACAATTGAATTCTTTTAGTCACAAAGGAATTGAAAGAACTTATTACATTCACCTTTCAACTGATTTTAGTGAAATAGATTCGCTTCCATTATTAATGGTTTTACACGGCGGCGGAAAAGGAGATGGTGATGACTTAGCAAAACATTTTGGATTTAATATAATTGCTGATAGAGAAAGATTTATTACGGTTTATCCAAACGGAATAGATTCACGATGGAATGATGGAAGGGGAAAAACGTTCAATGAAAAGAAAGACCTTGGGAATATTGATGATGTTGGATTCTTATCAGCTTTAATTGACACTATGATTGCAAATTACAAAGTTAATCCAAACAGAGTTTTTGTTACTGGGGTATCAAACGGTGGAATGATGACTTTTAGATTGGGCTGTGAGATTGCATCAAAACTTTCAGCTATTGCGCCGGTTATTGCAAACATTCCTGAAAACATTATTTATAAGTGCACACCCGATTCTCGGCTTCCTGTTTTAATAATGAACGGAACGGAAGATCCGCTTGTTCCGTGGGAAGGGGGAAAAGTTAAATTTCTCTGGAAGGAAATGGGGAAAGTTGTATCAACAGAAAACTCGGTTCGCTTTTGGGTTGAGCACAATAAATGTTTTGAAGATCCGGTAACTGAACTTCTCCCGGATATTGACGATGAAGATGAATCAAGGGTTAAGAAAGTAACATATAAAAACAAAGATACCCACATTGAGGTTGTTCTATATGCTATTGTAGGAGGCGGACACAACATTCCCGGCGGTAATACTCCTGATATTAAGTTAATTATCGGAAACAAAAACAACGATATAAATGCAGCCGAAGTGATTTGGAATTTTTTTAAAAAGTCTCCCTGAGAAAATAAAATTCTAAAAATATTCAAATACAACAGAAATTTTGATACAACCTAACTTTGAAAAAGCTTACTTTATTTTTTTTCTTAACAGGTGATAAAATGAAAAATCTGGTGCCACTTTTTATTTTATTAATTACATTTTCTCTCCATCCACAGACAGATACAACTCTTTCACAGCAGATTGAATCGCTAAAAAAATACAACGAAAACCTCGAACACAGACTTGATGTGCTCGAAAAAACAATTGATGATGTGCTGTGGTTTCAGAGGGTTGGAGACGCTGCATTCATTGATAAAGTTTATATGACCGGTCCGCCTAAATGGAAAGAATTAAATCCAACCGGACAGGGCGCAGGAAATCCTGTTAAATTTTGGTCGTACGTTTTTATTCCCAAAGATTTAGATTACAATAATAAATATCCTTTAATCGTTCTGCCACACGGTGGAGTGCACAGCAACTTTTCTACATACTACACACACATAATTAGAGAGCTGATGGCACAGCAATACATAGTTGTTGCAGCAGAATACCGCGGAAGCACTGGCTACGGGAAATCACACTACCAAAAAATTGATTACGGCGGTTTGGAATATGAAGATGTGGATTCGAGCAGAAAATATATGCTTGATAATTATGAATTTATTGATCCTGAACGAGTTGGAATAATAGGCTGGAGCCACGGCGGTTTAATTACATTAATGAACATTTTCAACCATCCTGAAAATTATAAAGTTGCTTTTGCAGGTGTTCCTGTAAGTGATCTGATTGCGAGAATGGGTTACAAAGATCAAAATTACCGCGATCTTTACGAAGTAGAATACCATATCGGGCAATCAGCAGAAGAAAATGTGGAAGAATATAAACGCAGATCACCTGTGTGGAATGTAGATAAGTTCGAAAACACACCTCTGCTAATTCACACAAACACAAATGATGAAGATGTAAATGTTCTGGAAGTTGAAGCATTAATTCGTGCACTTGAAGCTGCAGATAAAAATTTTGAATATGAAATATTTGAAGATATGCCGGGTGGACATTCATTCGACAGGCAGGATACAAAACTTGCTGTTAGTATTAGATTAAAAATTTATAATTTTTTAGAAAATTATTTAAATCCTCCAAATCCATTTAAAAGTGTGGAAGATTTACGTAATAGAATTTACAGGTAGAATACTTTATGATAGATATCTACTTAATCAGAACCATCTTTTTCGATATGTTGTATTCATCAACTTTAAGTTGGTAGAAATAAATTCCGCTTGGTAAAGCATTGCCGTCAAATACAACTTCATATTCCCCTGCAGATAACTCCTCATTAATTAATGTGCTTATTTCATTTCCTAAAACATCGTATACTTTTAAACTTGAAAATCCACTTTCCGCTATCCGAAAGCTGATATTGGTAGATGGGTTAAATGGATTAGGATAATTTTGCTCAAGCTTGTAACTGTTTAAACCGGATAAATTATTATCATCAACTGAACTAATAGTAAATTCAGCAAGCTCAACAGTTGCCGGACCCCCATAAGCACCCATATCATTTCTAACGCTTCCTTTTGAAGGGAATATTGCTATTCCACCTGCACCGGGGTCATTATATATTGTATCAGGATCACCAGCATCAATACAGGCGGAGCTATCGGATAAGTAAAAATGAGTTTCCTCAAAATTTGGATTCACATCAATATTTCCCGTTCCTGGCCATCCGCCTTCAACCAGATTATAAAATAAGTTTGCTATCCCACCGCCAAGTTGTATAACCTGCGTACCTGTTATTTGAGTATTAGACCATATAATATTGTTCTTTACCTCCAAAGTAGTTGCCCAAACTAATATTCCTCCACCTTTTCCAGCACCACCACTTCCCGTACCCGAGGAGGTGTTTCCAACTATTGTATTATTCTCTATGATTTTCGGAGTGCTTCCCAAATTGTTAAATGCCCATATACCTCCGCCCCCAAATGTAGGTGCGCCTGCTACTGCTTGAAATACCTGGTTATTATAAATAATATTATTACGAATAACTGCACCCGTATAATTCAACACGATGCCACCACCGTACATTCCAGAATTATACATTATAACATTATTGAGTATGTGCGGATTGCCATCGCCGACTCTTATTCCACCACCACCAGCGCTGGTAACACCTGTGCCTGTTCTAAGAGCTTCGTTATTCATTATTAAATTATTTTTGATTGTCGGTGACGAGAGTGTAATGAGAATCCCTCCCCCTTCAAAGAAAATTCCTGCTCCATGCTCATCTGTCCATTTTGTTCCAGTGCCTCCTGTAAGAGTAAATCCTTGTAAAATTGCACTGCTGTCTTCCCCGGAAATGATTAATACACAGCTTGCTGTATCAGGATCATTTGGCTGACTCCCATCAATAATAGTATTAGAAATAAAATTAATATCATTGTTAAAAATATAGTGGCTTGTTACAAGTATGTTTTTGCCGTTGAAATTAATATTCTCATAATATCTGTCTGGTGAAACAATAACAGTGTCTCCATCGTTTGATGCATTAATTGCCTGTTGAATTGTCGGGTAATCATTGGGAACTTCTATGACCGTTGCAAAACTTTTAGCACTTATAAAAATTGAAAGGATCGCAAGTATAATTGTAGATGAAAATTTCATATCCACTCCCTATTTAAGATTTTCCAGGTAAAAATTATAGATTTATTTCTTATTGTATAATAGAATATAATGGTTGCTTTAACAAACCCGATTTAAATCCTTAATTATTTATTAAAATAATCATTTTTATATGTTTTTTCTTAAAAGGAATGGTTTTTGTTGCAGAAATTGTTGAAAAATATATAAAAATGGAGGAAACATTATGAAATTCTTTATAGGTTTTATTCTTGTTGGTGCCATAGGTGTCGGCGCTTATTATTTCTTATTTGCAAACGCAAAAGGCGATGTAGAAGTTACAGGTAAAATTCAGGTTTCACAGCATCAAAGCTATGATATTAACGCACCATCAGTTTCGGGACCACTGTACCTTGCCGTTGTAAGAGGAACTGTAAAAAACAACACAGATACACATTTAAAAAATATTTTCATTAAATATTCGGTTGCCGGGCAGCAGACCAGCGCAACTGTTTTTGATCTGGCTCCGAGACAAATGATAGAGTACAACACGAGTGGTGTTAAAACCAAAGCGATGAATCCCGAATACTATTTTGACGGAGTGCAGTACGACGAAAAAACTCCCTAAGAGATTAAGGGAAACAGCAGCCATTGATGATGCATTTTGTTTTCTACTGATAAATAAATGTGTTTGTGTAAAAAGCAGCTATTGCAAACCAGTAAGCAATAAAGGATTTTGTGGGTGTAAGTTTTGCTCAATTCCGCGGTCCTTCAACTGCATCGCCAAAAATATTCCATTTATTTCTTTCGCTGTCTATCATAATTATCAGCAATTCGTTTTGCACAGCAGTAAATTCCAATTCAGTGCCATCATCCAACTTGTGGTTAAATGCAATTGCAAAATTCTTTCCTTTGCTTCCTATTACAACGTGCTGCAATCCTGTGCATTTAAATTAACTGAGGCTTCAAGTAACAAAAGAATTAGTAACAATATTTTTAAGTTGCTGATTTTCATTTCTAACCTTAATTATAACTCAAAAAGCCTGCTAAAATTGTCATTTTGCAGACACTACTATTTAAGTGGCCCGATTTAATAGCAGCGGTTTTCAATGCTAAGGTTTGTGCGAAAATTAATTTAAAATAAAAGTTTGGGTATTAGTTACTGGATGAGTGAATTTGCAGGCGTTCTAAAAATTTCTCTGGATCAATATCACCATAAGCATAAAGCTCGTCTTCAATAAAAAGCGCTGGAACAATTACAATTCTTTTTGAATTTGCGGTTTTAATATCCTCAACGTAAAGTTTAATGCCATTTCTTTTGGTTATAATTTTCTCAACCAATGTTCTTACACGATCACATGCATCGCATCTTTTGGTAACAAACAGAGTAATATTCATTTTTTAGTAGAAATGTAATTGCAGTTGAAGGTAATATGCTGTCTTGAGCAGGACAGAAAAGTTAAAAATTTATTTTTCCCTCAAGTTTTTCTTTTTCCTTAATGATAAGTTTTTTTCGGTCGAAATTGATAACTTCTTTTTCACGCAGGTCTGTTAGAATTGCGTTCACTGTCTGGCGAGAAGTTGCGGTTAGTTCAGCAATATCCTGATGCTTTAGAAATGGCTTAACAAAAATTTCTTCTCCAATTGATTTACCATTCTCATTGGCAAGCCTAAGTAAAAATGAAATTACTCTCTGTTCAGCATCCTTAAAGACAAGTTCCTCAATCCGCTCTGAGTACTTTTTTAATTTCAGCCCGATTAGTTTTGTGATTCTTAGATTTAGTTCCGGGTTTCTTGCAACAAAATCTTTAAATTCATTTTTATTTATTGCACATACGAGGCAATCATCTAAAGCTGTAGCAAATTCATTTCTCTCGCCTTCATCTAAAAAAGCCATTTCACCAAAAACTTCTCCCATATTTACCAAAGCTAATATCATTTCCTTTCCTTCTGGTGAAATACGCGTAAGCTTTACTCTTCCCTTTTTTAAGAAGAAAATTGAATTTGACGGCTCAGTTGGAAAATATATGGGTTGGTTTCTTCTTATATCCTGCATTGAAGTTATTCGCTCAAGCTCCTGCATACTTTCATCCTTTAAATCTCTAAAGATGTTAAAGTTTTCAAGAAACCAAAACTTTGTTCCTTCGGCAGCTATGGCAAACTCCAATGAATTTAATTTTAAAACAACTATGCAATTGGTTCAAAATATAAAATGATTTGTTATAATGAAAGACTAGAAAGGTGATTCTTACACGGCGTTAAGCTGTGATAGGTTAGTCAGGTTTCTTTTCTGCAGATTTTTTTATTGAATTGATCATCCCGCCAAAAATTATTCTATGTAATGGGGATAAGGAATAGCAATTCAATAAACCCTGCAATTATTTTAGCTTAAAAAATAAAGTTTGTGATAAAAAAATATTGCTATTGTAATTTTCTACGTTTATAAAATTATATTGTATTTTAGGAATTATTAATATGGCTTAGAAATTCTTTTCTAATTTCATCATTTAGAAATTTGCCATTGTAGCTTGATGTAATCGTTGAACTGTTAACATCATTCACTCCTCTTGAAGCTACACATAAATGATCTGCATCAATTAAAACAGCAACATCATCTGTATGCAATGTATCTTTTAAATCAATTGCAATTTGCATTGTTAATCTTTCCTGAACTTGCGGACGCTTTGCATAATACTGAGCAATCCTGTTAAGCTTTGATAATCCAATTACGTGATTTTTGGGGAAATATGCAATGTGTGCTTTTCCAATTATTGGAACAAAGTGATGTTCGCAATAGGAATAAATGGTGACATTCTTCTCAACAAGCATCTCGTTGAATTTAAATTTATTATCGAACAAAGTTGGAAGTGGTTTGTTATCAGGATTCAAACCATTGAAAATTTCTTTAACATACATTTTAGCCACCCGCTGTGGAGTGTCTTTTAGACTTTCATCATTTAAATCAAGACCAAGTATATGCATTATCTCTCTAAAGTTCTTTTCAATCAACTCAATTTTCAAATCGTCATCTATGATAAATGCGTCATTACGCAACGGTGTCTCTATCGCAGTTAAAACATGATCATCAATTATTTCTTCGAAGTTTATGTTGTGAGTTTTACCGTTTCCGTTATCTTTCATTGGAATTTCCTTTTTTACAAACTAAAACAAGCAAAAGAATTTTAAAGTTCAGAGGAGGGACTTGTAATAAATAATGATTAACTCGTTCATTTTCATCCTAAACGCACTATTTGCTAATCGCCCATTTGAAAAAAATTGATTGATGTGATCTTTAACAATTGAAGTGTGGGGAAAAAGTATGAATTATAATGGTCTCTAAAATTAAGATGTGGTTGAGTTTACCTGGATTCGTTTTTTAGAAATTGCAATAGATTTATTGTCATAATATTTTCTTATTCCTATAAAGAAAAAAATTAATACGGAATAAAATATAAAGAAGGGAATGATATAATTTTGCCATCCAAAAACTAACATCACACCAATTATCAAAAGTTGAAATCCAAGTCCAAGAATTGATACTGCAGTCATAAACCATTTTGGGAACCAATCGCTTTTTGGCGCATTACTATCTAGGATAAAAACTGCTTTGTCAAAAATTCCGTAAAATGTTTTATAAAAGCTGAAAAGGATATCTACGCTTTTTTGTTTTTCTCCCCTTAGCGCCACAGGTGTCTCATCTTCAAAAATACGGCTTGTGGTATCTCCATCTAGTCTAGCTCTTAAAATAACGTAATAATAATTATACAAAGTGCCTTGTAGTTGTATGCTTAAAAATGCAATAATAGCTAACACCAAGCCAACATCTGTAACTTGCCAAATCGCTAAGAGAATAAATAAATTTAATACGATATCTGACACAGAGTCAAGATAACGTCCCGTGTATGATGGCGTTTTTTTTATTCTTGCTAATTCACCATCAGCAGCATCTAAAATAGATTTTAAGATTAAGAAAAAAGCAGCTGCCCAAAAATATTCATATACTATGCAGGCAATGGCTAATAGTCCTGCGATAATAAATCCAATAGTGATGTGAATTGAGGTTAGTCTAGTGTGCTGAAGTGATTTGGCAATAAAACTTGCTGCTGGTCTCCCATAATCTGATAAGTCTAAAAATTTATTTTCATCGGGTAATTTGGACATCAACTTATCCGACAGTTTTATTATTCGTAGTTACTAAAATAAAAAAATTAAGCTAATAATTCGGACTGTAAACTTAAATTGTTTATAGGCTAAAAATTTACCAACACGTATTCTTAGTTAAATATAACATCAGACCATTCGCCTATTTTATCCCTGAGCTCATTCAAAGCCAGAACCGAAAAACCCCTATCATGAAAATAGATTACCTTGCCCATTGGATCAAGTAATAAAACTCTTGCGTTGTTAGAGTTTTCATTTCCAGTAAATTCTTGGACTTTCGCACCATCACCGTATACTGTTATTACTCCACCCCATAATTCTTTTGGTATTCCTTTCCGCATTCCTTCATCTATTGAAGATTTAAACATTCGTGGAAACAATCCTTGGATTGTTGGAATTTCGTATGCTTTTATATTGGTTTCGGTCATATCCAAACCGATTAACCAGCGATCAATGTCAAACTGTGAGTCTTGCACATAGCCGAGAAGTAATACTACACTTGTCCCTTCAAAATGAGTTGGTAGTTCCCTGTCTTCCTCAGTTAAGGTTTGTCCTTTTACAGTTGGAAATTTCTCCCCAACGGGATTACGATTGACATAAGTTGTTGAACATCCAATCAGGCTGAATACGATTAAGGTTAGTGCTATGTTTTTTTTCATTACTCTTTCATAAAATCAATTATTAAATTCAATTAAAGTGTATCCAGTCTAAAGTTAATTCAAAATTTCCAAATTGTTTATCAGCAATAAGTATCCCAATTTGTTTTATATTTTTTGATTCAAGTTTGGGTTTGTTGGAAAGGGTGTTTCCCCTAAAAGTTGGCTTAAATTCGCTAAATGGAACTGTGTATTCTTTCCACTCACCTGGTTCTGTTTTAAATTTTGCCTGATAGGAATATCCATCAAAGTTATTACTAGTTCTAAATCTCAAATTATAAATATTACCATCGCCCTTGACACGAATGACAACTTCTTTATAATCCTTAAATTCATTTTCAAGTGAGGCTCTAACTGAAGCAAAACCGCCATTGTTATCAGGGAGGACATTACCAGAAAACGTGGCAGTGCTGTCGGATTTAATTTCAAATTTACTCTTTGATACTCCTCCCATAACAACATCATTTATTGTTGTCCATTCACCAGACGTGGAGGGAGAATTAAAGTTGAATATTACTGTTTGACCGTTCATTATTAAACTCATTATTGTTAAAAACACAAATAATGTCATTTTATTTACCCAGTTCTTTTTCTATTAATGATGTTATTTTCTTGTTTTCCGGTTTTGTTACACTCCTGAAGCGGTCAACAATATTTCCATCTTTATCGATTAAGAATTTTTCAAAATTCCACTTAATAGAGGATTTACCGGTTACTGTATTATTTGTTAATAAATCGAAAAGAGGTGCTTTTTCATCTCCCTTAACATGAACCTTATCAAAAATAGGAAACGTAACATCGTAATTTAATGAACAGAAGCTTTTAATTTCTTCATTCGTACCAGGTTCTTGTCCACCAAAATCATTACAAGGAAAGCCAAGTATTGCAAAACCTCTGTTTTTATAGGTTTCATAAATTTTTTGTAGACTTTTATACTGTGAAGTAAATCCGCACTTACTGGCTACATTTACAATAAGCAACACTTTTCCTTTGTAGTAAGATAATTTTACTTCATTAAGATTTATATCCTTTACAGTATAATCGCTAATATTTGCAGATTTTTCTGAAGAAGATAAATAACGACTTGAGGATGTAAACAATGAAATCATTAGCACACCTAAAGCATTTTAATAGAAGAGATACCACCATCAATTTTTAGTATCTGTCCTGTGATCCAAGATGATTCATCCGATAAAAGAAACTTAACAGCATTTGCAATTTCTTCAGGGTTTCCAATTTTATTTAAAGGGTGCCTTTTAGCAGAAACACTTCTCTTTTCATCAGTCGATAGCAATCTCCCTGCAAGCGGTGTATCAGTTATTGATGGTGCTATTGCGTTAACTCTAATTTTTGGTGCTAGCTCGGCTGCAAGAGATTTTGTTAAGCCTTCAACTGCACCTTTTGCCATAGAAACAGAAGCATGATACGCCATACCAGTTTGCACAGCAACTGTGCTGAACATTACTATAGATGAATTCTTTTCCTTTGATAAATTCGGTAAGTAGTTTTGAATTGTTCTTACTGCGCCCAAGGCATTGACATTAAAATCATCCGTAAAATCTTTTTGCTTTAGACTTTTTACAGGCTTTAAATTTATTGTGCCCGGACAGTAAACTAATCCCTTAAGGGAATCTTCAATTGATGGAAATTTTTCATCAGAATTAGTTACATCATAAGATATTTTTTTTATGTTTTCAGAATCCTCAACCTTGTCCGGATCTCTGCTAATTACGTAAACCTTATTACCGGTAGAAGCCATTTGTTTTACAACTTCATATCCAATTCCTGAACTTCCACCAACAACTAAATAACTATTCATTATTATACTTTCTTTGTTAGTAATATTTTATTCTGAATATTCTTTTAAATAACCGTTAAAGAGTGTTTTATGCGCCTCTTCATCAGCAAGTAATGTAATTGCCAGATCCTGAGTAACATAATCAACACCATCACAGTCTCTTATCAACTTGTTGTATCCTTCAATTGCTTCGTCTTCTGCTATAATAACACCTTTAATAACCGATATAACATCGGTTGTTTCCTTTGGTGGTTGTAATGCTTTTTGCGTTGCTTTCAAATTCATTGAGCCTGGAACAGTACCGCCAAGCTCTTTAATTCTCTTTGCAATTGTTTGAGCATGATTTAGTTCATCAGCAACTTCTGCTGTTAATGATTTTTTTATTTCCTCTGCACGCACCCCGTCGAGGTTAACAGAATTTGCTATGTAGTTCATTATTGTTTCAATTTCTGCCCAATAAGCTTTAGTCAGACCTTCTAAAATTTTTTCTTTTGATGACATAGTTTTTCCTTTTTTAATAAATTCTATATAAACAACAAACTCTTAGCATTTTTAGTTCTACAAAAAAGGAAATTAAGCAGATAATGTCATAAAAGACCAAATGAGATTGGAATTATAATAGAATACCCATTAAAAAACTGCGCTTATTCCAATTGAAGGCAAAATACCGATTGCTTCGTTAAATTCCGGGCTTTGAGTTCTTACATCCCAACGGACATTGGAAATATTTTTGCGGTTATAAATGTTTTGAATATCAATGTAAGTTATTAAGCTCCATCCACTAAAAAACCAATATTTATCAACTCTTACGTCCAAACTGTGACTCTCTGGAAACCGAACTGAGTTGTAATTACTGATATTTTGTGTTCCATCAATATTATAAGGTGTAAAAGGTCTTCCTGTTGAATAACGAAACTTAAGACTTGTTTCCCATTCAGGACTAATTTTATAACCACCGCTTATGCTTACGATCCAAGTTTGATCGTAGGAACCAGTTCGATCAATTTTATCAAGTGCAGCGTAATCTGCAACACTGTAAGTTAGACTTGCAATTCCATAATAAGGAGTGTCTGATAATTTTTTTTGAAGTGAAAATTCAACGCCTCTTGCTTCTCCAGTTCCTGCAGAAGTTAATGGTTCTAAACCAAATGATTCATAATTTTCATCTCCAAAACCCGCACCGGTGTTTGCAAGTGTAAGATATGTTCTGATTAAACTAACCGGATAATCTGAATAGTCTTTATAAAACCCCTCAACCTTAATTAATGCATCTGCACTCACATAATGATCGAAACCAAGTATAAATTGATTTACCTGAATATTTTTTAGTTTAGTGTTTGATGGTGAACCTACAAGCCAGAGATATGAAGGTGATTGATAATAAATTCCTGTACTGAAGTTTATGCGTGTTATATCACTAAGCAAGTACGAAAAAGACGCGCGCGGACTGAAATAAAACTTTTTATCTAAGACATTAAAATAATCTGCTCTTACACCAAGGTTAGTGATAAACTTATCGAGGAACACTGTGTTGTAGTTTAAGTAAACAGAGCTTTTATAATATGTCGTGCTTGTATCTAAAGCAGTTGTTGGAAGCGAGTCGCCAAAAGTAGTTGTGTAATTAGGCAGGAGAATATTTGCTTCAAAATTTATCAGTTTCGCATCACCCCCTAAAGTAATATCAGTCTTGTTTGAGAGCTTGTAAGTTAATTCAGCATTAAAAGTATTTTCTTTTTCTTTCGACTTATTTAAATAAACAGGAACCAAAAGCGAATCTCGTTGCTGAGTATCAAAATCAACAAAATTTCTGCTTAGGGACAGATTAATAAATCCGTTATCAATCAAGTGCCTGTATTTAATTCCTGTAAGATACTGTAATTGTTCGCTGCCAATTATTCTTGAATTATCGTATCGCTGGTCTTCGGTATCATTAAAATAGTTTATGTTATCAATTGCGGTGATAAGCAGGAATGAAATTGAATTACTTTTATCAATTTCAAAATCGGCTTTGCCTAAAATATCCCAATACTCAGGAACAAAAGAAAAATCGGCTGCTTTAAAGATAAAATCAAGGTAACTTCTTCTTGCAGAAAAAAGAAACTGAGAACCGTTTGAAATTGGTCCTTCAACATTTAGACCGAATTGCGTTGCGGAAATTGTTGCTTTGCCACCAATCCGATCCTGCCTGCCATTGCGTAGATCAATAGCAAGTGTTGATGAAAGTTTATCGCCGTTGTTGACAAGAAATCCTCCAGTTGAAAAACTTGTGCCACTAACAAAATCAAGATTGATATAACTTAATGGTCCTCCTGTCGCTCCCTGTGTTCCAAAATGATTTATGTTTTGAACTCTATAACCATCTATTAAATAAAGATTTTCGGATGGTGCGCCACCGCGAACTACCAAATCATTTCTTCCCGCATCGGCTTGTGCAACACCCGGTAAAATAGAAAGCGCCCTAATTACATCTTCAAAGCCACCAGGGCTGCGTCTTATTTCTTCATTAGTAAAGCCTCTTGTGCTGACTAAATCGAGTCTACTTGTTTCAAAGTAATCGCTTCTAACAACAACATCTTCAAGTTCGATTGCTTCTTCTTCTAATTCAAAAATAACTTCAGGCGGAAAGCCGCTCATAACCATCACATCAGTTTTTGTTACACTTCTATATCCTAAAATTGATGCTCTTAATTGATATTCTCCGGATGGAATATTTTTAATTTCAAACCTACCGTTCAAATCTGTGGAAGCACCAAAGTTGGTATTTACGACAAGTACATTTGCACCGGGCAACGGCTGCTGAGTGAATTTATCGACAACTTTACCGTAAATTGTAATTGTGCTTTCCTGTGCAATTGCATTAAGGGCTATGAAAATAAAAAATATTGTAAAAATTAGTCGCTTCATGGGGTTTTGTTTTTATTATTCCATTTTAACAAATAAAGTTAATAAATAGTTCTTAGGTTTTTTCTTATTGAATAGTTTGGTGAGTATAATCTAACTTTATATAAGAAAAGGGCACAGAAAACTGTGCCCTTCAATAAGAAAGATAATGCGATAATTATTTCGCTAATATCATTTTCTTTACTTCTGTAAATTCAATTCCGTTTACGCCTGTTGCTTCAATCTTGTAGAAGTATACACCACTGTTAATGTTTGCTGCATCAAAGTCATAGTTATGAACTCCGGCAGTAAGATCTTGATTAACCAAAGTAGTAACTTCCTGACCAAGCACATTAAACACCTTCAAGCTTACTTTTGAGTCAGCCGCAAGCGAAAATGTAATTTTTGTACTAGGATTGAATGGATTTGGATAGTTCTGATTGAGATTGAACTCACCTGGTATTCCTATCTCAACCTCAACTTCGTTGGAATATTGATATGCTCCATCAAAATCAACTTGTTTAAGTCTGTATATATAAGTTCCGCTCTGTAATCCTTGATCTGAGAATGAATATGATTTTGGATCCGTGGTGGTTCCAAAACCTGGAACAAAGCCAACCTCAGTATATTCAGAACTAGTTGTTTTTCTTTCAACGCTGAACCCTCTATTGTTAAGCTCCGTAGCAGTTTCCCACCTTAGTTCAACATCATTACCATTAACTGATGCAACAAAAGAGCTAAGCTCAACAGGCACCACCCCAGGTACAAATTCAACCACGCTTCCGTCCGGTAACGCAGCGAAAATACCAAAAGCAGCTCCATTCTGATTTCCTGAAGGATCTAGAAATCCTGATGCAAATACTGCTGCTGCTCCGCCACCTAAACCAGATAATGGTGCAATAAATGACTCAACCAGTGTAACACCGTCAGACAAATATAGATCTAGCGTATAGTCTGCTGGTGGTACTTGTATATATGGTGTGATATCGCTGTAAGCTGCATCATCAACCAGAGTTACATTTCCAGCTTCTCTAGCCTTAACATCAACCGTGGGTGCATCAGTAGAACCGTGCAAGACAAAGAAATCTACATCACTGCCTAAACCTGTCTCACGGGCCATATCTTTTACAAAGAGAGTGAAGGATGTATTTCTGCCGTCTGGATTAGCTGCATATAAGCTTGTATCCAAAACACCATTTGCAAATACTACATAAGTTTCATTTGCTGTAAGGGTTACTGGAAAGTTTTTCAACGTATCATTTACTGAACCGCTGTTACCAGGAGCTACTCCAATGTTAACAACAACGCCAGCTGGTAAATCTATGTAAGGTGTTGCCGTACGGAATGCAAAATTGTCCAGTGCAAGTGCACCATCTATATATACATCAACTTCATTGGCTAAAAGATCAGCTGAGTTATGTATTACTTGCACTCTTGCAGTACCGCCACCGGCTTCGTAGATCCAGGCACCGCCACTAAATATCTCGGAAGTGGTCCACGGATTGGCAAAAGGTGTAGCGTAAACGCCACCCACAAAATCCCAGACAAAGATGTCACCCGGCTGGTCTATTACAAGATAAGCAAATCCGTCATCGCTTACTGCCAGACCGTCGATGTCAGTTTCACCACTTGGGTAATCGGCAATCAGCGTTGCTGTTCCATTTGGATTAATGCGGTAAAGTCCCCTGCCAGGAGTGGCATCATCACTGGTTCCATAAAAATCGCCAGTATTTGGATCAACTGAGAAGCCACCAAAGTCGTAATCCGCATCCTCATAGTCAATATGCACAGAAGCAACTAGAGTAGTGGGATTAATTATATATATTGCTTCATTAGCAACGTTTCTAGTACCATAAAGGGTCTCGTTATAGAAAGCAAGACCGACAAAACTCAGTGTTGCCCCCACTGAATCAGTAATCGTTCCTAACGTGTTTATAGCACCTCCAACCGGCCATTCTAAGAGCGTAGAGCCGGAGTTGAAATAGACTTTATCATTAACTGGATCATAGGCTGATCCCCAAACCTCTGCACCACCAAATGCAGCAACCCAGGTTGCAGAGTCCGGATTGCCCACAAATGCTGCGGTTGGTAAAGTGGCGTCATCTACCCCGACAAAAAGCGGATTATCTACCTGTAATTTAAGATTAGTTACAGGGAATATATTGTTAATAGACGGCGACAGCTCCTCATTTAAGGCTTTCTCCTGTTCAATGAGAGTTTCTTCCGAATCACCTGATTGCGCTAAGGCTAAGCCAGATATAAAAATGGCTAAAATAAATAAACTGAAAAGTTGTTTCATAGTAGGCCCTCCTTTATTTTGGAAAAGAATTTGTAAGATGGTTACGAAAAACACTAAAATAAAAAAAATATTGTAAAAATCAATAAAGTGGTTAAATGAACGAAAATAGGGTAAAAATACTTTCAGATGGGAAAGAAAACGACGGGCCTGTTATTTACTGGATGAGCCGAGATCAACGAGTATATGATAATTGGGCATTATTGTTCGCACAAGAACTAGCTTTGGAACAGAAGGGAGATTTAATTGTATTGTTTTCACTGGTCCCTGAATTTTTAGAAGCAACCCTGCGCCAATACGATTTTATGCTTAAAGGATTGATGGATGTAGAAAAAGAATTTAAAAAGTACAACATCCCCTTTTTAATGTTACTTGGCGAACCTGCAGTTGAAATTCCAAAATTCATAGAGAAAAATAAGGCGGGTATTTTGGTTTCTGATTTTGATCCTCTGAAAATTAAAAGAAAGTGGAAAAATGAAATTGCAAAAAAAATAGATATTCCTTTTTATGAGGTTGATGCACATAATATTGTTCCGTGCATTTATGCATCACCAAAGCGGGAGTTTGGGGCTTATACAATTCGCCCAAAGATTCATAAAAATTTTCCTGAATTTTTAGATGAATTTCCAAAGCTAAAAAAGATGAAAAGCAACAAATCATTTTCATCAAACAAAATTGATTGGAAAAAAATACATTCATCATTAAAAGTTGATGAAAAGGTAAAACCTGTTGATTGGCTCAAACCAGGGGAAAAAGCTGCACACAAAACTTTGAAAGATTTTATTGAAAACAAGATTGATAATTATGATGAGCTTAGAAATGACCCGAATGCAAATGTGCTCTCAAACCTTTCACCATACTTACATTTTGGCCAGATTTCAGCACAGCGCGTATCCTTAGTTGTGAATGGTCTGGGAGATCACCCCTCAGCAGATTCTTTTTTAGAGGAATTAGTTGTGAGAAAGGAACTCTCCGATAACTTTTGTTTCTATAACAGTAATTACGATTCTTTTAAGGGTTTCCCAGATTGGGCTAAGAAAACTTTGAATGATCATAAAAAAGATGAAAGAGAGTTTATTTATACATTAAAAAAAATTGAAGAAGCAAAAACGCACGAAGATTTATGGAATGCAGCTCAACAGCAATTGGTTACCACAGGTAAATTGCACGGCTACATGCGAATGTATTGGGCTAAAAAGATTCTAGAGTGGAGTAAGTCTCCTGAAGATGCATTGAAGATAGCAATCTATCTAAATGATAAATACGAGCTTGATGGAAGAGATCCTAACGGTTATACTGGTTGCGCATGGGCAATTGGTGGTGTGCACGATAGAGCCTGGACAGAACGCCCTGTCTACGGAAAGATAAGATATATGAATCGAAATGGTGCAAAAAGAAAGTTTGATATCGAAAAATATATTTCAAAACACTCATCTACCCAGAATGATTTGTTTGATGACTAGCAAAATATTAGGTGGGTTCTAATGGATAATGTAACATTAATATTTCCGCACCAACTTTTTAAGGATCATCCTGCTTTAGATAAATCCAGAGTAATCTATTTAATAGAAGATCCACTTTTCTTTAATGATGAAAACTATCCAGCAAAGTTTCATAAGCAAAAATTGATTTTCCATCGTGCTTCAATGATTGCATACAAGGAATATTTGGAGAAGAAAAGATTAAAGGTAAAATATGTTTATTATACCAGCAAAGGAAAAACACTCAAGCCCAAATATCTCATAAACCTATTTAGAAAAAATAAGCCAAAAGAAATTCACTTTGCAGATGTTGTTGATTTTATTTTAGAGAAAAGGATTAAGCGCTGTGCAAAACAGCTAAATATAAAAATTGAAGAGTATCCAACGCCAATGTTTATTTCAGATGAAAACTGGATTGATAAATATTTTTCAAAAAAGAAAAAATATTTAATGGCTTCTTTTTACTCTGAACAACGTAAACGATTAAACATTTTGATGGAAGGTGATAAACCAGTCGGCGGTAAATGGAGCTTTGATGATGAAAACAGAAAAAAATTGCCTAAAAACACTAAATTGCCTGAAGTAAAATTTCCAAAAGAAAATAAACATGTAATTAGTGCAAAAGATTATATTGATCGAAACTTCAAATCAAATCCCGGTTCTGCAGATTCTTTTTTCTATCCAACAAAACATAGAGAGGCTGAAAAATGGTTTAACAATTTCTTAAAAAACAGATTTACACTATTTGGAGATTACGAAGACGCTATAGCAAAAGATGAATTGATTATTTATCACTCAGTCCTATCTCCCCTTCTAAACTCTGGTTTGTTAACCCCTGAATATGTCACTGAAAAATCACTTGAGTTTGCATCACAAAATAAAGTCCCTATTAATTCGCTTGAGGGATTTATAAGGCAAATAATTGGCTGGCGAGAATTCATAAAAATTATCTATGAAAAAGAAGGAGTTAATCAGAGAAATTCAAATTACTTCAATTTCAAAATGAAAATGCCCAAAGCCTTTTACACTGGAGAGACTGGGATAGAACCAGTGGACTCAACAATTCAAAAACTATTAAACCATTCTTATCTACATCACATTGAAAGATTAATGGTTCTGGGGAATTTTATGCTGCTGTGCGAAATAAATCCAAAAGAAATTTACAAATGGTTTATGGAATTATTTATTGATGCATATGATTGGGTTATGGTGCCCAACGTTTATGGAATGAGCCAATTTGCTGATGGTGGCTTGATGAGCACAAAGCCATACATCTCATCATCAAATTACATATTAAAAATGAGTGATTATAAAAAAGGAGGCTGGTGCAAAGTTTGGGATGGATTATACTGGAGATTCTTAAATAAACATAAGAAGTTATTTGCTCAAAACCCCAGGATGAATATGATGATGAAGCTCCTTGAAAAAATGGACTCAAAAAAACTATCCGCACATATTAAAGCTGCCGAAGATTACCTCTCAAAACTCCGATAAATTTCAGATGGAAATAAATTTCACAGTATTGGACAGTAATGGAACTGAATTTATTTAAGATTTGTTTAATTTCGTTAAGGAACTAGTCATACTAATCTAAATCAAAAACAAATTTTATTGGAGGTTTTATGAAAAAACTTATCGCATTACTGATTTTCACTTTCGGAATCTCAGTATCTTTAGCTCAAACCGCAAGAATCCAAATTATCCACAACGCTGCTGATCCCGCAGCCCAAGAAGTGGATGTTTATGTAAACGGAGCCCTTGCGCTGGATAATTTCGCATTTCGTGCAGCAACTCCTTTTATTGACTTGCCCGCTGGTGTCACACTTAATGTTGGAATTGCACCCGGAAATAGCGGTTCTGTTAATGATACCCTGAAGAACTTTCAGGTTGTTCTGGCAGAAAATAAAACTTATGTCGCTGTTGCAAACGGCGTACTAGATCCAAATTCATTCTCTCCAAATCCTGATGGTAGAGATATTTCCTTTACTCTTTTTGCAAAAGACAATATTCGTGAAGAAGGGAACAGACCCTGGGGAGTAGATTTTGTAGTTTTACATGGTGCCACAGATGCGCCTATAGTAGATATTATTGCTAAAAGAGTTTACCAGCCTGTTGGACTTGATTTGACAGGAACAGAAGAAGTAAACGAAGTCTCCGATGGTGAGGATTCTTTCTGGTGGGGAAGACGTATTGTGAACAATGCAGCTTACGGCGATATAACAAATTATAAAAGACTTCTTGCAAGACAGTATATACTGAAAGTTACACCTGGTGATGATAATAATACTGTTGTCGCAAAATTTGATGCAAATCTCACTGGCTTAGGAGGTGGAGCAGCTGTTGTTTTTGCTTCCGGATTTCTGAATCCTTCAGCTAATCAAAATGGTGCTGCTTTTGGAATTTTTGCTGCTTTGCCTGATGGCAATGTTGTTGAGTTTCCGATGGTTGTCCCTACCGCAAGATTACAAGTAATACATAACGCTGCAGACCCTATTGCGAACGAAGTTGATGTTTATATAAATGGGACATTGACTTTAGATAATTTTGCATTCCGTACAGCAACACCATTCATCGATATACCTGCTGGCGTAACTCTGAACATAGGTGTTGCCCCGGGTAACAGCGGTTCAGTAAATGATACTCTGAAAAATTTTCCTGTTCAGTTTGAAGAGGGCGAAACTTATGTTGCTGTGGCAAACGGTGTAGTTGATCCTTCTGGTTTTGCTCCTAATCCTGATGGAAGAGATATTGCTTTTACAATCTTTGCTAAAGATGGAATTCGTGAAAGCGGTTATGGTTATAATAAAGTAGATTTTATTGTTTTACACGGATCAACTGACGCTCCAACTGTTGATGTAATCGCCAGAAATGTAGCAACAATTGTAGATAATGCTGCTTATGGTGATATAACTAATTACATCAGGGTTTGGGCAAACAACTACATTTTAGATATCACACCCGGCAACAATAATAATACAATTGTCGCTTCATTTGAAGCTGATCTTTCAGGATTGGGTGGTGGTGCAGCAGTTGTTTTTGCTTCTGGATTTCTAGATCCAACCGGGAACCAAAATGGCGCACCGTTTGGTTTATTCGCAGCATTGCCTGATGGTAATGTTGTGGAGTTTCCTGCGATAGAACCATTTGCAAGATTGCAGGTAATACATAACGCTGCAGATCCTCTTGCAAACGAAGTTGACGTTTATTTAAATGGAACACTTGCACTGGATAATTTCGCATTCAGAACTGCAACTCCTTACATTGATGTGCCTGCTGGTGTTGATATTAACATTGGTGTTGCTCCTGGCAACAGCACTACTGTAAATGATACAATTAAGAATTTTGTGGTTCAATTTGCAAGCGGCGGTACTTACGTTGCACTTGCAAACGGTGTAGTTGATCCTTCTGGTTTTGCTCCTAATCCTGATGGGAGAGATATTTCATTTACACTATTCGCAAAGGATGGGGCAAGAGAACAAAGTAATAACAGTAATAAAATTGATTTGTTTGCAGTCCATGGTTCAACCGATGCCCCGACTGTTAACATTTTTGGTCTTGGCATTTACCTCAAAAACGTTGCTTATGGCGACATAAGTAATTATCTATCTTTAAGGGCCTGGAACAACTGGATTGTAATTACAACCCCGTGGCCAAACTTTTCAATAGTTGGTGTTTGGGGTGCTGATTTAAGAGGGCTTGGTGGAAACTCAGCAGTTGTATTTGCCTCGGGATTTCTAGATCCATCTGCAAATCAAAATGGTGAAGCATTCGGATTATTTGTCGCACTTGCTGATGGTAATGTTGTTGAGCTGCCACAAATTTATGGTGATGAAGCACAGAGGACGATTAACAAAATTATGAATGAAAACGGTGAAGAATTAACAACCGTTAGTACTTATGGCTTGGAACAGAACTATCCAAACCCATTTAATCCCTCAACAGTTATTAAGTTTTCAATACCGCAAAGCGAATTTGTTTCATTAAAAGTATATGATGTACTTGGTAATGAAATTGCAACATTAGTAAATGAACAAAGAGCACCTGGTGCTTATGAAGTTACTTTTGATGCAGGAAACTTAGCTAGTGGTGTTTATGTTTATACACTTAATGCTGGTGATTTTGTTCAAACAAGAAAATTAATGTTGATGAAGTAATTCTCTCTCTCCCCATACACGACGGAAGAGCCTTGGCTGAGATGCCGGGGCTTTTCTGTTTTAAAACGAATATGTTCTACTAACTACCCCAAATGGCTTGTGATTATACATAATTATTGATAAGATTAACTAGTGAAACTTTTTATTCAAAATCAACGTTTCTAATTATTAATAGCTTACAATCAAACCTAAAAAGAGGCATCTAATGCGCAAATCAATACTTTTTTCTGCTTTAGTGTTTACTTTAAATACTATCTCCTTTACACAAACTGAGTTTGGTGACACACTTTTCAGTTTCAATGCCGGATTACTAACTCCTACGCAAGACTATACTCTAAGTGGGATTGAATTTGCCGACGATCATTTTTGGGTTACAGGTTTGAACGCCCCATATTACAATCATAGGCTCTACAAAATCAGCGCAGATGGAACCACGCTTGTTAGCTATACCTCGCTTGGTTCTGGATATCATGGATTTTTTGATATGGCCTATGATGGTGAGTTTCTGTATGTAGTTGATCGTGATTCCATTGTTCAGATAGATTTAAATACTGGATTACCAACAGGAGAAAGAATCTACATTAGTTTTGATTACCTCCTGCTTCAGGGTCTTGCATATGACCCCGTGACGGACCATTTCTGGGTTATTCCACAAAGAAACGGACAGCTTCAAATAATTTGTGAGATCGATAGAAGTGGAAATATCCTAAACTCATATCCTAACAGAAATTCAGATTATACCGTAGCTCTTGCTTGGGACACACTTTCTCCAGGTGGACCCTTCCTGTGGACATTTAGTAGTGAAGCAAATGGATACAACAGTAGAGGGATAATGAGGCAGTTCAGCTCTGCAATCGGGGCATTTACCGGAGTAGAAATTGAAATGAAAAACAGAAGTGAGTTTGTTCAGGATTATCCTCTTGGTATGGCATTTACCCCTGAACTGGATTCAAACGTTGTTACCGCGATTACCTTGCAAGGTGGTGCAATTGGAGTAACAGACGGATTGGATTGGGTTGTTGTATACAATGCTGATTTAACTGGTCAGCCTGTGCTTGGTCCAGAAATTACGGTTGAGCCTAGTTCAATTCAAATTCAACTTCCATTTGGTGATAGTCTGGAAGTCCCAATTTTTATTGGAAACGAAGGTACAACAAACCTGGAGTGGAGTAGTTATATTGAAAATCCTGACACCTCAAACCTTGTATTGGGAGAGCTTGGTGATACGCTGTACAGTTTCAATTTATTTAACCTGCCTTTATCTGACACTGCAAGATTTTCCGGGGTTGCTTATGCTCAAAATCATTTTTGGTTTTCAGCAAGTATTTTCCCCGACCAAAAATTTATAGTAAAAGTAGATAAAGACGGCAACTTAGTAGCAACTTATCCTCAACCCTCATTTTTTGGCGATCGTTGGTCTGCAATTGCAACTGATGGCAATTATTTATATGGAACGGAAAGATACAATATTACTATTTGGTCAATTGAATCAACAAGTCTCGCTGGAGTAATCAATACCGGAAGTATTAATGCGGATGCACTGACATATGATCCAAATAGAAAATACTATTATGTTAGCAACTCTATTGGTGGAATTAAGGTCATAGATCGAAATGGAGACGATGTTGCTTTTTTAACAACTCCCTATGAAATAGAGGGACTTGCCTGGGACAATCTTTCACCGGGCGGGCCATTTCTCTGGGCTTGGGTAAGAGATGATAGTCTATCCGGTGCAAAATGCAAAGCATTGAGACTCGACCCTGAAACCGGAATATTTACTGGTGTAAGCTTTGAAGGAGAAAACATAGGTTCATTCGTTAATTCCCCTGAAGCAGCAATGGTTTATCCCGATTACGAATTGAACAAACTTGTTTTTGCAGGATTACAAAGAGATGATGAATTTCCAAGCCAGGGTTCAGTACTTGTAGGTTACGATCTAGACGTTGTGCCACCGCCTGCATGGATTCATTTACAACATCCAACTCTTGGTATCGTTGAACCTCAAAGTGAAGACACATTAGTTGTCAGGTTTCATGCAATGATGGAAGACACCACCGCAGAGGCTGTAATAAAAATTTTCAGCAATGATTTAAATCAACCTGTTGTTGAAATCCCTATAACAATTGAGATGCTTGAAAACATTGTTACCAATAAAGAAGAAAATGGTTTTACGCCGCAAGATTTTGCACTTGAACAAAATTATCCAAACCCCTTTAATCCCTCTACCTCCATCAATTATTCGATCAAGGAGAGGTCTTTAGTCTCATTAAAGATTTATGATGTTTTAGGAAATGAGGTAACAACTTTAGTGAATGAGATCAAACCCCCTGGTGTATATACTATCAGATTTAATGCTTCATTACTAACAAGCGGGGTATATTTTTATAAGCTAAGTGCAGGGAATTTTAACCAGACCAAGAAAATGATCCTCCTTCGATAAAAACGAGGTTGATAATTTTTATTGATGCAAGCCTTTGCATGAAAAACTGATTAAAAGATATTCATACTTATATAATTTGATTTATTTAGTAATTAAAGTTCTATAAAATTTTTAACAAGAGTTAATAGCAGGAAAAATCTCATGTATAGAAACATATGTTTTTATTGTATACTTCTTTTTGTTTTTGGTATAAACCTAAATGCTCAAGAAATTTATTTTAGTCCATCTCGACTTCACTATCCTGTAGCCGGTTTACCATGGGCTATTGAAACTGGAGATTTTAACAAGGATGGATACTTAGATTTTGTAACTGCAAGTCGCTTAGAGAGAAGCATTACACTTCGACTAGGTAATGGCGATGGCACTTTTCAAGACTCAATTAACTTTGCTGTGGGCATAAGTCCCCGATCTTTAATCCCCGGAGATTTTAATGAAGACACCAACTTAGATGTGGCTGTTGCCAACTTGTTAAGTAATGATGTTACTATTTTATTTGGTGATGGCAATGGTGATTTTCCAAACACAATTACATACCCTCTGGGCGATAAACCTCGCTCAATAATAACTGTTGATTTTAATTTGGACAACCACCTTGATCTTGCTATTGCTAATAGAGATGATAACTCAATCTCTATATTACTAGGTGTTGGTGATGGCTCTTTTAT
>JABDPB010000116.1 GCA_013042995.1 Ignavibacteriaceae bacterium | reverse complement strand
CTTTCTCACCCGCAAATGTCCGTTCACGAAAACCCGTAAGCACAAAAAGATCTATTATTCCCAGATCATGTATGTAAGTGAAAAGAACCATAGGTTGTCCAAGTTTTTCTTCCCCATCAAAATTTTCGACTAAATCGGTTTGATTAATGACATCTACTAAATGTTGGGATTCTGTAACGCCCCAATAGATTTTTCGGAGCCCAACACTCAATTCAAAAAAATCACCGTAGTAAAGCCAAAAGAGTTCTCTTATATCAAAGTGCGTTCTCTCTTTATCAATGTGATCATATCTAAAAAAAGGTGTGAAAAGTACGCTATGATAACCTTCTCCAAATTCATAATATAGTTCAGGTTGTAGTGCCAGTGAAAATCCAGTCCCCTCCTGTCGATCATCAAGTGGACTTAAAGGAAAATATCGAAATTGGAATTGAGCATAACCTGATAATTCTTGAGAGAAAGAAACATTAAAGTTTAGTGCTGAAACAACGATTATAATTTTGAATAATAATTTCATTTGAAAATCTTAGGAAGTAATTTCTTAATCATGTCAATTTGCAGAGCCTGATTTATTTATAGACTCTGCATTGAAATAAATCAGTTATCTTGCCCTTTTCAGTGAATTTTTGTTAAAGTCACTCTCGGAAAATCCGTTTGCAAATTTGTAATCTTTAAAAATCAAATCAGTGGTTTTACCAGTTTGATGATTTTCCATCAAGAGTTTGTCTGCACGCCAGTATTTACTTAAATACTGTTTGTATCCCTCATAAGTAAGGGTCTTCAATTTTGAATTTTTTCTGTCGTAAAAAACAACCTTCATTGTGCGGTAATGTTCCTTATCATACCAAACTTCCTGCCTTGTGTAACCGGAGCTTTTATCAACCGGGTACCTTTCTACAAGATAGCAATCCATACTATTCATTTTTTCATCTTTGATGTACTTGTAGGTGTATTTTTCAACTTCTTGTGAGGAAATATCTTCGTAAGCGAATTCACTTCCCATAAAAGGTCCGGATTTATTATCCGATGCAATTCGTTTTACTCTTTTAAGTGCAGGAAGATACAGCCACTGATCATCAGGACCTGATTTGTGAGTGAAAGACAGAAATGCTGTGCCTTTCACATCGCGCGGCTCATTAAAGATCACTAATGATTTATCACCATCTCCATTAACTTCAAGAGTTTTGTTACTCATTTGTCGTGTGCTTTCATCACCTTGTTTGTTTCTCAGAATCATTTTTAGTTCTGATTGTGAATCACCAAAGCCAACATCTCTTTTATCAGATTCAATGGCTATCTGCAATCCCTTTTCTTCAGGTGTTTGAGCAACCACAGTCACTGTAGATATAAATAATAGAGCAACTGTGAATTTTAATAAAGTTGTTTTTAACATTCTATAACTCCTAGTTATTATTTTTTTAATTACGATTTTACTTTAGCAGTAACCGGTTCGCCTATTTTCTCAGCTTCCGGGACTGATGGTTTAAATCCTTCCAATTTCATTAATAAAGGTGGAAGGAATAGGAAGTCAGCAATAACTGCAATAGCGATTACTATTGATGTTAATCTTGCCATACTTGAATTCATAGCGAATGATGAGAAAGATAGAATTGTAAACCCAGCTACAAGAATTAATGATGTTACAATTAATGCTCTGCCAACTGTTTGGAATGCATATCTAACTGCATCATCCGGTGCTAAATTATTTTCTCTTCTTGCACGCAGGTATTTACTCAGAAAGTGAATCGTGTCATCCACAACAATCCCAAGTGTCATACCCATTACGATTGATAATCCAGCATCAATCCTTCCAACCATTAGACCCCATAAACCAAAACCGACTGCAGCCGGCATTACGTTTGGCACAAAACTTATAAAACCAATTTTTAAATTTCTTAGTGCTACTATCATCATTAACGAAATTAACACAATTGCAACTATACTTCCCTTTATCATACTATTGATTTGTTTGCCGGTTATGTTAGCAAACATCACTGCTGGGCTTGAACCATAAGAAAACATATATTCTGGTGCATTTTGCTGTAACCATTCTTCACCAATATAGGCTAATCGTCTTATTTCATCTGCTGAAACATCATCAATTGTAACAATGAATCTTGTAGCGGACTTTTCAATATTAATTTGATTATTTAAATCCAAGCCATAGGGTAAAGACATTTCATAAAGCAATAGATACTGAGCAGCTAGTTCGCGGCTATCCGGCACGCGGTAGTAGGAAATGTCATCACCGTGCATGTTTTTATTCAATCTTTTCATAACATCTGTAAATGTGTTCACGTGCAGAACACCTTCTTGCGATCGATACCACTGTGCAAACTCTTCCACCTTAGCTAAATACTCCGGCTCGCTTATTCCACCCTCTTCTTTAGCTCCTAACGAAAATTGAACCTGGTAAATGCCAGTTAAGTTTTCAGTTGCAAAATCTGTATCCGTCCTAAATTGTACGCTTTCATCAAAGTATTCAACAAAACTGTCATCTAACTCATTGGTAAAGATGAATGCAGCGATAAAAATTGCAGTAACAATTCCACCATAGAATAAAGGTGTTCTTCTCTTAATAACGAACTCTGCAATGGCATCAACAATTTTTGTGTTCTGTTTCTTCTCTTCTTTTTGTTTTGCTCTTAATGGAAGAATTGCCATTAATGCTGGAAGAAATACTATAGAGAAGAAAAATGCTGCAGCAACTCCAACAGATGTAATATTTCCTAAATGATTGAATGGTGGAACATCGCTAAAATTCATTGTAAGGAAACCAATAATAGTTGAAATACTCGTTAATAAAACTGGCTGAAAATTAACACGAATACTTTCCTTAATAGCTTCGAATTTTGTTTTACCACCTCTCAACTCTCTAAGAAGAGTAACAAGAATGTGAATTGAATCGGCAATGGCGAGAGTCATTATGATTGTGGGTGCCTGTGCAGAAGGAGGGGTTATTCCTGTACCGAACCAGCCTGCCACCCCCATTGCAACCAAAGTAGAAAATGTAATTATTACAACCGTTGCAACAGTTCCACTAACTGATCGGAGAGAGAAAAACATAATTAAAATCATAGCCAAATACATTAATGGAATAAGCGATTGCATATCATTCATACTAGCTTCCGAAAAAGCATTGTTCAGCATTGCAACACCGGTTATATAAATTTTTATATCCGGGTGTTCTTCCTGAATTTGTTTTGCTAGATTTCTTGCATAGCCAACGGCTTGTGGAACTTCTGTTATAGTCTCTCCCGGAAATTGAAGTGTTACGTTTACACCAGTCACCTTTGCATTTTCGGAAATGAGTTGTTTTATTAAAAATGGTTCGGATAAAGCAATTACTTTTGCATCCTTTAGCTCATCTGATGATCTTTGAAGTGCATCTTCAACAAGATCCTCAACAATTAAATCATCTTCATCAGCTCGTGTATGCTGAAAGTTTGTAACAGCATCAACCCGGATTGAAAACGGGATCTGCCAGGATTCAATAGTAATCTTTTCAATTGCATCCATGGTTTCCTGCTCAAACAAATCTTCATCCTCAGTTGCCACCACAAACATTATATTGTCGTTTTTAGTATAAACGTTCTGAATTTCCTCGAATAGCTGAAGCTGTGGATTTTCATCGCTGAAGTAAGTGCGGTAATCTGTATCAAACCACAGGAATCTAGCTCCTGTAGTAATTAGAATGGTTAATAATACAGATCCGATAACAACAGGCCACCTATACTTGATTATCCAATCGACATATCGTCGAAGGAAGTTATCAAGCTTCGTGTTTCCATTGTTGTTGTTCATATAGTGTGCCTCCGTGTTAGTATTTTATAATTTCTATTGAATTTAATTCAAGTATTAAAAAGTGATTAAAAAATATTTTTGATTGCTTTAGGTTTGTAACTCTAACTTTGAGTTTTCGTAGTCTTGTTTCATCAGTCGCAGCTTTTTAGATATTTCTTCGGAAGGTTGAACAGTATCAATACCTGCTCGTTCTAGAATATCATTTGCAATTTGAAGTAGTGATTTTTTCGACAGAACTTTCTTTACACTCTCTTCAGCATTTTCCAATGTTTCTTTTAAACTTTCCTGTATGTGTCCACCTATTAGACAAAAGCGATTTGGCTGTCCGTAATGCATATGAAATAATGTACCTTTATCATCAACTGCTTCATAAATCTCACTAAGTTTTATTTTAGAAGGTTGCCTTGCTATTTCCGATCCTCCATTAGGACCGCTCTTTGAAACAACCAGATCTGCATCTCGAAGCTTAGAAAGTATTCTTCTGATTACCACTGGATTTGTATTGACACTTTCAGCAATCATTTCCGAATTTACATAGGTATATTCCGGCATATAGAGCTTATGCCCTGCAAGTAATGCCATTATATGTGTTGCTACTACGAATTGGCTGTTAATATTCATTTACATCTCAAAAATCTGTAACAATTATAATTACAAATAAGAATTTGTCAAGTGACAAATATCACACTTTGCGAAATGTTAACAATTAAGAAATAAACTGCGGGGTAGGAATTATGAAAAGTTCATAAAAAATTGAAAGAATTGACTCTTATCAGATTCTATATTTATTTCTAAACCTACTCATTCAAATTTACTTTCTTTCCTTTGATGTTTACATTACCATTTTCAGAAGTGATGTTTATATCCCCTTGTGCTCTAATCGTAATTTTATCCTTGTTAAGTCCGATAAGGTTTTTACCATGCATCATAAATATGCTTCCCGATTTCAGACTAATTCCGAATTGAAGATCGCCATCCTTTATATCCTCTACCCCCAAAGCGATTCCCTTATCCTGAAGCGTTAGGAATTTTTTACCATCTGATCCTCCATTAATATTTACTGTTTCTTCTTCTTTCCCCTTGTCTCCAAGTTTCCCTATAACTACATATTGCGATTTATTCCTCATTACAATCAGATCTCCTTTATAATCGCACTCAAAAAATACATCAGATGCAGCACCCAGCGTCATCTTATCTTTATCTAGTTCAAGTGTTGATTTATCAGTAGACAACTTAATTTTGTCACCATCTATGGTAATACTATTATTCTTTATTTTGCGTGTAAAAGAATCCAGGTTTTCAAGAATATCTTTGTTCTTTTCCAGAGACTTATGGTGCTCATCCAAACGTGATTGTAAGTTTGCTGCTTTTCCTTCCAATCTTACAATCATAAAAAAGCTTATTACAATTAATGATGATAAGAAAAGAATTAAAGCTTTTTGAGGGGATTTTAAGATTTTCATAATGTCTTCCTTTATTTAAAAAAATTTATTTATCACCTGCAAAGGTGTCCATGCTTCCGCCTATAATTTTCCCGCCGCAACTAGTTTTATCTCCAATTCTGGCTATCTGCTTTTTCATGTTCAGCACATTGGTGTTAGCTGATGCAACTATCTCGCCTTTACCATGCTTAAAGCACAATACTTTGTCTCCTATTCTTGCAATCGGTTTACCGTTAACAGTGGTTGTAATATTATCGCTCGCAATTACATACCCACCATGATCAATGCAATCTCCTGCAAGAACAATGGCACCATTCTCTGAACTTTCTGTTTCATCGCAATCAAGTGATATGGAACCGATCTCCAAGTCCTGCCTTACACTACCATCGGTATAACTCTTTTTGAAATTACCTTGGTCAAAAAATCCCTGAACCTCCTCAGGTGAGAAAGCATCAACAGGTGTTTCAACATAAGTATCTATATACTCATCCGGATTTGCAGTGTAAAACCGTACGGTTTGAACTGGTAATGAAAGCCGATATTCAGTTACTTTTCCGATCTTATATTTATCCTTAGGATCTTCAACAATAACCGGAAAAATCATTGTGTAGCCCGTGACATATAACCAACCCAAGACAGCAGGAACCTCCTCCTCCAGGATTTCATATCGGATCAACGGCTTTTTCACAGGTGGATCCTTGCTCTGGTCCAAGATCCAGCCATCGTAGCTTAAGACAGCAGTATTTCTTTTGTTATTATCAGCCAGCCCTAAGGCGTAATAGTGTTTATCGTGTACTTTCATATGTCTTTCCCCCACTATCAAATTGTACTTAACGAGCCAGACAGCTTTATCAACAAATTGCATGTTGTATTTTAAATAATACATATCAGATTCATCCAGTATTCCATATTCGTTCAGCTTTATTGAAGTTTCTTCACATTTAGCAAGTAGAAGAGGCCAGCCCGGTCCGTTCAGCCCTCTTCCTTTTTTATATATTTCATCAAGCCAATCAGCAATTTCTACCCTCGAATTAGTAATATAATCACAATCAAGCTTTAAAATAGTAGAGAGAGGCATTACATGCTCTATCCATGGTTTGCTTATAACATCAAACGGCGGAGGAAACTCATTTTCCTTTGGCAAGTTACTTGCAAAACCTTCTGAGAGTTTTTCAGGATCTTTATTCAACTCCTGCTGTATGAATTGAATTTCTTGTGTGAGCTGCTGTATTTGAGCCATTTTGCTCTGCACGCATCCTATATTGGTTCCACAAGCTTCAAGCTGCTTATTTAATACTTCGAGCTTTTTTGTTAGTTCTTCTATCCTTTCAGGATATTGTGCGCAGGTTAAACTATGTGAGGATATGAGCGTAGATATAATAACAAATAATAATAGTGAGAAAGGATTTATTAGAGAACTAAAAATACGTTTCAAGTCTAGCCTCCCTTTGCTATGATTGTAAATTAAATCTCTAGTATTTAAAGTAAATATATTTGTTAAAAGAAATCAGGAGATATTATAAAAAAGATTATAACAGTGTTTTTTGTACTAACTCTACTTTTTGCGTGTTCATCATCACATCAAGATTTTGTTCCAAAAATAAATGACAAGGTTCTTGCTGATGATAGCAAGAATGAAATCAGTATAATTACCTATAATATTCAGGCCCTATGGGAAAAGGAAGACGAAAAAGTAAAGAGCCTGGCTAAATATTTGAATGATTCGAAATTTGATTTTGTAACTATGCAGGAGGTTTTTGATGAAGATAATCGGGATAGCTTGGTTAAAAATCTGGATCACTCATTTTATACATCTTTGGTTCCAAGAGTAGACTATGATTGTTTTCCCTCCAGCATATCCCAAGATGCCGGTCTTTTTTTAGCTTCCCGGTATCCGGTAATAGATCTATCGATTTACAGCCTTGGAGAGAATACAGAATTTACAAACGGGGCAATTCATCATATGCTACCTAAGTTTGTTTCAATTTCGTTTGACTTTTTGGCAAACAAGTCTGTTACGGGGTCACTATTTCAGATAAATGATACAACTAAAATGTTTTTGTTCACTACACATTTGCAATTATTCAGTTCGGAATACCATAAAGCCTCTCAGGTGATTCAGATTCGTTCGTTTATAACAGATGCTGTATCGAAAGTTGTTGAGAACAATATTGTTAATTCCCCTACTAACCTGATTGTATTATTAACAGGTGATTTTAATTATAATGCTTATGATGAAAATGATATTGAAATTCTTAAAAACTTTCTGGGCAATCCAAGAGATCTGCATCAAGAATTTAATGGAGAAGCGCACGAATATACAAAGATATTGGAATGGATAGACTTATACGGAAGATTCGACTATATTTTTGCATATGATAGAATTGGATCGGTGCCGATGAGAAAAGTACATATTAACTCTATAAATGTTACCGATATAATTGATAATGAAGAGGAAAGTGTGTCCGATCATTTTGCTATAATTGCATCTTTAAAAATTGATTAATACTTAGCCGAAAAGATGAAATGAAAATAAAAGCTATAATTACGGGTGCAACAGGAATGGTTGGAGAAGGAGTTCTTCACGAATGCCTTCTGCATCCTGATGTAGAATATGTATTAGTTATAAACCGTAAACCGTGTGGAGTAAAACACAAAAAGCTAAAAGAAATTATTCATAAAGATTTTTTTGTTCTTTCTTCAATTGAAGATCAGCTTATAGGATACAATGCTTGTTACTTTTGTGCTGGTGTTTCATCACTTGGTAAGAAAGAAGATGAATACAAACGAATTACGTATGACTTGACAATGAATTTTGCAAACACTTTGGTAAAGCTGATTCCTGAAATGACTTTTTGCTATGTATCAGGTGTCGGAACCGACAGCACAGAAAAAGGAAGAAGTATGTGGGCAAGGGTAAAAGGAAAAACAGAAAATGATTTAATGAAGCTTCCTTTCAAAGATGCATATATGTTCAGACCGGGATACATCCAGCCAACAAAAGGGTTGAAGAACACATATAAAGCTTATAAAATTTTTGTACCTCTTTATCCACTTATAAAATCACTTTTTTCCAAGTATGCCACAACACTAATGGAAATCGGATTAGCAATGATTAATGTGACCCTTTATGGATCAGATAAGAAAGTTTTGGAGTGCAGGGATATTGTTAAGCAATCACAAAGATGAATCATTAGTTGTTACACTATAAAGCTTAATCTCTAATTCTTTTCCTTTTAACTTAATTGAATCAATAAACTCAGTTGAAAATGAATCTTCCCACTCAATCTTATTCTTAAGATTTTCTGAAATTATAAATGATCTACTATAAGTGTTGCACACACTTTGAATTCTCGCTGCTGTATTTACAGTATCTCCGTGGTAAGCTATTTCTCGTTTAAAATCACCAACTTCTGCAACAGTTACGGTACCTAAATTTGCTCCTGATTTAAATTGGGGGAGAAAACCATATTTCATTTCATAATAATCTTTCCTTTTCTGAAGGTTCCTCTGAAAAGCAAAAAAGAATTTTATGCAATTCATTTTTCGCAATCCTTCAATACTGCTCCAGCTTAAAACGACTTCATCTCCAACATACTGGTAAATCTCTGCATTAAAAGGTGGAATGACTTTGTTCACATCAAGAAAACAGTCCTGAATCATTTCGCTGAACTTTAAGTGTCCCAGTTTTTCTGCATAAGTTGTTGAGTCTTTTAAATCCATAAATAAGAATATTCTTTCCTCAATTCTTGGTTTACGGAATCTTCCTAAGAACATAGGAATTAATATTCCGGGTCCGAACTTATTGTTCATTTGCTTAATAAAAGTTATAATAACAATAATAGTGGCAGTATAAATTGAAGCAGCAATAAACATATTACCGGAAAAGAACTCCGTATAAGTTAAAAGTGGGCTGTCAACAAATTTTGTATCCATAGATGTCCCGATGGTGTAACCAACAAACCCAATGAAATACCAAGTGGCAAGGTATAACACTCCCTTCACGAGTATTTCTATTCCTAATGATTTACCCCTTAACTTTCTCTCAACAAAAAAATCTACCGTGCCCAGTAGAGCGCCTAGTATAGTTGCAGCAATTACGGCTACCAATATATTTTCCCAGAGATAGACCTCAACTTTTTGTGGATAGAGGCTTGTAATTGCTTTGGAAACAAAAAATAAAATTGTAAAAAAAATAATGTATGCGATTATCCAGAAATTTATCTGTGTCAAAATATCAGCAATAAGGGGATGTCTTAAATAAAATCCTCTTGCCGTTGTGGAGTAGTCTAGCTTCATAAATGATATTAATAGTGAGTTAAATTTATAATCTAATTTACTCATCACATTTCTATTATTTAATAATCAGAAATATTATTAAACAAATTTAAGTCATTAGTGATTTAAAGTTGAATTCGCAACGAACCGGGGGGGCTTAATGTAATTCTTTCTAAATTTGTAAACTATGCTCCAAAATTTACCTGCCCGACTCACAAAAATTCAAAGTTTAATTGCTTTTGATTCGCATAAAACTTGCAATAAAAAACTTATGGATCAAAAAAATCGGAAAACTTCATTAGTCCTCTTCATCGTATTACTGTTCTTAACAGCCTGTAAGGAAAATCCGGTTTCAAATAATGAAACAAGTTACGTGGAAAACCTGGAGAAAGATGTTCACCGATTTGTAAACCTGCATCGCACTAGTATGGGACTATCTGAGCTTGAATGGAATGAAGTAATTGCTGCAGAATGTAGGACACACAGCATAGATATGGCAAACAATGGCACTATTAATCACGATGGCTTTTATGAAAGAATTGATAGAATTAAAGAAAAGATCCCGGTGAATTGGGCAGGTGAAAATGTTGCACTCAATTGGAGCACTCAGGCAGCTGTAACAAGTTGGTTAAATAGTCCGGGACACAAGAGTAACATTGAAAGCAACTCGAATTTAACCGGCGTTGGTATTGCATTTGATGCTGACAGTGCTATGTATCTGACTCAAATATTTGTTAGAAGAAATTAATGATTAGTTATCTTTGTTTACAAAAAACAAAATTATATTAAAACTAGAGAACTGGAAAATGAAAAAAATAATCCTTAAAACTTCATTAATTTTGTATCTATTAACAGCTTGTGCCTATTCACAAATCACGATTCAAATTGGCGGTGGACTTGGAGCGACTGTCCCAACGGGCAAATATGCTGGAACGACTATAGATTTTTATAATGGCACCCAGTACGGTTTAGGAACTGGTTTTAATTTACATGCAAAAGCAAGAGCAGGTTTACTCGGTTTTAATTTGTTTGGGATGATTGATTACTCAACGTTAAGCAGTGGTGAGGGTGAAGGCGAACCGGGAAAAGGTAAAGTAGAAAACTCGCATAGCATTTTTTCATTAAAAGCCGGACCGGAGTTCAACATTTCAATTCCTTTATTTCCACTGGGTTTTTATTTAGATGGTTTTATTTCTGTTAACACAATTAGCGGAAAAGTATCTTTCCAGGGATTAACCAAAATACCAAGTGGTGAATACGATATTGAATCTGCCACAAGATTTGGAGCTGGTGCTGGCGGTGGGGTTTTAGTTGATATTCTTCCGGTTGTTACGTTAGATTTTGGGATTCATTACAATGCTTTTAATGTGTTTGGCAAACAGTACACTACAAACGTAACGTCACATCCGCGGCGTGATGTTTACACGTCATTAAATGATGAAAAGGATCCGCTATTTAATACTACGGAAGATCGTATTATTGGAGATTCACGCTCGATGAATGCGTGGCAGTTTACCGTAACTGCATTAATTGGATTATAAACAAAATCTGTTATACAAATTTTATAGTTTAAATCTTTCCCAGTGGCATAATTGCAAGCGGCTGCTCGTCTGCTGGTAGATTAAGTACATTCTTTAAATGATCATCTTTAAATGCACCTATCATTACTGTCCCTAATCCAATTGAAACAGATTGTATGTAAATATTCTGTACTACAGCACCCACTTCAATGTGAGCATAGCGTTCTGCTCTGCTGCCGTACTTAACTGAGGTGCGCTCGTAAACTGCTGTAATTAATATTATCGCAGAAGAATTATCAATTGCATCCTGCCCAAGAGCCGCATTAGACATATCCTGGCGCTTATCGCCATCACTGATTTTCACTAAAGTGTTATTTTTTGGCCTGTATTTATATAAACTGTTGCCCAAATCCTTAACATTACTTGATGCAACATATATTTCCAACGGATATAATCCACCTGCAGATGGTGCAGTTCTAAAATCATATCTTTCACCTGTTATTCCCTGCGCAGCCCAAAGTATTTGAGAAATATCTGATAGTGATAGTGGATTATCTGTATAATCTCTTATTGATCTTCTTTTTAACAATGCTTCTTCGACAGAAATTTTACCGGAGTGATTTGGTGCAGGCAGTTCAATTATATCTGAACTGGAGGTTTGCATTCTAGTTTCATAGCTATTTCCCTGGCAAAAGAAATTGAAAGCGAGAAATAAGCTAATAAACGAAATGACAAGAATTGAGTATAAATATTTTTTCATTGTAGCCTCATTCAAATTCCTTTTTTTATCAGAAATTTATTTATAAGAATTCCATACAACAATTATTGTTAGCAAGCCTGTTACAATGTTTGCAATAGTCCAACCTATTCTAAGAGGAGCTGGGGTTAAATCGTGACCGTCCTTCTTACGGTTGTCGGTCCAAAACCAATAACTTATGCTGTGATAAATCAAAATAGCTCCTGGAAACCATGCTAACTTGTAACCCCACTCTGTTCTGAGAATTAATCCCACAGCTGCTAGTCCGTATATCCAGCCTATCATTGAATCGGCTACTGCAATTGCATGTTCGTACACTTTATATTCCTTAGGCATTTTTGACTCTTGTAGCCCAATTTTGGTAGCAAAATCCCAGTTGAGAACTGATATTAGCTGTCCAACCCAGTGAAAAAGAAATCCCATAATAAAAATTAGTACTGCAACAATAATATTGTCGTAGGGAAATAAATTGTCCATCAGTAGCCTCAAAGATTTAATTAAAGATTAATTCCATTTATCCGTAGAATTGAGTAAACCAGAGTTGTAAGTCCCCAATAAATAAAGTTACCCCAGTAGTAAGTATAGTAAGCTAATGAACCGCAATTTGGATATACATATTCTTTTTCTAAAAACCACAGTACTGTATTTATATATAGCTGAATCGAACCTGCTATTGCAAAAAGAACGTAACCCCATACTTCTGCCTTCATTATACCAACAATTGAAGCGATAAACACCGGTGCAAATATCAACCAATCAGCCCATGCCATACCATAAGCAGATTTAAAGTGTGTTTCATTCCGCCAGTCTTCACCCTTACCGATTAAAATATCCTTTGCTTTTCGTCCTTGTGGGTTTATTAGTAAAACTAACTGAGCGTAAAGAAGAGGTAAGCAGGTTATAACTCCAAAAGCTATTAAAAGCCACGTTACAAAAGTTGGTTTGAACATAGTGTGTAATCAATTTTAATTTATTTCAATAGATGTTTTACTTCCTCGACCAGTTCAGGGCGAACTTCTGATAATCGTTTTAGTCCTGCGATAACACTTTTTTGTAATTCTACAAAATCTAATTCATTGCCCCCACCCATAGTGTACGAAATTAGAATTTTATGATATTCATTTGCAAGTTGCTCACTCCGCGCCATTATTTCACCCATTGCTTCGGGTGTGTTCCATCCAATTCCGCCTGATTCTTCAGTTACACTAAGCATAAGCCGACGCATAAGAATTCGTGCAGCTTCTATATCTTTTTCTGCAAGCTGCGAAACAACTTCCCCAAAAGATTTTACAACACGGTTTCTAAGCTCTTCATCTGTGGTTACTAGAATTGATAATAGAGCATTCACAACTTTCATCGGAAGAAGTTGATGAATGTCGTTTAATTTGCTTTCAAAATTCTCCTGCCGCAAAAATTCCAAAATCTGTTTTTTGAAATTACGTTTATTTGACTGACTAGCAGTTTTCAAAATTTAAAGGAAGAAAAAATTTGTGTAAATATTAATTTTCATTTCATTTCCAAATTGTTAATTAGTTTTAATAGAAACAAAAATTACTATTCAACCGACAAGCAATTAAGTTGGGAGTAGGATCGGTTATATTTAATTTTGGCCTGTAAACAAGAAATAATCTAACATAAGGAAATCTTGTCTACCGCAGAAAGAAGATACGACATAGATTGGTTAAGAGTTATAGCCATTGCTTTTCTACTAATCTATCATGTTGTAATTGTATTCCAGCCATGGGGATTTTACATCGGATTTATTCAAAGCTCAGATACCAGTGATGCTATCTGGATACCAATGGCTATGCTTAACGTTTGGAGAATTCCGTTACTGTTTTTTGTTTCTGGAATGGGAGTTTGTTTTTCTTTAAGGAGAAGAGATTGGAAACAGTTGTTGCTTGAACGGGGCAGAAGAATTTTAATCCCGTTAATCTTTGGAAGCTTTTTAATTGTTCCAATTCACATTTTTATATTCCAGGTATACTATGGTAAGAAAGTTGTATACTCTCCGGGTGTAGGACATTTATGGTTTTTGCTTAACATCTGTATTTATGTAATTCAGATGATAGGTTTTGCTTTCCTCGATAAAAAATATGATTATAAATTCTTTAATTTCTTTCGAAAACTCCTGAAGCGACCGTATTTCATTTATTTATTTCTTTTTCCCTTTATCATAGAAGCAGAACTATTGAATCCCCAATTTTTCAGTTTATATGTAGGCACCACACATGGTTTCATTGTGGGTATGATGGCGTTTTTCTTTGGATTCTTTTTTATTGCGATTGGAGACTCGTTTTGGAAAGCGGTTGAAAAAATGAAAATTATAAGTTTCCTCATAGCCGGTTCTTTATATCTTATACGATTAATTTATTTTGATCTTAATGCACCGAACTATTTAACGTCAATTGAGTCGATGAATTGGATATTTGCAGTGATGGGATTTGGTTACAAGTACTTCAACAAACCGAGTAAGATATTAAGCTACTTAAGTCAGGCAGCTTATCCGGTGTATATTATTCATATGATATTTCTTTATTTAGCAGCTTATTTAATATTACCTTTTGGCTTAGAGTTAGGAGTAAATATTTTATTAATTGTTCTATTTACATTTGCCGGATGTTATATTACTTATGAATTATTGGTTAAAAGAATTAGTTTTATAAGACCCTTGTTCGGATTAAAAAGGAAATAAAGTTTCACAGTCAGCAATTATTTGGTTTAGTGAGATTAAGCATAACTTCTTTCCAATTTTGTATTTTGCATACTACAATATTTAATTTGGGAGAATTAAAAATGAAGGTGATATTCAGCTTAGCCATACTAACAATATTCCTAATGCTTATTGGCTGTAAAAAACAAGATAATCCCGTACCGGATATTGATCTTCACACAGCGGTGCTAACAGATAATCTTGAAGTTATTCGTCAGCATATAAAAGCCGGATCTGATTTAAATGTTGTAGAGCCAACACGCGAGTCCACTCCTCTTATTACTGCTGCTGCTCTCGGAAGACCAGAAGCTGCTGAAATTCTGATTGAAGGTGGCGCTGACATTAATTATCAAAACGCTGATGGATCAACAGCACTTCACACGGCAATTGCATTCAGTAAAACAGAGCTTGCTGAAATTTTGATAGATGCCGGAATTGATCTTAACATAAAAAACAATTATGGTTCAACTGCTTTACATACGGCAGCATTTTTTTGTAATACAGAAGTGGTGAAAGCACTTTTAGAAAATGGTGCTGATAAAACTCTAATGAACAGTAATTACAAAACTGCATACGATATTGTTGAGCCTCCGTTTGAAGACGCAAAAGATGCTTATGATGTTGTTGGAGAAAGATTGAAACCGCTTGGGATAACTTTAGAATATGAGCATATTAAAAAAAGCCGTCCAATAATTGCCGAGATGCTGAAATAGAGAAAGAGGAACTTTGATTTATCTTATTTGTTAGCACGGTTATTCTCTTTAAATTAAACAAGAAATAAAATAGAATTCGATTTTAACGGAAATTTTAAAAGATCATTTTTAATAATCCCATCAAACAAATCCTGATTAATAATCAATAAAGAAATTATGGCTGATAAAACCAAAACTACGTTCTTTCAAAAATTTCTCTCATATACAGAAAAAGCAGGAAATGCACTACCACATCCGGCAACTTTGTTTGCATTATTTGCATTATCTGTAATAGTAATTTCATTTATTGCTTCGCTTTTAGGCTGGCAGGCTGTTCATCCGGGAACAAAGGAGATAATCGAACCGGTAAACCTTCTTACAGTTGAGGGCTTACATCGCATCATTTTAGAAATGGTGAATAACTACACAAGTTTTGCACCGCTGGGAATGGTACTTGTTGCAATGATTGGTATTGGTGCAGCCGAAAGCAGCGGATTAATTGGTGCGGTTATTAGAAGTCTTGTTTTATCTGTTCCGCAAAAACTGCTAACATTTGTTTTGGTTTTTGCAGGTGTGCTTTCTAATGCTGCAAGCGATGTAGGCTATGTGCTGCTTATTCCATTAGGCGGAATAATATTTTTAGCAGTTGGCAGGCATCCTATTGCTGGAATGGCCGCAGCGTTTGCAGGTGTATCGGGTGGTTTTAGTGCGAATTTGGTTATAGGAACTGTTGATCCGTTACTAGCTGGGCTTTCGCAGGAAGCCGCAAATATTATGGACCCAGCTTATACAGTTAATCCAACAGCAAACTATTATTTTATGGTTATTTCAACTTTTGTAATTGCGTTAACAGGAACATGGGTAACGGATAAAATTGTTGAACCGAGGCTTGGTAAATACGAAGGGGAGGAAACAGATGAAAAAATTGAACGACTATCGAAAAATGAAAAGAATGGACTTGTTTACAGCCTTGTTGCGGCGGCAGTAATATTAATTGTTATGCTTTGGGGAATGATTCCAGCAGATGGATTTTTAAGAAGTACCGATGGTGTGCTTTTAAACTCACCACTAATAAAAGGAGTTGTTGCACTGCTGTTCATTGTTGCAACCGTTATGGGGCTGGCGTACGGGTTTGGCTCCGGTACGTTTAAAAATGATTCCGATGTTGTAAACGGTATGGCTAAAGCGATGAAATCATTAGGACTTTATTTAGTTCTTGTCTTTTTTGCTGCGCAGTTTGTTGCATACTTTAAATGGTCTAACCTTGGAATGATTATGGCGATCAGGGGTGCAGATCTTTTATCTTCTTTAGGGCTTGGTGTTATTCCTTTGATGATTCTGTTTATTCTTCTTTCCGCATCCATTAATATGCTGATGGGAAGTGCATCTGCAAAGTGGGCATTGATTGCCCCGATCTTTGTTCCCATGTTTATGCTTTTAGGTTACTCACCTGAACTTACACAGGTGGTTTACAGAATTGGGGACAGTATAACAAACCTGATTTCTCCAATGATGAGTTTCTTTGCGCTTATAATTGCATTCTTCCAAAAGTATGAACCAAAAACAGGTATCGGAACTATTATATCAACTATGCTGCCCTATACGATCTTTTTCTTCATTGCGTGGTCAATACTATTAGTCATTTGGATTCTTTTAGGTTTACCTTTAGGTCCCGATGCAGGATTGTATTATGGAGGGCAGTAGAACTAATTTAGTTTAAAAACGAGACTTTATTTTTTATAATCTATAATACTTTGCTGAATTCTGCTTGTTAAGCTGTGGGGTGCAATCCTCCCGCAATCGCCGTTTCCAATTTCATCGGGTGCACATAACCGAAAACACCACGGTGTTCTGTTGTTTGTAAGCGGGCAGCCCAGGTAAGTGTATTCTTTTAATCCTCTTGGCTTTATTTTCTTTTTGATCAACTGCATTACAATTCTTTTTAGCTATCCGACAATAATTGATAAAAATTAACCATTTAAACTTACTGATTTTTTTATAAATGAATTTATAATAATATGATTAATAAATAATGGTTGCTTAAGAGATATTATATGAAAGGCAGCTTAAAATTGGGATTATCAATTAAATAAAAACCCCCGCCTATTTTATTAAGCAGGGATTAAAAATTTTGTATTAAAACTGAAACTATTGTTGAAATGTTTTTAAAAGCTCCATTGATATTTCTGGATTCATAAGATGAATTCGTCCATCCTCACTTTTTTCAGCTCCATCTAAGATTAATTTTATCAGATCGCTTGTTGTTAGTGAATTATCAAGAGCTAAAAGCT
>JABDPB010000115.1 GCA_013042995.1 Ignavibacteriaceae bacterium | reverse complement strand
ATTTCTCCGGGTCCAACAAAATAGAGTGATGCAGTTCCAAAAACACAGAGAAGAGTAAAGAATACTAAAAAACGCTTTTTACCCGCACCGTAATCTGCAATTGCGCCAAGCACTGGTGCAATAAAAGCTGTAACAAGCATAGCTATGCTTGTGCTTATACTCCAATATAAATCACCAATGGATTCGCTGCCTGCAACTGTTTTTTTAAAGTAAACGGCGTAAAGGAATGTAACAACAATTATTGAAAAAGATGTGTTTGCAAAATCGAAGAGAGTCCAGACAAAGATTCTACTCTTTTCTTTCATCAATCTGAGGTATTTTTTTCACGACTCAAAGATTCTTCAACTAATCCCCTTCCAACTTTATTTAGCTTACCGGATTTTTTCTGCTCGGCTAAAATTGCGTCCAGAATTCCATTAATAAATTTACCACTGCCGGCAGTGCTGTAATCTTTTGCAATTTCAATCGATTCGTTAATGGATACTTTGGGTGGAATATCCGGGAAATGAAGCAGCTCGCAAATTCCCATTCGCAGCAATATTTTATCAATTAGAGCTATTCGGTTTAGCTCCCAGTTTTCAACACGTCCTTTAATTTTACTATCTAATTCTTCAACATTAGCAAGTACTCTTCGGATTAAAGCTCGCGCAAAATCCTTATCCATTTCATCTTTTACATCTTTCAATACTTCTGCAGAAAACGACGTTAGTGATTCCTTATTAAGCTCGTAAGCGTACAAAATCTGAAGCACCTTTTCACGAATAATTCTTCTTTTGGATTTCTTAGCAATCATTTAATCAAATTATAACTAAACAAAAATATTTAAAGAACTTTAAGAGTAATATTAAAACTCTTTTGCTACAAAGCAAAACACCAGAATATAAATAGTGCGATACTTTCACGAACTTTATTGTAAAGCTTATCTTTAAAATCTAATGTGTGTCGCGATTCGGCAACTTTTATATTTAAATCAAAAAACCGGCTTATTTGAATTACTCTCGGCAAATGGTAGGAATCAGATATAACAATTATTTCACCAATATTTTCTGATTCTGAAAGCTCATTTTTGATAAATTGAACTTGTTCTGAGGTAGAAGTAGTTTTAGTTTCGATTGAAATTTTTGATGAATCAATTCCATTTGCAAGTATATAATTATATGCTACTTCTGCTTCCGTCATTTCCCCGGGAGCACTGCTCCCTGTCACTAAAATTTTTCCAGAGTAACCATTTCTTAATAATTCTAAGCTTTTATCAACTCTTCCGGCCAGTGTGGGACTTGGTAGATTACCAGTCCAAACCGCTGCTCCCAAAACTACAGATACATTATTGTTGCTCTTGTTTAACTGCCATTTCCCCGATGCATAGCTTAAAGTATTGTTGTAAATAAACGTCATTAATAGAAAAATAATTATCATTAACATGCTGCCGTAAAGTGTTTTGATAAACGAAGGTTTATTCTTTGTAAGCAGAATGTTTAATGAATAAAGCAGAAATGAAAATAAACCAATTAGGAATGAAGTTAAAAGTAATCCTGTAAAAATTTTGTTGCCAGGTAAGCCGAAGAAATAAATATTGTTTAAACCTAGATCAAACTTTGTGCTCAAAAATGAAATAACCAGCAGTACCCAAGAGACAATTATAAAAGAAATGGCTTTACCGTTAAAAGTGCTATTTTGTTTCTTTAAGGAATTGAAGAGCTGAGCTAAGATCAGACACAAATAAACTAATATCAGGAAAAGATTTCCAATAAAATAAATGCTAAATTCTGAGAAAGGTAAGCTCTGATTAGAATACTTAATGTAGAAAATTGCTAGAAGTTGTAGCAATAGCAGAACAACATACAGCCAAATATTTTTTGTTTCTTTTAATTTTGGCATTCGCGATAATAAGTGTCTTTACAACTGTGGGTAACAAGTAAATGTTTTATTTAAAAATCTGAACTATAAAACAATATTTGTAATACGTTTCTGTAGTTCAGGTTAAATATTAAGCCCTCGAGAATATTTTTTGAAAGATTTTTCTAAAGAATCCAGAAATAATCCTTTTAATTTGTCTGATAACACCGGGCATATCTTCCAGTGTTGAGTAAATAACCGGAACAATAATGAGTGTTAACACAGTTGCAAATGCTAATCCAAAAATAACCGCAATACCCATCGAGCGCCAGAACTCCGCACTTTCACCTGAACCAGCAAGAGAAAAAGTATAAACATCAAAGCCAATTCCAAAGGTTAGTGGAATCAATCCTAGAATGGTTGTTATTGCTGTAAGTGTAACAGGTCTGAATCTTCGCATACCCGCCTTTACAAGTGCTTCTCTTCTTGTAAAACCTCTGCGACGCAGAACATTTATATAGTCTATTAAAACTATGTTATTATTCACAACAACACCTGCAAGACTGATAATTCCGATTCCTGTCATAATAATACCAAACGGCATAGAATATATTATTAAACCTATAAAAACTCCAATGAGAGAAATTATAACTGCACTCATTATTATAAGCGGCTGACTCAAAGAGTTAAATTGAATAACAAGTATCAAGAAAATAAGTAGCAGTGCTATTAAAAATGCTTTACCCAGAAAATCCTGAGCTTCCTGCTGAAATTCAGCCTGACCAGTAAAATCAATAGAATACCCCGGTGGAATGACAAAACCAGAAAGCCGTTCTTTAACTTTATCCAATACTTCATTTTCATTAAATCCTTCGGCTGCATCGCCTGACACAGTAATTACTCTCGTGAGATCTTTTCTCCTGATTGCACCGGGACCTTTGGATTTATAAATTTTTGCAACGCTTATTAATGGAACACTTAATGTTTCACCTTTTTTATTATTATAAATAATTTCCAACGTCTCTAAAGCATTTATACTTGAGCGCTGATCTTCCCTCAACCTTACGGTAATATCATACTCATCTTCATCAACTCGATATTTTGAAGCAGTATATCCGTTTATTGCCGTTCGAACAGAATTAGCTATGAGGCTTGTGTTTAATCCGTAGAGTGCTGCTTTTTCTCTATCAATTTCCACGCGGACTTCAGGTCTTCCGTCATCAAAGTCATCCTTCAAATCAACTAAGCCTGTGACTGTTTTGATTGAATCTTTAACCATTTGTGAAATTGATCCGAGTACATCATAATCATCACCGCTGATTTCTATATTAACGGGTAGTCCAACAGGCGGCCCAGCTTCTTCTTTTTGGACCAAAACCTCCGTTCCCGCTGTTTGAATTATCACGTCTCTTATCTCATCTGTACTTTTTAAGGACGATTGATCTCTTATCTCAAAATCTATGAACTGAATTGTAATTGAGCTTTTATTGGGTGTTGAACTGCCAGCATCAAAAGGATTGTTTGAAGAGCCCACAACAACAAGCAGATCTTTTATATCATCATTACTTAATTGTGTTATTTTATCTTCTACGGTTTTTACTATTTCATTTGACATTTCAAGATTAGTGCCGCTTGGACTCTCAAGTGAAACATATATTCTTGGTGGCTGCGTTTCAGGAAAAAATTCAATACCATGTCCAAAAAGAAAATAGATTTGCGAGATTATAAATAATAAAAGAAAAGTTCCCCAAAGTACTTTTAATTTCATATTTGTAAAAATGAAGATTATAGCAACGCCCAAAATAAAACTGATTACAATTACCAGTCCCGATGGTAAGAGTGCAGAAATATTCCCTTCAACAATAAAAAAGAAAAAGATAGCTAAGAGTCCCAACCAGTTTTTTTTGTGCACAGGTTGATCAGGATTCCGTATTGGGCCTAAAGAAGCTTCAAGAATTACCTTATAATGTGTTAAGACTTTTGGCAGTGAAACATCCACAAAAAAATGAGTTACTCTATTGAATGGGTACAATATTTTTTCAACAAGCGTACGTGGTTTATCAGAGGTCCGTTCAAGCTTCATAAAACGCGATGCAAAAACAGGATTGATTATTAAAGCTACAAAAAGAGATGAAAGTAAAGTAACAATTAGTACAACGGGAATGTAAAGCATAAACTCGCCAACAAGTCCAGGCCAAAAAATCAATGGAAAAAACACTGCAACTGTTGTGCAAGTTGAAGTTGTTACAGGCCAGGCAACTTCTGCCGTACCAAGTTTTGCTGCTTCGGATAGTTTGTGTCCTTCTTCTAAAAACTTGTAAATATTTTCAATTATTACAATGGCATTATCTACAAGCATGCCTAAAGCTAGTATTAATCCAAATAATACGACAAAGTTTAATGTGACCCCAATTGTTTGAAGAACAAAAAAGGAAATAAGCATGCTAAGCGGAATAGCAATTGCAACAAAAAATGCATTTCTTATTCCCAAAAAGAAGAACAGAACAGCAACAACAAGAACCAATCCTGAGAAAATATTATTCTCAAGTTCGCGCACCATTTTTTCAATTTCAACCGATTGATCGGAGGAGATGTAAATTTGAGCATCAGATGGAAGCTCTTCACGTTTCCTATCTAAAATTTCTTTCACCTTCTCAGCAATCTGAATGATATTCTCGCCAACACTTTTCGAAACACTTATTGAAACTGCATTCTGTTTATTCAACCGTGCATAAGTCTGTCTGTCCTCAAATCCGTATTTAACTTCAGCTATATCTTTAACATAGATAGGACTTCCATCTTTTAACTTTACAATTATGTTATCAATTATATACGGCTTCTCAAATTCACCGGGAACACGAACTAAAAAACTTGAATTGTTAACATCAATTGAACCACCGGGAATAGTTTTGTTTTCATCTACAATTGCACCTATAATATCATCAAACCTTACATTGTAGTGATTGAGCTTGTTTATATCTACCTCAACTAAAACTTCCCTTTCCAGACCACCGCTTACCTTAACATCAAGCACTCCATCAACTTTTTCAATTTCATCTTTTAAGTCTTCAGCAATGTCTTTCAACTTAACAAGTGAATATGGACCTGCGATATTTGCGACAAGAATGGGAAACTCAGAAAAATTTATTTCAACTATTTCCGGTTTTTCCACTTCAGGGGGAAGCTCAGGTTCCGCTTTATTCACTTTATCGCGAACTTTTTGAAGTGCTTCATCAATATCATAACCACTTTCAAATTCCACCCGTATTAAAGAATAGCCCTCGAATGATGAAGAGGTAATTTCTTTAACTTCGCTTATGTTATTTACTTCTTTCTCTATTTTTTGAGTTATAAGTGATTCAATATCCTCAGGCGAAACCCCGAAATAAGGCGTTGATACTATAACAAGTGGTATTGAAATATCAGGAGATGATTCCCTGGGTAAAGTAACATAAGCTGAAATACCCATAATCAGAATGATTACTACAAGTATAAATACACTTGTTCGATTATCTATTGCAACATTAGTGATTTTCATATTGGAAAGCTGCTAGTTTACTACTTTAACTTTCGTTCCATCAACAAGATTCTGGAAACCAACATTAATAAGGTTTTCTCCCCCTTTCAATCCAGATTTTACTGCTACTTCGTTATTTGAATTGCTGATGATATCAATTATTCTCCTCTTAGCAATACCATCTTCTTCAACAAAAACGGCATAACCTAAATCTGTTTTTATAACTACTTCTTCAGGTATTACAATTGCAGTTTCAAATCTCTCCTTTTGGATATAAACCTGTGCACTTAGTTCAGGTTTTATTGTGCCATCGGAATTGTTTAAATAAATTTCTATCGGGAAAGTTCTGTTGTTTGTTGTTATAGTCTTTCCGACATATGAGAGTTTTGCTCTGTATTCTTTATTCTTTAAATCTTTAAATACAACTTTAACGCTGTCTCCCCTATTTACATCGTTCACATAGTTCTCGGGCACACCGGCTTCAATATTTATCCGGTACATATTTACAATTGAAACTATCGGAACACCAGGGAGGACAAGCTCACCTACTTCTGAATATTTTCGGTCCACTATTCCCGAAAATGGTGCCTTTATAAATGTCCTGTCATATCTAGCTTTCATCAGTTCATAATTAGCTTTTGCGGCATCTCTATCGTATTTGGCATTTAAAAATTGTAATTCGCTGGTAACATTTTCTTTAAATATTTTTTCTTGTTTTATAAAATTGTTCTCAGCCATTTCGTACTGAGCTTTTGTTGCATCCATATTTGCTTTGAGAACGTCGTTATCCATCTCAACAATTATTTCGCTTTGCTTAACATAGCTCCCTTTATCGTTAACAAATTTCTTTATTCTACCGCCCTCATCTGAAGATAGGTTAGCTTCCTGATATGCTTTTGCTACTCCTAATATGGGGATATAATCAGTGAATGGCTCTACTCTTAATTTAATCGTCTTCACAAAAACAGTAGGTTCAGCATTAGAATTATTTTTTTTCTCTTCTCCTTCAGAATCACTGCAAGCCAACGCAAATAATACAAGTAATGGAGTTATTAAGTAAATGATTAATAATTTAGTTTTCGATTTCATATAATCACCAAGTTTTTGAAAATTTTTAGTCAACCTGAACTTGTACTTCGGTTGATAAAAGTTCTTCTAACGAAGCATGAAGAACGTAATAATCATAAATAGCATTCAAGAAATTTACTCTTGCTCTAGTAAGTTCTACTAAGGAATCAATTGTTTCTAACTGAGTTCCGACTCCTGAATTATATCTTTTAAGTGAGATATCGTATCCGATTTGTGCCTGCTCAATTGTTGATGAATACGCATCAATCTGAAACCTAGTTTCTTTTATTCCAAGAAGAATATTTTCAAGCTGGTTTTTAAGTGAGTTGTTAGTAAGATCATATTGTTCTTTCACTTTTTCCAGTTCAATTTCAGCCATATTTACGCGCGAGGTTGTCTGCCATCCGTTAAAAATCGGGACCTTTAAATTTAAGCCGACGTAAACAGAATTTTTATATCGCCAATCCCAAAATGATCGCGGATCATTCTCTTGTGCAATTGTAGCCCAGTTACCAAAAAAGTACAATTCAGGAAAGTGTCTAGAGAATTCGTACGATGCTGCTTTATCCTGCAGTTCAATTTGCAGTCTAAGCTGCTGCAGTGAGAAGTTCTTATCTTCAAGCAGAGAAGCTAAAAAAGAATACTCTTCAACTTCAATCTCTTCAAATTCTAAGGAGTCTTCAATTGAAATCGTTTGCTCAATTTGTAATCCCAAAACTATCTTTAAACTATTTTCAGCCAGCTTAATTGAATTTTCTGCTTTTTGAACCTCGGGAAGTATATTCTGAACCTGAACTCTTGCTCTAATCAAATCGTATTCCGGTGCAACTCCAACTTTGTATCTTACCTCAACATCATTCAAATTATCTTCTGCAGCTTCTAAAGTAATATTTGATAGTTCTAAAAATTTTTCCGCAAGTATATATGAGTAATAAGCACTCTTTACATTTTTAATTAATGATGCTTTAGTAGCATAATAAGCAGTCTGTGAAATTTCAGCGAAAACATTTGCAATACGCGTAGCAAAAAATACTGCACCAGTAAATAAAGGCTGATCAAGAGTTACGCCGAACGACATTGTATTTTCAGTTCCTTGTGGAAACGAACCAGAGAAGAATGGAGTTTCAATTATAAATTCTCCCCGTTTGATAGCGCGCTGGTAATTAACGGAGCCTTTAATATCCGGTAGAACTGAAGAACCAAATGCCTCGGTTACCTGCTCATCTGATATTTCTTTTTCAAGTTCTGCAATCATTAAGTCTTGATTATTCTCCAAAGCAATTTGGATCGATTTTTCAAGATTTAGTGTTATTACATCCTGTGCAGGTGTGAATTGAACTATTGTAATAAAGAACAAAAGTATGTTTTTCAATGCAGGTTATCCTTAGTATGTAAATTTCATAAATCGAATTATAAAAACCTGATATCAGTTGTCTAACTTTAAAAATAAAAATTAGTTAGTATTAAATTATCTATTCTTGATTTTAACTACAAAAGTAATTTAGAGGTGACAAATTTATAGTGATAATTCTCACATATAACTGAGAATATGTTTTGTGGCACAAACAAAAAAGGCGTCTTTAAGACGCCTTAAATTTTTACTGCAGTTTGAAGACAATAGGAATTGAGACCTGCACATTTACAGGTTTGCCTCTTTGCTTGCCAGGTTTAAATCTGGTTTTTAGCACAGCATTAAGGGCCGCTTCATCACAACCAGCTCCAATGCCTTTTATTACATTTGCTTTAGTAACTGCTCCAGTTTTATCAACGAAGGCTAAAACATAAACCTTGCCTTCAACTCCTGCTCTCTTTGCAATTTCGGGATAAACAATTTTTTCCTGTATTCCTTTTATTCCACCGATCGGCTCAGGCATTTCTTCAACTGCAACAAAATAAGTAGGTTCTTCTTCTACCTTTTTCTCTTCTTTTGGTGGAGGAGGCGGAGCTTCCATTTGTTCGCTCAAATCAATCTCCGTATCGGCAATTTCTATATCTTCCAAAACATCATCAGTTGGTGCTTCGATAGGAATCGGAGGTTTAGGTGGCGGAGGTGGTCTGTTTTCCTGTTTTGTTTGTTGAATTTCTTCAACCTGAAACAGTTCCTGGGGGCCTTCGAGAACTATATCCCCGCCTTGAAGCTTTGGAAAAAACTTAAATGCAACAATCACTACAGCGAGAGCTAAGATGAGGGAAATCTCAAAATACCTCCCGTATTTCGCTCTCAAATCTGCAAAAGGTTTTTTCAAATTCATTTTAGCTCTCCTTTTTAAATCTTTTAATTATTGAAAAGTTAATAAATGCAGTTTTCTTTGTCAACTAACATTCTATTTCTTTTACTTTTAATGATGAATAAAGTTCCAGGGGAAAGGCAGCAATTTTAATTGAAGTTAGGTACATATTTTAATTTTTTTATTAAAAATGAAACAAATACAACACCTAAAACCGCTCCTCCCAAGTCCGCAAGCCAGTCTAAAACCTCGGCAAACCTTCCGGGAACAAACATTTGATGCATCTCATCCAGAGCACCATAGACAGACGCAATAATTATTGCCATTGATGGAGCATTATTAAACAAATATTCTGATTTTCGCTGGAATAATAAAGTTAAGTGAAGTAAAACACTCAATACAAAATATGCAGCCAGATGATGAAGTTTATCACTAACTGCAAAGGTAGGGACGCTTTGAACAGGTAGCGTTGTTGCTATAAACAGAATAATCCAATAAATAATTAAAGGCGTATAAACTAAAAGTTTTTTCTTTCCTTCTAAAAATTTAAACAAGCGAATCTCTAAGAAATTTTATCGTTTTTGGAATGTGATTTAAAATGTCTCTGGCAAGTATATCGTACTGACTTCTTTGGCTGACTAATAAATCCGCTGAAAGGCTGTGAAGATAAACTGCAGACAGAACAGCTTTTTCAATATCTGTTTGTTGTGCTAACAAGCCTGCAATAAATCCTGTTAATACATCTCCGGTTCCAAATTTTGCTAACGAAGGATTACCGGTTGTATTAATTAGTGCTTCCCCCACAGGAGTGAAAATTATTGTGGGTGCCCCTTTTAAAACTAAATATGCGCCAGTTCGTTTTACAAAATTTTTCCCGTGCTTCAATAAATCCTCTTTTAACTTGGCTGTGCTTATTCCTATTAAGTTTGCAAACTCGGCGTGGTGAGGTGTTATCACACAATTATTTAAGTTTAATTTTTTATACGTTCCTTTTCCTAAAGCAAAAATTCCATCGGCATCAATAACGACCCTCTTTGGTTTAAAGTTTTTTAGCAAATTAATTACCGCTTTTTGTGTACTTGCATCTCTTCCCAATCCAGGGCCGACTGCAATAACATCAGCCCAGCGAATTCTTTTATCCAACTCTAGAATATTTATATCTTTCAAAAATTCAGAATTCTCATCATTGTATCCTTGTACAACAACTTCACCCAATTTTTTATGAACAAACGAACGTACGGAATTTGGGAAGGCTAGTATTGATGCACCCGCTCCGATTTTTAGTGCTGATGTTGCAGATAAAACAGCGGCACCCGGTAATGATCCTGAACCAGCAATTGTAAAAACTTTCCCAGCAGAATATTTGTGAATGTTTTTTTGTTTTTCCGGTAATCCATTTAATGCATCTTCAGGTTCAATTAAAAAATCGGTATTAGTGTGTTTAGTATAAAAACTATCGGGAATTCCAATTCCCCCCTTTTCTATTTCGCCGGCATTTAGATATCCGTTTTCAAAAAATAATCCGCGTTTTAGTTCACCTAGAGTAATAGTGAAATCCGCTTCGAAAGAAACTTCTGCAAAACCAGTATCTGCGTTCAATCCAGTAGGTATATCAATTGCTACTTTTATTTTCTTCAGTCTGTTCAGTTTTTTAATAATTGAGAAATATGGTTCACGAAGACTCCCTTTTGTTCCGCTCCCCAATAGTGCATCACAAATTATATCACAACTTTTTAATGCACTTAGTGAAGAAGAGGATTTATACCTGTGTAGTTTTATTGTTTTACTTAATAATGCAAGTTTCTTTATTACAGAATAATTGAATTTGCAATCAGGTGAGAAATCTGATTCCGAGCTTAAATAAATTAGCGTAACTTCGTACCCAGCATTTGCAAAGTGTCGTGCTGCAGCAAAACCATCGCCGCCGTTGTTTCCTTTACCACAAATGAATCCAATCGAATTGAATGAAAGGTGTTCTGTCTTTTCTTTTATGATTCTGAAAATTTCTCTGGAGGCATTTTCCATTAAAACAATTCCCGGAATTCCGAGCTTGTCTATTGCATACTCATCAGTTTTTCTTATTTGATCTGTGGTGTAGAGAGGAATCATTTTTTAAACTAATCTTTTGGTTATATCAATTAAAATATAGCCACAAATTTTATAGGTATGAAGTGATCAAATCTAAAAGTGAACCTGGGAAAATTCCAAGAGCGATAATTAATAATATAGAAATAGTTACTCCTAAAAATCCGCTGAAGCTTTTTGCTGGGACTTTTTCAAATTCACTATCTTTAAAGTACATAAGCACGACAACTCTTAAATAAAAATACACACTGATAACACTTGAAAAAATTCCAACAATAGCCAGCCAAATCAAATCAGATTTTATTGCTGCAATAAATACATAATACTTTCCAAAGAAGCCTGCCATCGGTGGAATACCGGCAAGTGAAAACATACAAATTGAAAGAAGTGCTGCTAACACAGGATTTCTATTTCCCAATCCCGAGTAAGAATCAAGTTCCAAATTAGTTTCATTCTCACCTTCAATTAAAGCAACAATACCAAATGCCGCAAGATTCATAAATGTGTAAACAGTGAGATAAAAAATTACACCTGCTGTTCCATCAAAACTCCCAGCAGCTAAACCAATGAGCATATAACCAGCATGAGAGATTGATGAGTAAGCAAGCATTCGTTTGATGTTGCTCTGTGCAATTGCTACTATGCTGCCAAACAACATCGAGAAAAGTGCAAGCACTGAAAGATACGGTGAAAAAATATTATCGGGTGAACTGTTAAACAGCGCTGCCAGAGTAGCGATAATTGCAGAAAATGCGGCTGCTTTTCCGGCTGTAGAAAATAATCCAGAAACTGTAGTAGGTGAACCTTGATAAACATCTGGTACCCACATATGGAATGGAAATGCAGCAATCTTAAACGAAAAACCGATTAAAAATAAGAGTACGCCTGCAACGAAAAGAATGTTACCTGTAAGACTTGTAAATCCTGCAGTTATAACTTCAATCGAAGTTGACTGGGCAGAACCGTAAATGAGTGCAATACCGTAAACTAAAAATCCTGTGGCAAATGCGCCAAGAAGAAAGTATTTAAGCGCACCTTCAATCGCTTTTTCTTTTTTTCTGTTCACGCCTGCAAGTACGTAAAATGAAACAGACATAATTTCGAGTCCAAGAAAAATCATAAATAAATCTTTAGCACCAGCCATAAACATCATGCCAAGTACAGATGCCTGAATTAAAATATAGTATTCACCGTAGTTCATACCATACTTTTTAGTATAGTCTAAAGAGAGCAAACAGACTATTGCAGCTCCGATGTTGAAAATAAAATAAAAAATATTTGTTATGCCGCCAGTTGAAAGCATATTTTGCAAAATTATGGACTGCTTATCAGCATAAACGAGTGAATAGAACGCAGCAGCAGAAAAAATAAATACAGAAAACCAAGGCAGAACAGCTTCACTTTTTTCAGAATACATTTCTATAGTAGTAGAAATAAGAATTCCTGCTCCAATAATGATTATCGGAAGCATATCTAAAAATTGTTGAGTGTTTTCGAACATACTTATTCTATAAAAATTATATTGTCATCTAATTGTTCTATTTCCAGAACATGATTTTCAATCGGGTTAAGCGCAATTGGAATCCGATTCTTCGGATCAAAAACATCTTTTCCTTTTTCTACTACTATCATTTTAATTTTTTCATATTTACCAACTGACTCACCGAGATCTTTATAATCGTGAAAATATATTTCCAAAAATCCTTCTGTTTCCGATATATGCACTCCTTTACAACAGGGGCTAAAATCCGTAATCAAATCTCTTTCAATATTTAGCTTCAAAACATGACAGCTAAATGGAAGCAGAACACGATTACCATAATAAAGACCGGTTATTTTTTTTTCTAGAACTTCTTTTAGGGTTTTCATTTTATTAAACCTGATTATAGTAGAAAATGGCCCAAATAATTATATATATTGGAAGTAAGATTGGTAGAGCGTACTTTATTAAATATCCAAAAAAGCTGGGCATTTTAATTCCTGCTCTTTCACTTATCGATTTAACCATAAAATTTGGACCGTTACCAATATATGTCATCGCTCCAAAAAATACCGCCGCAACTGAAATAGCTGAAAGATAAATAGGATAGAGTTCAGAGAATTTAATTACTTCAAGGAAATCATTAACGTTCAAACCAAATTTTCCCATTTCAGCACTTAAAAAGTTCAGGTAAGTAGGTGCATTGTCTAAAAATGCTGATAGAAATCCAGTAGCAAAGTAAAACATTCCCGGTGTTAATCTATCACCTAATACATTAGCTTCGTAAGAGATTAGTTGAAGTGCGGGAATCATTGTTGCAAAAATTCCGACAAATAAATAGGCGACTTCTTTTATAGGCTCAAAATCAAATTCATTTGATTTAAGAATTTCATCATCAGCAGTTTGATAGGCAAGAAATACAACTGAAAACATAATTATTTCTCTAATTCCAATGGGAAGCGGAGCTAAGCTCGGTACCCAGCTCATTACCGCAGGATCAATAAAAACAGAAATAACTATTATTGCTAAATAAATAACGCTCTTGCCTCCCTTAAACTCAAACTTACCTGTGTAATTTACCTCTTCTTCCGACTCTGATAAATTTCTAAAGTCTATAATTAAAAATATAACCAAAACAACAGCCATTGTCGGAAGCCAAATGTACCAAACGTGTTGAATCACCCAGAAAAACTCAACGCCGCGTAAAAATCCTAAAAACAGAGGCGGATCGCCGATAGGTGTTAATGCTCCTCCGATGTTGCTTACAAGAAAAATAAAAAATACAATGTGGTAAGGTTTTATTCTATGTTTGTTTACTTTAATAAAGGGTCTGATGAGCAGCATTGAAGCACCGGTAGTACCAATTATGTTTGCAATGCATGCACCAAACAATAAAATTCCGGCATTCAACCATGGAGTGGATTTTTTATCAATATTAATAAAAATACCCCCAGCCGCAACGAACAAAGATGCAAGTAGCGCAATGAAAGATAAATACTCTGCAGCAGTATGAATTAAGCTGTGCGTATCCTGAAGAAAAACAAGATAATATGTTACTGTTACAGCTCCCAAAGCAATTGCGATTTTAGGATAATTCGTCTCCCAAAAATGATGATAAAACAATGGTCCAGTAGCAATCATGGTAAGCAGAATTATAAAAGGAAGAACCATATACGGGCTTGGTAAATCATGCTGTTCGGTAGTTTCTTTCTCTAAAACAGCTGCAGTGTTTAGCGTATCACTAACGGTTTTGTTCTCTGCAATCAATGATGATGAAATTAAAAGAATTGAAAATAAAACTATGATTGTAATTGCAAACTTATTCATCAATTCGCAATTCCATTTTCTGAGGTTGCAGAACATTTTTAATAATCGTTTCTGAGGATTTATCCGATACATTTAAAAATGTGCTTGGATAAATTCCTATCCAGATAATCAAGATAAATATTGGAATAAGAACTAACTTTTCTCTGAAGTTAAGATCTGTGAGTTCTTCCATTTTTGGATTTGTAACAGTTCCGAAAACAACACGCTTATACATCCAGAGTAAATAAACCGCAGCAAAAATCACTCCCGTTGCAGCAAAAACCGTAAACCACCAACTGCCTAAAACACTGGATTTGAACGAACCTACAAGAATCAAAAACTCACCCACAAAACCATTTAAACCTGGTAAACCAATTGAAGAAAGTGAAGTAAATAAAAGTGCAAATGAAAAGAACGGAACTATTTTAGCAATGCCGCCATAATCGGCTATCATTCGTGTATGTGTTCTTTCGTAAATCATACCTACTAAAAGGAAGAGTGCACCTGTAGATAGACCATGATTTATCATTTGAATTACTGCTCCCTGCACTGCTTCCTGATTTAAGGCAAAAATTCCAAGTATAACAAAACCAAGGTGCGAAACTGATGAATAAGCTACAAGCTTTTTCATATCTGTTTGCACCATAGCCACAAGTGCACCGTAAATAATTCCAATTACGGCAAGCACTGAAATTATTCCAGCGAAATCAATTGAAGCTTGTGGAAATAATGGGAGGTTAAACCTCAAAAATCCGTATGTACCCATTTTCAGCAAAACACCTGCCAGAATAACACTACCTGCGGTAGGCGCTTCAACGTGTGCATCTGGTAACCACGTGTGGAAAGGAAAAAGCGGAACTTTAATTGCAAAACTTAATGCAAACGCTAAAAACATAAAACCTTGCAATGAACGCTCAATTGTGGGACCTGTTTTATAAAGTTCTAATAGATTTGTGGTAAATCCGCCAAGCAAATCAGAAGAATAAACTGCAAGCCAAATTATTGCAATAAGCATTAAAAGACTGCCAGCCATTGTGTAAATAAAAAACTTTATTGAAGCATAAATTCTTCTTTTACCACCCCAAATTCCTATTATAAAATACATCGGGATGAGCATTGCTTCCCAAAAAATGTAAAATAAAAACATATCAAGAGAAACAAAAACTCCAATCATACCCAATTCTAGGGCAAGCATAAAAAAAGTAAATTCTTTTATTTTTTTTGTAATGCCGTTCCAACTGGATAAAAGAGTCAGAGGTGTGATAAAAGCAGTAAGCATAATTAACAGCAAAGACATTCCATCAATACCAACGTGGTAACTAATATTCAGACTTTCAATCCATTTAAATTTATGGATGAACTGAAAGCCTTCCTGCTGTTGATCAAAATTAAAATACAAAATGAGAGAAAGAATAAAGACAATTAATGAAACACCTAAACCAAAGTATTTTATAAGCTTTTCTTTTTCCCTATTGAATATTAATAGTAAAAGTGATCCAGCAACTAGAACAACAAGTAAGTATGTTAATAAAAGATTTTGTTCCATCATTAAACGCTAAGTATTATCCAGAAAAGTGCAATAAGAATTCCAACAACCATTACCAGAGCGTACGATTGTGCAACGCCTGTTTGTAGTTTTTTTATGTTAGCAGAAATATTTTCCACTTGTTTTGCAAGCCAGTTAATTAAACCATCAATAAAAACATTATCACAAATTTTCCATAAAAAAGATTCTGAACTTTTTACAATTGGATTAACAACTGATGCATCGTAGACTTCATCAACAAAATATTTATTCAATAGAAAATTGTACACCCCTTTAAAACGTTTGGAAGTATTTGTAGCAATTTGGGGATTTTTGAGATAAACATAACGTGCAAACCAAATTGCTGAAGCCGCAGCCAAAACCGAAATTATCATTAAAAGTAATTCTTCAGTATGTGAGTGTGAAGAGTAACTCATCAGTTTTATTTGTGCAGATTTGAAAATCGGTGCAAGCCAGCTATGGAATAAATTTCCATGCTCGCCAGAAAAGATTTCAGGAATACCGATGAACCCGCCGACTGCAGAAAGAATTGCAAGAACAATTAAAGGAATGGTCATCACTTTTGGTGACTCATGCGGGTGTTTTTTATGATGATCAAAATTTTCTTTTCCTTCAAAAGTCATAAAATAAAGTCGGAACATATAAAATGCGGTAAACAGAGCGGTAATTAATCCTATAATCCAAAAAACAATTCCGATGTTAACGTAGGAGAACCATAGAATTTCATCTTTACTAAAAAATCCTGAAAGCGGAGGAATACCAGAAATTGCAACCGCAGCAACAAGGAAAGTTCCGTAAGTAACCGGCATATATTTTTTTAAGCCGCCATATTTTCTAATATCCTGTTCTTCGTGCATCGAATGAATTACCGAACCTGCGCCTAAAAATAAAAGTGCTTTAAAAAATGCATGAGTCATTACATGAAATATTCCGGCAGAAAATGCACCAGCGCCCAAAGCTAAAAACATGTAACCAAGCTGACTGACTGTTGAATAAGCTAATACTTTTTTAATATCATTTTGAACCAAACCAATTGTGGCAGCAAAGAATGCTGTAAATACACCAATCACAGCAACAACCATCATAATTGAAGGAGCAGAAGCATAAATTATATTACAGCGTGCAACCATGTATACTCCGGCCGTAACCATTGTCGCTGCATGGATTAATGCAGAAACAGGAGTTGGACCAGCCATTGCATCCGGTAGCCAAACGTAAAGCGGTATTTGTGCAGATTTTCCTGTAGCACCAATAAACAGAAAGATTGCTATTAAACCAAAAATGTATTCTGGAATGTTGAATGAAAGTGCACGCGAAAAAACATCTGTAAAAATCAATGTCCCAAAAGTTGAATAGATTAAAAACATTCCTAAAAGGAACCCAAAATCCCCAATACGATTTACAACAAAAGCCTTTAAACCTGCTGCTGCAGTTGTGCTTTTTTCAAAATCTTTATCATACCAAAAACCAATTAATAAATAAGAACAAAGACCAACACCTTCCCATCCTAAAAACATAACTAAAAAATTATCTGCAAGAACAAGATTCATCATAGCAAAGATGAAAAGGTTGAGATATGCAAAAAATCTCCACACAGCTTTGTCGCCTTGCATGTAACCTATTGAGTACACATGAATAACAAATCCAACGCCGGTTACTATTAATGACATAACTAAGGAAAGTTGATCAACCTGGTAGGAGAAGCTTAGATCTAATCCTGCAACATTAAGCCAGGTGAAGAGAGAGACAATGTTTAATCTTTCATTTGCAGGAAGAGCAAGTGTTTCGAAAAAAGCACCAACTACTATTAAAAATGATATTCCGATTACGCTGCTGCCCAGAATTCCGCTTAGCTTGTCTTTTTTAAGCTTTGCACCTATTGTTCCGTTAAACAAAAAACCTAGAAGAGGCAGAGCAACAGTCAGATAAATTAAATCAATCATTAAAAATTATTTACCATTTAAGAATATTTATTTCATCAATATTGATTGTAAGCTTATTTCTGAAGATCGCAATTATAATTGCAAGACCAACAGCAGCTTCAGCAGCAGCAACAGCCATTACAAAGAAAACAAAAAGCTGCCCGACTGTATCACCTAAATATGATGAATAAGTTATAAGAGTAAGATTTGCCGAATTTAGCATCAGTTCGACACACATAAAAACAACAATTGCATTTCTTCGTGTTAGTACACCTACTACTCCAACAGAAAACATAAATGCACTAAGTATTAAATAATATTCAATTGGAATTTGCATAACTATTCAAACTTCTTTTTAGCAATTACTAATGCACCGATTGTTGCAGCTAGAAGCAAGTATCCAGCTGCTTCAAAGGGCAGAACGTAATTTGTAAATAGTTCCCTTCCGATCTGTTCAATTGTTCCTGCATTCACGCTTTTCGCACTTTCTTTTATAAGTTCTTCGGATGGCTGTGCTAGGAAAATCATATAAATAATTTGAACAAATACAATTGCAACTATAACCACAGTAAAAATTTTAATATATGGTTTATGCGAAAAGAATTTTTTTTCACTTTCAGGATTTAAAAGCATAATTACAAAAAGGAAGAAAACCATAATGGCCCCGGCATAGACAATAATCTGCGCAATAGCAATGAATTGTGCATTTAATATCAGATAAAGTCCAGCGAGCGAAGCAAAATTAACAACAAGAAACAACGCAGAAATTACAGGATTAATTCGCGTAATTACTAGCAATGCAGTAACTGCACAAATTCCTCCAAAAACGATAGAAAGTATTAGCTCTAAACTCATATTAATTTTACTATGGTGTATTACGATAAATCATTCTTGGAAATGGAATCGCTTCGCGCAAATGTTCCAATCCACAAATCCAGCTAACAGTTCTTTCCAAACCAATTCCAAAACCAGCATGCGGCACTGAGCCATATCTTCGCAAATCTAAATACCACTCAAAAACTTCCTTAGGTAGATTATGCTCTTCAATTCTTTTCAGAAGTTCATCAAGATTGTCTTCTCTCTGACTGCCGCCAATAATTTCCCCATAACCTTCAGGTGCAAGTACATCGACTGCTAGTGCAAGTTTAGGATTTTCTGCATCGCGTTTCATGTAAAAAGCCTTAACTGCAGCAGGATAACGATGGATTATAACTGGTCTATCGAATTGTTGAACGATTACGGTTTCATCTGGCGCGCCAAAATCGTTGCCCCATTCAAAATCAGAACCATTCTTTTTCAAAATATCAACAGCTTCGCTGTAGCTGATCCTGGGAAATGGTTTTTTTACATTTTCTAATTTTGATGTGTCTCTTTCCAGTACTTTCAACTCATCGTGTTTTTCTTTTAAAATAGTTTGAACAACGTACTCAAGCATCTCTTCAGCTAAATCCATATCATCGTTTAAATCAGCAAATGCCATTTCAGGTTCGCACATCCAAAACTCGGTTAAGTGCCTTCGTGTTTTTGATTTTTCCGCTCTAAACGTAGGACCAAAAGTATATACTTTGCCGTGCGCCATTGCTCCTGCTTCTGCATAAAGTTGTCCCGACTGAGTTAAAAATGCATTGCCTAAATCAAAATATGGAGTTTTAAAAAGGGTAGATGTTCCTTCAACTGCGTTTGGAGTTAAAATTGGTGGATCCATTAAAATAAAATCGCGTTCATCAAAAAAATCTCTTATAGCTTTAATTATTCTGTGCCGAATTCTTAAAATTGCAACCTGCTTTTTAGATCGGAGCCATAGATGTCTTTTATCGAGCAAAAATTCAATACCGTGTTCTTTGGGTGTAATTGGATAATTTGTTGCTTCGTGAATAACCTTTAAATCGGTTCCATCCAATTCGTATCCGCCAAGTGCACGCGGTTCCACTTTTACTTTGCCTCTAACTTCAATAGAAGATTCCTGTCCAAGTCTATCTGCAAGTTGAAAAACTTCATCTGAAACGTTTCCCTTAAATAAAACGCACTGTATATATCCTGTTCCATCACGCAGGATTACAAACTGAACTTTACCGCTTGATCTTTTATTGAAAAGCCACCCGCGAAGTGTTACTTCTTCCCCGACGTGGTTTTTTAATTTGTTGATGTAAACTGTCTGCATTAATTCCGCAATATCAGAAAATTTTAGAGCGAAATATAAAGATTTTTTTTGATTTGCGATGATTTTCATCCCTAGCATATTAATATATCTAAGTGGAGTTATGTGTCTCATAGTCTGTACGTAAGAATATTTTAATTGAAGTAATGCTTTACACTTCTTTATATTTAGCAACTAAATGTGCAACATATCGGAGATTAAATATGACTTACAAAAACCTTCTGATAAAAATACTTTTATTGTTATTTGCGATTGTACCTTTTCTATTAGCTCAAAACGAAACAGAAGAAGAAAGAGCAGATTGGGAAGGCGGCATTCCGGATGGATGTACAACAGTTACAGTTGGTAAACTAGCTAGCTATGATGGTTCTGTAATTACATCACACACAGATGACAGCCACAGAACACGAAGCTGGCTTGATATTGTTCCGCCGCTTTATCACGAAAAAGGCGAACAGGTTACACTATATAAAAGAGAAAAAAATGATACAAAGAAAATGCCTACCTACAAGCATGTTCCTACTGGAAAAATTCCGCAGGTTGACTATACTTTTGGTTACATAAATAGTGCATATCCATGCATAAACGATCAACAGGTTGCGATTGGCGAAACAACTTTTGGCGGAAGAGATGAACTCCAATCAGATAAAGGATTAATTGACTGCCAGAGATTGTGTATGTTAATGCTTCAGAGAGCTAAAACTGCACGTGAAGCAATTGAAATTGCGGGAGAACTTTTAAAACAATACGGCTGGAATGACTACGGCGAGACCTTAACAATTGCAGACCCAAAGGAAGTATGGGTTCTGGAAATTGTGGGTCCTGGTAAAGATAAAGTAGGTGCTGTTTGGGTTGCGCAGAGAGTTCCTGATGAACACATCTCAGTTAGCGCAAATGCAAGCAGGATAAGAGAGATTGAAACAGATAATCCTGAATTCTTTATGTTCTCTGAAAATGTTTTTGATGTTGCAAAAGAAAACGGCTGGTGGAATCCAGAAGATGGACAATTTGAATTTTGCTACGCATATGCACACAGAAATTCACTCTCCTGCAGACGCAGAGAATGGCGTGTCTTTGATTTAGTTGCACCTTCATTAAAGCTAGACCCGAATGCAGAGAATTATCCATTTTCAGTTAAACCAGAATCCCCGATAACACTTGAAAAAATGGTTGAAATCTTTCAGGATTATTATGAAGGAACAGATTTTAATTTCATAGAAGATTTAACAGTAACAGACGATAGTGGTAAAACTGTATTATCACCACTAGCAAATCCCTTTATGCCATACGACATGAACAAACTTTTCAAAATAAATGGTGGCTGGGGATGGCGAGGCGAAAGAACCATTGCACGCTGGTATACCATGTATGCAACAATAATCCAGTGCAGAAGCTGGCTGCCAAACGAAATTGGTGGATTGGTTTGGCTTGCATGGGATAATGTGGCTACTTCAATTTATGCTCCGTTTTATTCGGGAATTACAAGAGTTCATAAAACTTCATCAACTCCAGGGAGAGTAAATGGCTACACGCGCGAATCTGCATGGTGGGCTTTTAACAGGCTTGGCACTCTTGCAGCACAACGCTGGGGAGATATGCGCCATGATGTTAGAGCTGTTTGGGATCCAATGCAAGTAGAACTTTTTGGCAATCAAGAATCGTTTGAAAAGGAAGCACTTGAGCTTTGGGGAAAAAGCCGTGAAAAAGCAAAAGAGTTTCTTACAGAGCACTGCTACCAACTTCAGTCTAAAATTGTACAACGTGCTTGGGACCTGGGCGATGAGTTATGGACAAAATATGATGAAAAATTTTAGATGAAATAGAATTATTGTTGTAAAATATTCTATCTAACATTAGAAGATTATTAATGAAAAAATTAATTCACATTATTTTTTTAGCTTCAGCATTTGGAGTATTGAATATTTTAAATGCGCAATCAATTGAATCAATTTTAGAATCGCACTTTAAAATTGTAGGACAGGAAAAACTATTAAACATTCAAACAATTGTAACAAAAGGTATTTTACGCCAAAGCGGTTTGGAAATTGAGCTCTCAACTTTTATTCAACGACCAAACAAATACAGATTAGAAGGCAGGTACGAAGGTTTTACTTTCGTTGAAGTTTTCGATGGCAAAATTGGTTGGACATTTAATCAAATGTTGGGTGAAACGGAACCTTCATTAATTAAAGATGAGGAATTAGAACTTTTAAAAACCCAAGCGAATATTGACGGACTATTATTTAACTACCGTACAAAGGGATTTGAAATCAGAATTTTAGAACCCGAAAGTATTGGTAATGTTCTTACAGATGTAATTTTACTATCAAAGCCGAGCGGATTAAAAGTGAGTTACAATTTAGATTCAGAAACTAGTGTGATAGTAAAATCAACCACTGTTGCAACAATCGGAGGGATAGAAAGAAATTATGAATCTATCTACACAGAATACAGATACGTTAACAATATTTTATTCCCATTCTCAGTTGATGTTTACATAGATGGTGACCTGATAATGGAGGTTCAATACACTTCGATTGAACTTAACACAGAAATTGATGAGTACAGGTTTGCAACTCCGCAATCTTTAAAGAATAAAATAGAATCCAATTAGTTGTTATAAGTAAGAAAATAGTTAAAGTTTTAAATCAGCCGTTGGATCAGTAGTCTGAGAGTTAACCAGACCGAGATCAACTAAGAACTTGCTCAAAGTTAATCCATCCAAAAGTGTAACGTTATCATTCAGCAGGTCTTCACAGCCTTTTTGAAATTTACCTTTTGTAATTATAAACACTCTTGAGTTTTCCGATTCGGCAGATTCCATTACTATTTCTTCAACTACTTTTTGGGAAACATTTCCCTCTAAATAAACTCTTGCAAATAGATAAAATGATCTGTCATTTCTTTTTGCCTCACCGGCAATGTTAAATGAACTTGAATTTGGAAGATCAAAAATATCTACATTGGTATATCCTAGTTTAAAGAAGAATTTTGAAAGTGTCGTCCTAAAAAAGTTCAGTGTAGATTTATTAATAAACTTAAGTACATCCGCTGGTTTGGTACTAGTATGCGATTCTTCACTGGCGGGCATATTAAACAGTCGCAGCCATTCATCAATTGTTACAAGTTCATCAAAAACTTTTTGCGGCATTAATTCGTAAATATTTTTATTAAGCAAACCTTTTGAATGAAGCAATTCCTTAATTCTTTGATCAACTGACTCTAGGAGATAATAATTGTAAATACTTGTTGATTCATTTCCACCTTCCCGATCATCATCAAAAGAAAAGACATCTTCCAACTCCCATGTAGAAATCGGATTCCACCATTGATCAAATCTTATTACATAAGGCACGTTCCAATCTTTAAAGTTCAACTTTGAAATTTTTGCATCAGTAATTAATGCAACAATGTTTGCTTTTGTTTTAAATAAGTTAATAGATTTTTGTACTTCATCAGCCGCTAATCCGCCAGGCAACAGTAAATAATTTATTTTGTTTTGTTCAAAGAGCTTTTCGATCTTTTTTGTGCCAAGCCTGTCATACTGTGAAAGTATAACTACTTTTTTACCGTTCTCCTTAATTGTTAATACCTGATCTAAAAGTAAATTGGTTTTTGGGCTTGAAGTATTGCCCGGAGCAAAATTGCTTACCTGCTTAAGTCTGTGTAGGAGAGTAAAAATGTTTGCCTGAAACCTAAAAGGATTGCCGGTTTCCAGAACTCTTCTTAAATCTTTTTGGCAATCTACGAGGCTGGATTTAAATTCTTTATTCTGTTCTTCATCTGGCACCATCCACTCTTCGTGCCAAATAAATCGCGGTGCTTGTTTAGCAACAGTTTGTTTCTTTCGAATTTTAAATGCTTCAATTGTTAATCCTTCAGCGTATAGTTCGTTTAGCTCTTCTTTAAGTGAATCATTAACAAAGCTAGATACAGCCCACAATGTTCTAGGTTTAATTGCCTTTAAAAGCTCCTCAATCTTTTCTTTGTGCCTGATTAATAATTGTGCTTCATCATAAACAATACAATCAATTTGTTTCAACTTTTTGGCTTCTAGAATTTTGAGATTGAAATCATTAACCAGTGTTTCGTAGCTAGCTAAGTATATAAGTGAAGATTTATTCCACAGATCAGCCCGCATATCATTACCACCTGCAATTAATTGAACAGAAAGTTCAGGGCAATATTTCTTTAACTTATCCTGCCATCCAATTTCTGTATTGCACTGTTGGCTGAATTCAAAATTCCCAAAACCACCAGCGGGACTGACAACTAAAGCGGTTCTTATAAATCTGTTGCCAAATAAGAATTTTAAAGCAGCTATCACTTCTCTTTTCTTTTCCAACCCAAACTCATCCTGCAAAAGGGCGAAATCGTTTTCGACTAAAAATTTTGCACCCTCTTCTTCGTATGGTAGCAATTTTATGTGTAAATCTTTTCTGTTTTCCCAATTTACTTTTTGTACATTTTTAAGTATAAGTCTTAGTACTTCTTTAACAGTTTTAGGTTCGTTGTAGCCTTTTACTTTTTTCTGTTCTTCAATTAAAAGTTCATCTTCCGCATCGTAGTACTTTAAATATTTAACGGCTGGGAAATTAAACTGTGCAGACCAATAAGATACATTTTGAAATGTAATGCTTTCAGTTGTAAAAATTTCAGGATGCAATAGTTTTTCAATACTAAGTTTCGAAAGATTCGACTTAACACTGCTTATTGAAGGAATTTTAACCTTCATTATTTTCTTTGGCTTTTTAACAGCAGAGGTAGGAATTTTTTTAACTTTTACTTTTCCAAGAGAGCTTAAATCCACTTTACTTATATCAAGCTTATGCGTTTCTTTCTTAAATTCATTAAAGTTTAAAAGCTCGACGTTAAAAACCTCCGGAACCATTTCACTTAGGTAATCGAAAGTTTCAGGTTCATCTATTTTGGCTTTGTACCGAACCGGTGGCCAGGGATTAAACTTAACTCGTATCTCTTTTTGTGTTACTTCCGGAATTAAAAAAGAAAAATTCTTTGCAGTGAATGATGGACGCGGCTCAATTTCAGTTATATCTATTCCCCTGCTGCTTACTGTATGCATAATGAAAAAGACAGCGTTGCTTCTTATCTTAGAAAAAAGATAGGCTTCAAGCGGAGGAGTTACTTCTACGGAAAATAAACTAAATCGTAGCTGTGAAGTAACAGGCATATCTATATCAAAGCAAATATCAAGCTCTTCACCCAGGCAGAATTTAATAGTTCCTAATTCAATTTTTTGAGAAGTGGGAGATTTTAGCCAGCTTCCAAAATTAAAGTCTTCAACTTCCTCTATTTCCGAAATAGAGGAAGCCAGCTTTCTTCTTACAGATCGAAGCATCAACTTTATTCAATTGATTTTTGCTGATGAACTTGTTCGCATGCTAGTTTTAATCGTTCAAATGGTTCCAGCAAGTTGCGATGCTCTGCTAATTTGTTCAATATTTCTTTAATTGGAGTTATTTCTGGTTCGAACTTTTTAGATGTCTCGATCATTGTTTTACCTGTGCCGTTTCCCGAAAATGAAAGAGCCTCAGATTTTGAACTAACTCTGGATTTGCCGTCGCTTTCATCAAAAACTCTTACCACTCTTACTCCCTGCTTGTTATTCGCACCTAAAAAGAATGGATCTTTAACCAAAATTAAATCTACTTGCTCGTTAATTGCATTTAACAGTGGAACAGAAATCAGCTCAACTAAAATGTGCTCAAGTAAAACATCACCGTACAGAGTTTTTTGAAAACTTGTTGGTTTTATCGGAGCTGTAACTCTGAACTCAAGCGGTTTCGTGTCGGAATCGGTAACTAAAATAGCTCCCATTATTCCACCATTTTCTTCTAGATTAAAGGTTTCCAGAAATGCAAGGTTTGCAATATCCATATTTTATCTCCATATATTTTATTTTATTGTACTCAACCGCTAATGGTTCAGCATATTCAATGCCATAATCTTTATTGATTGTAAACAATTTAATTGAATTTTTTACTTTTCTAGTTGTAAATTGGAGTTTGGGAAATAGAAGAGTTGAATTCTTTTTAGCTTATTTTTTTTCAAATAAATAAAAGAATCAAATGACCGCCTAGTTTATTCCGTATTCGAATTCGATAAATAGTTATTGATATATTACAAATATGCAAATTTTACAATTCTTGGTAAATATCTGTGCCTTCCATTATTTCAATTGTTAGTAAAAATTACCGGATTTTTCTCCTTTTAAGATAAACCAATTTTGGAAGAAGTTTAATTTAGTCTAATGGTTATGGTCGAAAATTTTCTGATTTTTTATTCTTTATTTGCAGGCAAAATTAAAGTGATTGAAGTTCCATCCCCTTCTTTACTGTCGATTTCCATCTTACCGTTATGAATCTCAACAAACTTTTCACTTAACAGTAATCCCAATCCCAAGCCAGATTCTTTATCGGTTCCAAATGTTGAGTACATAATTCCTGATTTGATTTTAAGTAAATTATCCTCTGAAATTCCTACGCCTTTATCTCTGATAGTTAAATTAATTTCCGATTTATTTGATTCGCTATTAATTATTTTTTCTGAATGAAGTTTGATTATGCTACTGATGTTCGAATATTTTATTGAGTTAACAATCAAATTTTCTAAGAGAATGTTAAGCATCTCTTCATCTGCATAAACAAAATATTCATCATTAATTTCAATTTTAATTAGAAGATCCTTTTTCTTAGTTCTGTGCTTTAATGATTCAGTTAAATTTAAAACTGTTTCATAAAGATTTATCTGCTTCGGTTGAAAATTAAATTTTTTAAGCTGTAGACGTGAATAGTGAAGCAGGTTGTTTGTCATCCCAAATAAAGTTTTTGCAGAGTCATTAATTACGTTTAAATATTCTTTAATATCACGCTGTGTTAAAGAATCAAATTCTGTTGTTAGAATTTCTGCAAAACCTAGGAGCGAATTAAACGGTGAGCGCAAATCATGAGAAATTAATGAAAACAATTGATCTTTAGAACGGTTTAATTCCTGCAGTTTTTTAATCATTTCTTCTCTTTCTTCCTCAACCATTTTCCTTTCAATTGCTCGCGAAATTGGATAGGATATAACGTCTAAAATGCGTTTTTCACGCTTTCCGTAACTGGTTGGATTGTTATAATCTTGCACAACCATAACTCCAATTGTTTCTTCACCAATTTTTAACGGAACTCCAAGCCAAATGGGTGATTGCGGACCAATTAGTTCAACCTCACCTTTTAGTTTTAGTTCTTCCTCCATCTTAACATCCACCAATGCAGGCCTACCGATTCTTAAAACATATTCAGTTAATCCTTTTCCCATTTTCTTTTCGCTCTCATCAGTATCCACCTCATCAACAAAATAAGGGAAAGCTAAAGTGTCAGAATCCTTTTTATGATATGCAATATAGAAGTTATCGGCTTTCATTAATTTTTTAATGCATCCGTGAATGAATTTAAAGAGTTCTTTTAGATTTTTTTCAGAATTCGAAGCTTCTAAAATTTCTGAAATGATTTGTCTGATTTTTTCATCACGCATATTCGCAGTAACATCTTTTAACGTTCCAAATTTCAATGTGCTCTTTCCATCATTAACATTTACAGTGATTGAGTTATCTTCAATCCATTTCAGTTCACCATCTTTTGTTTCAATTAAATTTGTTAAGGTTTTTTCTTCAATCATTCGTCCGTTGTTGTTTTCACTAGCGGGATAAATGTTTTTTGCTTCAGTAAGTTGATTTCTTATTAATCTTTCTAACCCAATTTCATTGATTTCTTTAACCGTATAACCAATTAGTTCTATTATGGTTGGACTAATAAACTGGTATTTATGATTTTCACAATCATATCTGTAAAAAAGCTGTCCAGTTTGATTTATTTTTTTTTCGGGTGGCTTTTCTTGTAAAATAATATTTTTTGCCAGGTCAGTCATATTATTCATTTGCAGAAAATACTTCTAGATCTGTTCAAATAACAATTAAATTTGACAATTTTTATGCCGATAAAAGCATTCTTTTGGTCATAAATGCTATAAAGCCTTAGAATCGACTTCTAAAATAACTTGACAGTCTTGTCTACAATTGCTATTTTTATGTAGACTAAATCTAAATAAAAGGGAAAGTCGCATAAAAATATGAAAACAGCAGCAGAACTAAACTTTGGGGAACGCGGAACAATAGCTGAAATTGATTGCACTCACCCATCTAGCAGAAGAATTCTTGAATTTGGATTTACTCCTGGACAGGTAATAGAATTATTTAGTAAAGCAACTTTTAATGATCCCCTAGCAATATTAATTCGAGGATCACTTATTGCAATCAGAAAAAGTGAGGCTGATTGCATCAAACTTAAATGATAAGCAACGCTGAAACTCCTGTAATTACTCTCATCGGACCACCCAACTCTGGCAAAACTACAATCTTTAATATTCTTAGCGGTAAAAACTTTAAAACCGTCAATTACCCTGGTTCAACTGTTGAATATTATACAAGTAGAATTTTAGCAAAGTATAACATTCACGCCGAACTTTTAGATTCACCTGGCTTAATAAGTTTAATTCCTGATTCTCTCGATGAGCAGGTAACTATCAATTCACTCTATCATCATCCCAGGCTTGGTACTCCGCAGCTTCTTATTGCAACAGTAGATGCAAGCCAGCTTTCAAGACATCTTTTACTTCCGGTTCAACTTTTGAAATCCGGTTTTAACGTAATCATCGCTTTAACGATGAACGATCTACTTCAAAAAAGAAACATTTATGTTTCAATTGAAAAGCTAAAAGAGGAACTTGGCTGTTCTATTATTCAGATTAACGGTAGAACAAAAGAAGGAATCGGTAGACTTATAAAAGAAATGAACAGCAATCTCGAAGACATTAGAAATAACGGCAGACAGATACCCGTTCCGTATGAGCAGATCGTGCAAAACGAAAGCCTTGTTGATACATTTTTAGAGATTGAAAAAATAACAAATAAAGTTTTAGAATTTAAAACTGAAGTAGAGGAAATAAATTTAAAAAATGCAAATGAACAGCTGAAAGTTCATCCAAGTATTTTACAAAATAACGGATTCACTACTGATGAGGTAACATTAAAATTAGATCGTGTGCTCCTGAATAAGTACTGGGGATTTCTAATTTTTATTCTTGTAATGGGACTAACGTTTACAAGTATTTTCTGGCTTGCGCAACCTGTTATGGATTTAGTGGATGAGATGTTCTCTGAGTTAAATAATATTGTTTTGACAAACTTTCAAAGCGGCTGGTTTACAAATCTTGTTGCGGAAGGAATCATTTCTGGGGTAGGTTCAGTTTTAGTTTTTGTTCCACAGATAATTATTCTATTTGTAATACTCGGTTTGTTGGAAGATTCAGGATATCTCGCTAGGGGCGCAATGCTTATTGATAAACCGCTTTCGAAAATAGGTTTAAATGGAAGGTCATTCGTTCCGATGCTTTCCGGTTTTGCATGTGCAATACCTGCTATGTTAGCTGCGAGAACAATTCCAAACAGAAAAGAAAGACTTCTGACTATTTTTATCATTCCATTGATGAGCTGCAGTGCCCGCCTTCCGGTATTCGCACTATTGATTGCATATTTGGTCCCAAGAGATAAACTATGGCTCGGCGGATTTTTACTTGCAGGAATTTATTTGTTCGGTGTTACAATTTCAATTATCATTGCCTCCATATTAAACAGATTCAGGCAAAAACTCTTTAAAGCTGAAGACACCTCAACCTTTATTCTAGAATTGCCCACATACCGTGTACCAAAACTATCTTCGGTTTTGAATCACACATACAACAGTTCAAAGGAGTATTTACTCAGAGCAGGTCCTGTTATTTTAGTCTTTTCAATTTTACTTTGGTTTCTGGTTTATTTTCCAAACACTAATCCACAAATTGAAATCGAAGGACTTACCCAAGTAGAAATTTCACAAATTGAAAAATCAGAACGATTAGAACATTCATACGCATCAAGCATCGGCAAATTCATTCAACCTGTTATGAGTCCATTGGGCTTGGATTGGCGTGTTGGAGTTTCTTTAATTTCTGCTTTTGCTGCAAGAGAGGTTTTTGTTTCATCGTTGGCATTAACATTTAAAGTGACAGTGGAAGATGAAGAAGCAAATAAAAATACACTCTTAAATTCTTTAAAAAACGCAACTATTGGAAATACTAATGAAAAATTATTTACAACAGCAACAACACTAGGCTTAATAGTGTTTTTCATTTTTGCCCTACAGTGTATTTCCACCATTGCTGTATCGCGGAAGGAAACAGGTGGATGGAGAATTCCTGTAATTCAGGTTTTTGTATTTACTACACTTGCCTATGTTATGGCGCTTATTACTGTAAATGGATTGAAGTTTTTAGGGATTAATTAATGAAATGAATAGTCTATAGTAATTGCTATTACTCTTATTCAATCATATTTTTGCTCATATTATTTAGGTCCAATTAAATATTGAAAAACAAACAAGCTACTGAAATATTTAGAAATTTTTTAAAAGCTGGAAAAAACCGAATCACACCTGAAAGGTTTGAGGTTATGGATGCTGCGCTTGAATACGAAGGTCATTTTGGTGCAGATGATCTTTATATTGTAATGAAAAATTCAAAATCAAGTGTATCACGTGCTACCGTTTATAAAACATTAGAGCTGTTGGCCCACTGTGATTTAATTTCCAAAAGATATTTTGGTGATAATATAAACCGATACGAAAGCAGCTTTAAAAAACAGGTGCATGATCATCTAATTTGTGTGGATTGTGGAAGAATAATTGAATTTTCTGATCCGGAAATAAAAAAGCTGCCGCAGTTAATTAGTGATAAGTTAGGTTTTAATTTTGAAAGTTATTCATTTAACATTTTTGCTCGCTGTAAAGATCCAAAAGAATGTAAATTTTACAGAGAAGAATAATTATCCTAAATCATTCAAAAAAATTTAATGTTAGAACAGAAGTATCCACTTAGCTGGAAGAAAAAAAAATTTTCGATTAAAATCTTTTGCTCGATTCCCAATATCGCGACAGGAATTTTACTAAAAGCTGGCGATACAAGTTTTATTATTGATCCAGGTGACGGAATTTTAAGAGATTTAAACAAAGAAATTGGTGTAAAAAATTTATTAGGAATTTCCCAAGTATTTGTTTCACACGGTCACCACGATCACGTCGGAGGAGTTTGGTCCTTACTAACTTATTTGCGTGTAATGCAGAAAAAAACTCCACTGACAATATACTACCCCAATGAATGCGTTGAAATTGAAAGTATCTTTCATGCATTTGAAAAAGTATATTCACATTCCATCACATATAAAATAGTTTTAAAAGCAATCAAAAAAACAAATAGTTTTGTTACAAAGAAAGTAACTGTAAAACCATTTCCTGTTATTCACAAAGAGCATCTGCACACTGGCGGAACCCGACAGGTGCCTGCACTTGGTTATAACTTTTCGTTTAACGGAATGACCATCTGCTATGGCGGTGATACTGCATATTGCGAAGATCTAGTAAAACATGCTAAAGGTGTCGATCTAGCAGTTCTTGAAGCTGGTCACGATGAAGAAACACCCGATGAAATGCATATGACAATGAAGGAAGCAGTATCAATAGGTAAATCTGCAAAGAAATATTTTCTAGTTCACGTTCCCGAATAAAATCTGAAAGCAAAAATGAAAATTATATTAAATACCTATTGTGTTATAATTCTTTTTCTCATCACATCATACGCGCAAAATGATGTGTTTAAGTTTGAAGAAGAAAAACATTTGAGTAACATAAAAATGCTTACAGAAGAAGGTGAAAATGCAGAAGCTTATCTTTCATTTGATGAGCAGAAATTGATCTTCCAGTCAACAACCGGTGATTTAGAATGCGATCAGATTTTTACGATGAATATTGATGGAACTGAAAAACGACTTGTTTCGACTGAAAAAGGAAGAACAACCTGCGCGTACTTTTTACCAGGTGATGACAGAATTGTTTATGCTTCAACACATTTGGAAATGGATGATTGCCCTCCTCCACCTGACCGCTCAAAAGGCTACGTTTGGAAACTTTATAATTCATTCGATATCTTCTCTGCAAGTGCCAATGGTTCTGATTTAATACGATTAACTTCTTCTGATGGTTATGATGCAGAAGCAACAGTTTCACCTAAAGGCGATAAAATTGTTTTTACTTCAACTCGCGATGGTGATCCTGAACTTTATGTAATGGATATTGACGGTTCGAATCAAAAAAGATTAACATTTGAAATGGGCTACGATGGAGGTGCTTTCTTTTCGCTTGATGGTAAAAAAATTGTTTTCCGCTCTAGCAGACCAAAAACAGAAGAAGAGCTTGACGATTACGAAGACCTTGCTAAAAACGGAATGTTTCGTCCATCTATTTTAGAGATTTATGTAATGAATGCCGATGGAACAGACATTAAACAAATTACAAATTTTGGTAAAGCCAGTTTTGCTCCTTTTTATCATCCGGACGGAAAGAGAATTATTTTTTCATCGAATGTTAACAGTAAAAAAGGAAGAAACTTTGATATTTACATTATCAACATTAACGGAACAGGTTTAGAGCAAATTACTTTCAATGAAACATTTGATGGTTTCCCAGTGTTTACAAGTGACGGAAAGCAACTCGTGTTTTGCTCAAACAGGTTTAATAAAAAGAAAGGCGATACAAATGTTTTCATCGCCGATTGGATCGATTAAAATTTTCTCTTATAATTTTTCCCGGAGGGGTTGATGCACAAATTAAAATCTATTT
>JABDPB010000174.1 GCA_013042995.1 Ignavibacteriaceae bacterium | reverse complement strand
AATGGATATAAAATTTATTGATGAGCTCAAAAACAATGCATCAAAAGTTAATAAAACAATCATCCTTCCTGAATCACACGATGAACGAGTTCTTGAAGCTGCTGAAAAACTAACCAAAGAAAAAATTGCCGCTGTAATTACTCTTGGAGATGAGGATAGAATTTTACAGGACGCTAAAAAAGTCGATGTTGATTTAACAGGTGTTAGAATCATTGATCAAACAAAATCTGACAAGCTGAGTGATTTCACAAACATCTTTTTCAACCTGAGAAAACACAAGGGTATAACCATAGAAGATGTAAGAAATACAATGCTGCACGATTTGTTTTTTGCGGCAATGATGGTAAAAGAAAATATGGTAGATGGAAGTGTTGCAGGTTCCGCTTCCGCAACTGCGGATGTAATGCGTGCAGGAATTCAGTGTGTAGGAATGCCGGAAGGAATTTCAATTGTATCTAGCTTTTTCCTGATGCTCTTTCCTGAAAAAAATTATTCTTTTGCAGATTGTGCCGTTGTTCCCGATCCCGATGAAAAGCAGCTTGCCGATATCGCAATTTCAACAGCGGATAACCACAGAAAATTAACCGGGGAAGAACCGTTGGTTGCGATGCTTTCGTTTTCTACAAAAGGAAGTGCAAAGCATGAAGCAATTGATAAAGTTTTACAAGCCACGGAGATCGTCCGTTCAAAACGAAGCGATATAAATATTGACGGCGAAATGCAATTTGATGCTGCGGTAATTGAATCAATAGGAAAAAAGAAAGCTCCGGGAAGCGATGTGGCAGGCAAAGCAAATGTTTTAATTTTTCCTGATTTAAATTCAGGAAATATCGGTTACAAAATTGCACAGCGCTGGGGCAGAGCAGAAGCAGTAGGACCAATGGTGCAGGGTTTGAACAAACCTTTCTTCGATTTAAGCCGCGGCTGCAGTGTTGATGATATTGCTAATACTGCTGCTATTGCTGTGTTGATGAGTTAAGGCCTCACCCAACCCTCTCCAAAGGAGAGGGCTTTCTTCTTCTGTACAACCAGCTTAGTTGTTGTTGAAGGAGTGGGAAATTAATTTTTTAGGAATGTTTATATAAAAAAGGTCGGCGTTGTTTCAGCCGACCTTTACGATGAAAACACTATTTGAGAAGAATCAATTTTTTCGTATTGGAGTAATTGCCTGAAGTAATTGTGTAAAAATAAATACCGCTCGGCAGGTGCGAAGCATTAAACGATATTTCATATTTGCCTGCAAGCTGGTTTTTATTTACAAGTTCTGCAACTTCATTGCCAAGAATATCATATACCTTCAATTGAACAAGACCGTCTTTCTCAATTGAATATGATATAGTTGTACTTGGATTAAAGGGATTTGGGTAATTTTGACCAAGTGAATATGAGTATGCAATTACTGGTTGCTTATCATCTCCAGACTGCTTACCTATTTTAGCAATTACTTCTGCACTAACTTCATTTGATGCAGCCGATTCCGTTTCATTAAGATCTACTGCTTTAACATAATAATAAACTGTTGCGTTTACATAACACTCATAACAGGTAAAATAGACTTCACCATCGGTGTATTCGTTGCCAGATGTACTTGCCAGATATTCCCAATCACCATCATCAACTTTCCGATATACATTATAACTTATAGCCGGAAATGTTGGGTGATCTGCCCAAATTAATCTTGCATTTTCGGAGTCATAAGAAAGAAATAATGCCTGATCCCAGCTATATGTTTGAAAAGCAACATTTTCTCCTACAATTAATCTCCCATAGCCTAATTCACAGGGAATTGAACCTTGATGCCTTAACTCTATATAAGAATCATCTTCAATTGTTAACGTTGTATAAGGAACCGGAATCGTTATTTCACCGGTTACCAAGTTCCTTCCAGACCAGGTTAAATTTTGTGCTAGTGTCTGCTTACCCCACGCAATTGTACACAAAGGATCACCCACAACTACATTTTGCCAAGCCAAATAGGGCATGCTTTGATAGGCAGCATCAACAATACTATACCCAATTGAATAAAAAGGGAAAAATATACTGTCCTTAACGACTGATGGAATTGCAGGTTCATAAGTATGGCATACTCCACCAGATCCTCCCATACCAATGAATTCAGAAATTAATCCTTGATTGTCCTGCCTTCTGTAATAATTGTTAAAATCTATTAAAAATCCATTAAAACTTTCATAAGTATTAAAAATAGCACCGGCAGCATAATTAAGTTCTAAAAGGTTGACAATGTATCCGAGGGGCATACCAGCATGTTTTCCAGACGAGCTGTACCCGATAACTTCACCAGAATAATTAAGAATGTAACTATCTGTTAAATCAATCGTATCAATCATTGATAATGCTTCTAGATTATCATGAGTAGCAATCACATCCTCTCTGAGACTACCAACTCCCGGACCATAACTTAAATGTGCATCTAATACAAAAGCTGAATTGCCTGATAAGTCTGATATTAACGAGTTATCTATTAAAGTTTTAACATCTTCATATGTGGGTCCATCAAGCCGTGATATTAAATAAGCAAGTTCAATTCCACTATTGGTAACAAAATGATTTGTTAAGAATCTATAGTTCATAGAATAGAACCTGTCTTGATACGCATAAGGATTGTACAAACTAAATCTGTTTATACCAAAAACATGTGTCAAAATTGAAAAATTTGGATCAGGTTGCGACAACAAACATAGAAGAGGATCTACGGCAACTTGATATTTTTGAGTTTGTCCAACTCCAGAAAATTCAACGTAAGGATTTACTTTAAAAGGAACTCCTTTGCAAATAACAATATATCTTATCAAGTCTCTTAATGGCTAACCCTGAACAAAAGTAACATCTAAGTGATTTTGTAAGGGTGTCATAATAAAATTCTGCACATATTGCCAAGCATGATTAGTAGTGTTAGGTGGTGCAATCCAATCATCATCATGTATTAACTCATCATAAAACAACATCTTAATAGTATGTCCATTAATTTCTTTAATTAATGGTAAATTCAAACCTATTATATTTGTTTCTGGTATATTTCTAACCTGCTTATAATAATTTGCTATATGGAAAGACATTGTATCACCCTGAGACCGAGGTAATCTATAGACAATTAAAACATTTTCTGGTGTTGCAATATTAGCATTAGTAGGATCTAGTTGAGGAGGAGGGATGAATTCATCATATCCGGGCACTGATATCTGTGAAAAATTGACAGGTTGAAATACTAGTATAAAACAAAGTAAAATATGAATGTAATTGAATTTCATGATAATACCTCAATTTACAATAATAAGTTATTTAATTATTAAGAGCTTCTTATTCAGTGTTACCACCTCCTTTCGGTTATTAATGACCAATCTATAGATATAAACACCACTAGCTACAAATTCGTAATTAATTTTACCATCCCATCTTGCAGAATATTCACCGCTATTCAGATAACTATCTTGCAGAACTATTATTTCTTTTCCCAAAATATTATAAATCCCTAGCTTTACATACCCTGAATTTTTTAAGTAATACTTGATTACCGTACTAGTGTTAAAGGGATTGGGATAATTTTGATATAAGATGTTTGTCTCTGGGAAAGAAATTGATTCCTCTCGTATACTCGTAACTCTGTCATCAAATTTCATTATTAAACCAATACCATTTACGCCAAATCCAAATCCTTTCAATGGTGCCGAAAATCTTGTAAAAGCTTTTCCCGATTCATACGGAATATGTTGCCAAGCGTTACCCCCGTTTGTAGTTTTGTAAAACGCACCACCTGTTATATAACCAACTTCGTCGTCAACCCACTCAAATTCTCCTGACGATACAGGTGTGTTAGGAACTTTATACCAAGTGTTACCACCATCATCCGTTCTTGATAAACTATCACCCAATATCCAACCAGTACTATCATTTAAAAAATAGATATCCCAGATGAGTTGGTTATCAAATTCATTTTTCTGAACCCATGATTCTCCACCATCAGTGGTTTGAAAAGATTTTGTGCCAACTGCCCAACCATTTAAAGAATCTTTAAAATTTACACTATTAAAGAAAGTTGCTAAGAGATGATTAAGTTGAGAAAACCAATTTAAACCACCATCTGTAGTCTTTAGTATACCTCCTCTTGAATTAACAGCCCAGCCAGAAATTGAGTCTTTAAAGAAGAATCGATTAATATGGCCAATTGTATCTAAAAGTCCAGTAACAGTAGCAATTTGCCAACTCAAACCCCCATCAGTTGTTTTGTATATACCATTATCACTAGCACCCATAAATCCTAATTTATCATTTATGAATTTTATTGTATAGATGGGTCCTCCCAATGTATCGTATGGAAAATGCTCCCACAAATGCCAATTCAACCCAGCGTCGGAAGTCTTAAGCAGCGGGTAATTAGATCCGTTAAATTCTGGACCTGCAGATATCCAACCTTCATTTTGACAAGTAAAGTAAATATCATATAAATAGTTATTAAATATCTGTTTGTTCCAAGTAATTCCTTGATTTGTGGTTCTATAAACTTTAAGACCTAAGCCAACATTATAACCAAGATTCTCATTAACAAAAGTAATATAAAGCTCACCAATGCTAGTTCGAATATAATTCCAATTTAAACCACCATCAGTGGTCTTATGGACAACACCAGAAATATTTCCTACTACAAAACCTACGCTATCATTGAGGAAGGATATGCTTTCCACTCTGAGGGGAAGAGGATTTGCAGATAAAAACCAATTGTTTCCTCCATTTGTTGTATAATAAATGTTCCCGCTGTTACCCCCTGTTACTGCTCTCAAACTGTCAATTGCAGTAATAGCATATAATCCATAAGAGTCACTTGTAACCTGCAGTTCCCAATTATCACCTCCATCAATTGTTTTTAGCACCTGTCCTCCGTTACAACATATAAAACCAATATCGTAGTTATAAAAATCCAGAGCCCAATAATCTAAATCGGGGTAATTTGTAATTACTTTTTGTTCCCATGTAATTCCACTATCAGTGGTCTTTAATAATTTGCCAAACGGTCCGCATATCCATCCTAAGGAGTCGTTTAACATTTGTACTGTCCATAGCTGCGTTGTTACCCCGCTTGAAATTTGCTCCCAGGTTTTCCCTGCATCATCACTTCTTAAAATTATACCACCCTCTCCTGCTATTATTACTATATTTCCATCATAGCTATCCATTCTCAAAAGGTCTGCAGAAGTATTAAATGAAACATCAATCCATTCATTACCTCCGTTTGTTGTTTTTATTATTGCCCCCTGCTCTCCGACTGCCCATCCTATTTCAGCTGTTACAAAGTCAGTACACCAATAACTTACACGTGGTACTTTTGGATTTAACTCGGTCCAGACATCATTTGTATTGCTTTTAAGATTGTATGGTGAATTTAGTTCATTAAAAGGTTGGTTGTAATCTAGGAACTGGCGATTGTGTTTATAATATTCCTTTCTTTCTTCTTTTTCTTGTGCAAATAAGCAAAAGAAAAATACTAAAATTAAAGCAATAGAAAAGAATGATTGTTTCATTTTAATCGCTAAATTTCAAAGAAAAAATAATGAATTAATTTTTCATTCTCAACAAATAAAACAAACCCTAAATAAAGTATTTAAGGCTTTTGAAAACCAGATGAATCTTTTTATAATTTCTATACTTGTTTTTATTTTAAATTTGCCATTCGGCTATTGGCGTATAAACGTTAAAAAATTTTCTCTCCAGTGGTTTATGGCAATTCATTTGCCAATACCGTTTATAATTTTGTTCCGATTGTTATCTGAAGCTGGATTTGAATTAGTTTCTTTTCCTTTTAGTATAACAGCTTATTTTTTAGGTCAGCTAATAGGTGCTGGAATATTTAGATATAAAAAAAATAAAAGTGATCAACCCCTAACATCCTGCCTTGTAATGGATGTTGTGCGTGTTAAAAAATAATCGTGCGGAACTTTCACACATCCTAGAATGTTATTCATATCAAAAAGGAACAAAAAGATGAATAAAAAAATATTTTTACCCCTATTTATTATCCTTTGCTTTATTCAAATTTCAGCACAAAGCAACTTTAACCAAAAGAACCAAAGTGAATATAATATGGACAATATCAATGACATAACGGTACTCGATATGAGTAAAAGTGAAATTAAGTTATCCGATTACAATGGCAAAGTTTTATTGATTGTAAACGTTGCAAGTGAGTGTGGCTACACAAAACAATATGAAGGTTTGCAAAAAATATTTGACAAATATAATCAAAAAGGCTTTGAAATTTTAGCTTTCCCTTGCAACGATTTTGGAGGACAAGAGCCGGGAACAAATGAGCAAATACAAAATTTCTGCTCAGTAAATTTCGGTGTAATGTTCAAATTATTTGATAAAATTAAGGTTTTAGGAGAGGATAAATCACCCCTTTATGAGAGGTTAATAAATAATCCCGATACTGAACAAGGTGACATAAGATGGAATTTTGAAAAATTCTTAATTTCTAAAGAAGGAAAAATTGTCGAACGCTTTAGAAGTGCGGTTACCCCAACAAGTGATGAGTTAGTTTCTGCAATTGAAAATGAGCTTGGTTTGTAAAACTTTTAAAGTAAGCTCCGAGTTTGCATTTTCTGAAATAATCTCTAGCCTCGATATTTGCTACCCACCACCCAGTTCCTGTTTCACGAAAAGTTTTGCACCAATCACATCTTTATGATCTAAGTTTAAAGTGCCACCAATTATTTTAATCAGCCTGTCTTCGTACTGATTAAGCTTACCGTCAGTATATATTACTCTCCAAAGATTTCTTAACAACTGAAGTTTTTCTTTTTTATCAAAATGATCGTTAATGACAGAAGCAAATTCGTAAACACTTATACTATCTTTTACTTTCTCTTCAGAAAGTCCAACCAAATCATTAACACATTCATCACTAAGGCTGAATTCTTTTTTCATAGTTTTAATTATTCTACTTCTTTCTTCTTCCGAAAAATCACCATCCGAAGTGGCTATTTCTACAAATAAAGCAGCAGTAGCAACCTGTAATTTTTTAGCGTGGTCTTCAGCTTCAGAAGGTAATGGATCCGCAGAAAATTCTTTTTCTTCATCTTTTGATAAAACTCGTCTCAAGTAATCAAACATATTCTTAACTCAATTTATGTTAGCTAAATAATTCAATTGTTATTTAATTCAGATAAAAGCCCCGGAAGATCGAGCTCTTTCGTGTAAAGCACCATATTGCCGTGCTCATCTAAGGGCCACTCACTTTTAAGTCTGTCACAATAAAGCTCAATTCCATTTCCATCGGGATCTTTAAGGTAAATTGATTCCGAAACACCATGATCAGATGCACCCTCGACGTGATATTTTTCTTCCCAAAGAACTTTAAAAGCTTTTGCCAATTCCTCTCGGCTTGGGTAAAGAATTGCAAAATGATATAAACCTGAATGCCCCGGTGGCGGAGGTGTTACATGGTTTCCAGCCCAGGTATTCAGTCCGATGTGATGATGATAATTTCCGGAAGAAAGAAATGCGGCTGATTTTCCAAAACGTGCCGTAACAGAAAAGCCTAACATTTCAGTATAAAATTTTATTGATTTTTCAAGGTCTGCCACAGTAAGATGAACGTGTCCTATTCTTGCATTAGGATGTATTTCGTAACTCATATTTTACTTTTTTAAGATGACTGAATTTTAACCGGTTTAACTTTCCAAATTTTTTCTGCGTATTCACCAATAGAACGATCACTTGAAAACTTACCGACCCGTGCGACATTTAGAATTGATTTAGTTGTCCACTCATCAACATTTTCATAAAGCTTACTTACCTTATCCTGAGTATCAATGTAAGATTGGTAATCAGCAAGGAGGCAGTAATAATCTTTATTCAATAATTCATCAATAACCGGTTTAAATATTCCAGATTCTTTTTTATTGAAGAAATCAGAGCCAATCATATCAATTATTCTTTTCAGGTTTTCATTTTTCTCATAATATTCTTCTGGATTGTAACCATCATTTCTCAATTTTAGAACTTCATCAGCTAGCAATCCAAAAATAAAAATATTCTCATCGCCAACTTCTTCCCTGATTTCAATGTTAGCACCGTCCATCGTACCAATTGTGAGCGCACCATTTAAGGCAAACTTCATATTTCCTGTTCCAGAAGCTTCCAATCCTGCCATCGAAATTTGTTCGGAAAGATCGGATGCAGGAATAATTTTTTCTGCAAGTGTAACCGAATAATTTCTTATAAAAACAACTTTTAATTTATTGTCAACATCAGGATCATTATTAACTACTTTGGCAACCGAATTAATTAGCTTGATAATTACCTTTGCCATAAAATACGCAGGCGCTGCTTTGCCTCCGAATATTACTGTGCGCGGCACCATTTCAATTGAGGGATTGTCTTTTATTCTGTTATAGAGAGTAATTAAATGAAAGATATTCAAAAGCTGGCGTTTATACTCATGGAATCTTTTAATCTGCACGTCGAACATTGAATCGGGGTTAACAGTAATTCCATTCTCAGATTCAATATAATTTACTAACATTTTTTTATTGAACCACTTTGCACTCCTCCAGCTTTCGTAGAAATTTTTGCTGCCAATATGCTTCTCGAGTAATTTTAAATTATCCAAATTTTTCAACCAGCTGTCGCCAATTTTTTCTGTGATGATTTTAGAGAGGAACGGATTTGCTTCCCGTAACCACCTGCGAGGCGTAATGCCATTAGTAACATTTAAAAATTTATTCGGATATATTTTATGAAAGTGAGAGAAAATTCTTGTTTTTAAAATTTCTGTATGAAGCGCGGCAACACCGTTCACAGCAAAGCTGCCGACTATTGCAAGGTTTGCCATCCGGACAGCCTTACCATCTTTTTCATTAATTATTGAAAGCTTAGACAGAATTTTTTCGTCTTTTGTATAATTCTTTTTTAAATGATCAACAAATCTTCTGTTGATTTCAAAAACTATTTGTGTATGCCTTGGTAGCAGTTCTTCGAATAAGCTTAATGACCATTCTTCAAGTGCTTCGGGAACAACAGTGTGATTTGTATATGCAAACGTTTTTGTGGTTATTTCCCACGCTTTCGCCCAGGATAAATTTTCCTCATCAATTAATATTCGCATCAATTCAGGAATTGAAATTACAGGGTGGGTATCATTTAATTGAATAGAAATTTTATCAGAAAATTTTTCAAAATTATCATGATTGATTTTATACTTTCTAATAATATCCTGAAGCGTAGCCGAAACGAAAAAATACTGCTGTTTTAATCTTAAAAATTTACCTTCAACATAAGAATCATTTGGATAAAGAACTTTAGAGATTGTTTCGGAATCAGTTTTGGAGGCAACTGCAGCAACATAGTTGCCCGCGTTAAAATCTTTGAAGCTAAAATCTTTACCAGCTTTAGCTTGCCACAATCGAAGGTTATTTACAGTATTGTTTTTATAACCAGGAACAGGAACATCATAGGCAAGAGCAAGTACATCTTCTGTTTCTATCCACTCAAATTTATATGTACCGTCTGGATTTTGTGTTCTATTGGATTTTCCATAAAACTTAACTCTATATTGTAAATCTCTTCGTGGAATATCCCATGGATTTCCACTTTGAAGCCAGTTATCCGGATACTCTATTTGGAAGCCATTTTCAATCTCCTGATCAAAAATTCCATATTCATATCTTATCCCATAACCAAAAGCCGGCAATTCAAGCGTAGCCATTGAATCTAGGTAGCAAGCAGCAAGCCTGCCCAATCCGCCGTTTCCTAATCCCATATCGTGTTCAAATTCTCTTATCTCTTCTAAACTGTAACCATCCTCTTTAAGAATTTCGTAGCATTCGTTGTAAAAATCCATATTGATGAGTGCATTGCCTAATAACCTGCCCATCATATATTCCAATGATAGATAGTAAACTCGTTTAACATCCTTTTCAATGTATTCGTGCTGAGTTCTGAGCCATTTTCTCACCAACCGGTCTCTTATTGCAAGCGATAATGCAAAATAAGCATCTTCACCAGTAGCCGTAATTCTATCTCGCACAAGTCTGAATTCTAAATTTTCTGCAAATTGATTCGATAGAGAATACGAAGAAGGGATTTGAGTATCGGTAAAAAATATAGAAGATTTACCGTTAGTTACTTCTTTGGTTTCTTTTTCCATTTAAATTTATAAAAAGGTTTCTAGATTATTATTTGGGGGATAAATTTAAGCTTGTAAGTTGTTTTAACAAAATGCTAATAAATAAATTAACACAATATTATTAGTTTTGTAAAAGTAAAAGTAAATAAGGTGGAAATAAATGTTTAAGTCTAAACAAGTAATATTCAGTTTAAGCACGCTTATAATAATTCTGATGGGCAGTTGCAGTAATAAAGAAATAAAAACAGAATATGAAAAAGGCAACGTAATTTTTATTCACCCAGATGGTTCATCACTTGCAATGTGGAATGCTGTAAGAGTTTTATACTACAGACCCGGGGGTGAGCTTCACTGGGATAAACTTTCGAACATCGGGCTTTACCAAGGATATATGACAAACACTCTAACAGCTTCTTCAGAAGGTGGTGCAACTATTCATGCCTATGGGGTTAAAGTTAAACTGCTTTCTTATGGCATGAATGGCAATAAGCCGCTTATCTCTCGATCAGGTACAAAAATGAGTATAATGCAGGAAGCAATACAAAATGGTATCAGAACAGGAATAATAAATTCTGGGACTATTGTAGAACCAGGGACGGGAGTTTTTGTTGCAAGTGACAACTCGCGTGCTAATGAAGATGCAATTGCAAAAAAAATTATTGAATCGGGAGCTGACTTGATTTTCTCCGGCGGAGAAAGCGTTCTACTACCTGAAGGAGTGAACGGAAAATTCGGTTCTGGCAAACGAAAAGATAGTTTAAATTTAGTGAAAATTGCAGAGGAAATGGGTTATTACTTAATCTATAATAAAGAAGAATTACTTTCTGCCCCGATAAATGCTGAAAAAGTTTTAGGAATTTTTGCTTCACGACATACATTTAATGATGCATCGGAAGAAGAATTGTTAGAAAAAGGTTTGTCAAATTACTCAGAAACTGCACCTACAATTGCTGAGATGACAAAATTTGCAGTTAGATTTCTATCAAAAAATAATAAACAATTTTTTCTTGTAGTTGAAGAAGAAGGGACTGATAATTTCGGAAATGCAAATAACGCTGATGGGACATTTGAAGCATTAAAGCGTGCAGATGATGCAATTGGTGAAATATTAGAATTTATGGATGATCATACTGAAACTTTATTGTTAACAGCCGCAGATAGTGAAGCGGGTGGATTGGAAATTTATGGTTTCTTAGAAAAGGACATGCCACGCGATAAACCATTACCTGAAAAATCAAAAAATGGTGCACCTCAGGATGGTGTTAACGGAACAGGATCACTTCCCTTTCTTACTGGAAAAGATTTGAATGGAAATCGATTTCCATTTGCAGTCGCATGGTCAACTTCTGATGATGTTTTTGGTTCTGTAATTGCAAAAGCAGAAGGACTAAATGCAGAACTTATGCAGGGGAAAATTGATAACACAGATATTTACAGAATAATGTACGCAACTTTGTTCGGTACGTGGATAGAATAAATTACTCTTCCGGTAGAATTGCCGTTGCTTCAATCTCTACAACAAAATTAGGATCAATTAACGATTCAACTTCAACCATTGTTGTAGCAGGTTTTATCTCACTAAAAAATTCTCCGTGAGCTCTTCCGATTGCTCCCCAATCTTTAATATTAGTGACGTAAATTCTGGTTCGAACAACATCGTTCAATGAACCGCCGGCTTCGTTTATTGCTCTTTCAATTTTCTGAATGATGAATCTTGTTTGTTGGTAAGCATTGCCGGAAGCAATTATCCTATCACGGTCAATAGCCGATGTGCCGGATACTTCAATAATATTTCCTGCTCTAACAGCCCTAGAATAACCGATTTGTGTTTCCCACTTTGCGTTTGTATTAACTTTTATGCGTTTTTCCATTTTACGCCTCTATATTTTTCCACTAAGATATTTTTTTCTTTTTGATTCCGAGAATTTTTCAATTGCATAACGCAACATCGTTCTTGGCATTTTTTTATAATGCAATTTTAAGAAATCTTCTTCAACTTTCAATCCGCCACTGTCAGTTTTTTTACCAATTTCTCTAAGCATCCAGCCAACAGCTTTGTGTATCAAATCATGTTCATCGTTAAGTAAAATAACGGATAATTGTAATGTTGTATTAAAATCAGCCCTTTTAATAAAAGCGAGTGTAGAAAGAATTGCAATTCTTCTTTCCCACAAATTATTCGATTTAGCTAATTCAAAAAGAATCTTTCGATTTTTATTAACTAATTGCTCCCCGATAATTTTTGGTGCTGATAAATCGACAAGATCCCAGTTATTTATTCCCTTTCTGTTTTTAAGATAAAATTTGAAGATTTTTTCCTTATCACGCTCATTACTTTTTGCATATCTTTCAACTAAAATTAATAATGCAATAAGCCGTTCCTCGTGGATTTTAGATGCCAGCAGCTTACTAAGTTCGCCGTAATTTAAGTTTAGAAAAACTTTAGCTATTTTTCTTTGAGTGGGTACTTTTAATCCTACAAATTTATCACCTCCGCCATATTCACCCTTTCCTGTTTTAAAGAACCACAGATGTGTTTTAGCTACTTCCGCATTTGCTAGTGATTTAACTTGATTTCTTAATTCTATTAAGCTCAATTTATTTTTTAATGGTTAATATCAAAAATAAAACTTAACAAATTCTGATTGAAATAACACGCTGGACAATAAAACGGTAAATTAAGATGGGTTTTCGGTTGGGGTTGTAATGCGAGTTATCATATCAATTAAATCATTTTTAGCAAATGGTTTTACTAAAAATTCTTTTGCACCGGCTTCATAGAATTGACTGATTTTTTCACTCAAAAATTCACTTGATAAAATGATGATTGGAACTTCAGTTTCAATATTTTCTTTTAAGTCTTTGCAAAGTTCAATTCCCTTGTCCCAATAATTTTTAGTTACATCAAAAATTACAGCTATGAATTTTTCCTTTTCAAATACACCTGGATTAAAATCAATGTAGTTAATTAAGCTGATTTCAAAATCATCTTTTAGAAATGCTTTGACTAAATCGTACGATTCGCCAGCATCATCAAGCATTAAAATTTTAGGTGTTCCGTTACTTTTTTGTGTGATGGCTTGCAGCTTTTCAGCTTTGGCTCCTTTTGCTAATGGCAGAGTAAAGGTAAATGTTGATCCTACGCCTTTAATGCTATCAACAATTAAAGACCCACCCATTTTCTCAATGTATCTTTTCGAAATTGCTAGTCCAAGTCCATTGCCCTCAAAAGTTCTTCCAATTTCCAAATCTTCCTGGCTAAACGGCTGGTACAAATGATCGAGATACTGTGTTGAAATTCCAACCCCCGTGTCTTTCAATTTACAAATTGCTAAATCTCTTTCTTTAAGTATTCCCAGCTCGACTTCGATATAACCTTTAGGTGTAAATTTAACAGAGTTATCAATTAGATTGTTTATTATGTTTTCTGCACACTGAAGATCAATTTCTACAAATATTTTTTCTTCTGTAAAATTTGTTGTGAAATTTAAATTCTTTTCTTCGGCACGTTTTTTATGCTGGGTCAGACAATTGTGAAATATGCTAACAAGTTCAAATGTCTCTAAATTTAGATGATAGTTCCCTGCTTCAATTTGAGCAAACTCAAGCATCTGGGTTATACTCTTAAATAATCTTTCGCTTCCTGAATGAAGATTATCCAAATAGATTTTGTCTTCATTGCCAATTTTATCTTTAAGGTTTTCTTTAATAATAGTTGAATATCCTAGGATGATATTTAGCGGCGTCCGCAATTCGTGAGATAGTACATTTAAAAAAGTACTTTTTAATCTTTCAGCTTCTTTATTTGCATCACGTGCTTTTTTCGATTCTTCTTCCGATAGAATTACTTCAGTTTGATCTTCGTGAAAAAGCACTACAAAGTTTTTATCATCAACTGTTAACGGAAAGAGGGTAGATTTTAAAAATGGAATGGATCTTTCGCCGTTAAAGAGTAGTGTATCAATATAGTTTTTAAGCGATAATGCTTTTTTTGTTTGAAATATATTTTTAACTTTTTCTGCTACTCCGCGTCTTATTAACTCGTTATCATCAAAACAGGAATACTCCCGTAACTCTGCAAGCGAGTATCCCCAGAGAGTACTAAACTCCTTATTTATATATTCCACAAATCCCTTTTCATCTATAACCTGAACTGGGAAAGGAAGAAAATCGTAGTAAAGATTAAAGTATGTTGATGCTTGTTCTTTCATTAATTAATTACTGGTATTGTTACCTGAACAGCCGCTCCATTTTCATTCGGTACTAATTTAATTTCACCCTTGTGCCTGTCCGCAATACTTTTACACAGGAATAATCCATAACCTTGTTTGCTTAAATTGAATGCGATGGAGGGATTGCTTTGTATATTTTCTGGGAATCCGGGTCCGTCATCTGCAACTTCTATAAAAATATTATCATCTTTTACATACGATTTTATTGTAACGGTTGCATCTTTTTTAGCTTCAGCGGAGTTTGTAATTAAGTGAACAAATAAATGCTGCATCTGATCTGAATCAAATCTGCATATTGGAACCTGGTCTAATTCTGTTTTAAATGTAATTGAAAGAAACTTCTTTAACGGAGAAAGGTATTTAATAACTGATTGGATTGTTCTGTTTAAATCACCATTATCGCGGTTTATTTCCATTACTGAAGTTTCAAGAAGAACCTGAGCATATTTTTGGATTTTTCTAATACTGTCAGCCGCAACTTTAGATTTTAATTTTAATCTATCAAAAGAAAGTTCATCAAAATTTTCCCTTCCCTTTGAAAATTCATTTTGCGCTTTTTCAATTATACGCATCAAGCTTTCTGTTTCCAGTAAGGCAAGGTGAACCAAGCCTTGAAGAGATTGACCTATTTCAGCATCAATACCTGATTTTAAGGCTTTTCTTTCAGCTTGAATGAGCTGCACATTTGCTTCCTGCAGAGCGTTGTAGGCATTCAATTGTCCGTCATATAGCTGTGCATTTCTTATTGCAGTTGCAGCTTGACCGGCAAGTATTTCAAAAGTGCCTGTAATTTCCCTAACTTTAATTTTATGCAGGTGTTTGCTGTCTACATAAATAACACCAATCTTCTTGCCTGCAGTGATGAGTGGTGAGCAAAGAATTGTTTGTAGATCTAGTTTTAAAATACTTTTAGTGGGATCGTAAGTTGCATCACTCTGTGCGCCTTCAATAAAAATTGACTGGCCGTTAATGAATACATCTTCAACAACTGTAGTACTAATTTCAAATGATTCCTTTAAAAGAGTTTCGTTTTCAGAATTTAAACCAAGCTTGTACTCTAATTCGTTATTTGCATTTTGAAGAACGATAAATCCTCTTTCGGAATTTGTTAATCTTATAGCATTCTTAAGTACGAGTTCAAGTACATCTTCTAGAATTAATGTTCGATTAATAGTGTTAACAATGTTAAGAATAGCTTCAAGATTTTTTACACGTTCTGTTGAATCATCTTCCACGATTGCACTTTTTATTCCGTCATCAATATTTTTTTTAAATTCTGAAAATTTCATTTCAATACCTGAACATATATATTAATCTTTAAGAATTTTAATTGATAAAAACCATTCCCAATCATTTAATTTATTTGACCAAGCTTTAGCAATTCCAGCAGTAATTGTTGACTCAAGATTGTACCAGTGTTTTAATTTTACATCCATCTGTGCTCCAATATCAATCCAATAATTTCCCATTTCAGACGGTGCATACATTGATTGCGAATACACAGAAAAATCTATATGATTTATAAACTGATGACCAAGTGACCAACCCGATAGTCTCATTGGTGGAAAAGAGTTTTCTAACAGCAGCTTTCCAAATTTGTCGGTCATCAAACTGTAAATTGGCAATCCAGGGAACCTAAACACTTTTCTGAATTGCCTTATCTCAGCATTATCAATACCTCTGTTTCCAAAACCGCCAAAATAAAATCGCGCTTGTACTATCTCTTTATTATCCAAGAGATATCCGCCTGCAAATTTTACGTGAAAAACGTTGTGATTCCACAACCACGTTGAGAAATCGCTTAATTCAATGTAAGTATTCGGCGCAAACAAGGGTGCGTCAAAATTTGTACCGTATAGCGTCACAGTCCAATTAATTTCACTACCGTGTTCATAATCAGAGCTTCCAATACTTTTACGCATATTTTTTGAGTTCAGATTTGTCGCAAGAACACCAAAATCGGTTTGTGAAACCCTGACAAGGTTGTCGTTTATAAATTCAACGCCTCTGTAAAATGTAAGTGTGGTTGCTTGTTTAATTTTATGTGGGTTGTCGTATTTCCAGAAATGTGTGTGTCCAAGTTTAAAGTATGTTCCGATGGTTCCTCTTTTTCTTTCGTTGAAAAGATCAAAAAAATCAGGTCCATTGTGTGCAACTTCTACATAAAATAATTGTCTATAGTCGTACTTAAATTTTAGATGCCAAAATGGAAACTCAGGTTTTTCTTTAAGCGGCGATACTCCTGCTTCTAAATAAAAATCATGAATTAATAAAGGATCTGTTATTCTTGTAAATAATCCAAACACAAGTTGATTTTGAAATCCGCTTACAACAGGAACAAAAGATTGTAAATTTAAATTTGCAAAACTGTTATAAGGTTTTTCACCAGAGAATTCTAAAGGAGTTATTTCGGTGGAATCATTTTGTAAAGCCCACTTGTAAAGTTTAGGCTCTTTTTCAATTACCTGCTGCCCCAAATAATTAATTGCAGGAAGAAATGGGGCCGGTTCATTTTTAACTAACACGGGGTAGAAGCCATCAGTGCTAAATTCAAATGCAAAAATAGAATCATAGGAAATTTCTATTGGTTTAAATAAACCGGTTAAACAATGTGTTAATGCTTTTATAGAGGAGTTTTGAAAATCAAATCTGTAAATGTTTGAAACTCCATTTGTAAATGCATTCCAATATAAATAGTTTCCGCTTGTACCCCAGGAGGGATTCTCTGGTGAGCCGTTGCTGGAAATTGTTAAATATTCCAGGGGTGATCCGGCGAGTAATTCGTTTGCGTTAAAAATTATTAAGGACTGTTGTCCGCTCGGTTTCTTCAGTATCGCAGCAATGTTTTCACCCGAATTATCAATTGACAGATTGAAAATTTCATCCCCTTTTGGCAAAGCAACTAACCGAATAATTTTACGGTACGGAAAAGGAGAAACGATCAAAGTAGCAGTTCCCCTGTCATGCTCAACCCCCCATAAATCGTGTGTTTTGAGATTTACAGTTAAGTCACCAGCTCGTGCATTTTCAAATAGCATTTTTTGATCGTCAGTTTCAACATCATATACCCAAATATCTCTGAATAACTGGTTATTGTTTGTTGTAAAGAACAGCAGGCCATTAACTTCATCGTAAGCAGTTGAAGCAACCTGAAGCATACTTGGAGTTGGAAGTGAAGTATGTATTTTTGAAATTCCGGTCTTCAAATTAAGTGACTGAATTGAAGCAAGCTCATGTGGTCTGTGGTAACCGAAGACAACTTCCCCATTTCTTTTATCGATTTGCGGTGGAGTTACCCAGCCAAATTTGTTACTACCCACCTGCTTGATTTCTGTAAATTTCTCTTGGTTCAGAAAATCAATATTGCTTTGCTGAAACAGTTTCTCAAATTCAATAAATTCTTTCCAGGCTTGATTAAAATCTTTTCCAAATACAGTTTCAAATTTTCCTACAAAGCCAGAATAAAAATCACTCTCTTTGGTTTTAAACCAGTCAATTACTTTCTCAGAACCATAAACAATTGAAAGATATCCAACAAACCTTCCTCCGTAAATGTAAAAAAGGTTTTCCAAAAACATCGTGTTATGGCTTCCAAGAGTTTCAACATCTAACTGAGATGGAAAACCTTTGCCTTCACTTACTAAAGAGCGGAAATACATTTCATCAAAACTGCCCAGCAATCTTCCGTAACCACCGCTAAACCATGTTTCAATATATACTGCAATAGCCTCTTGATGCCATCTTGGTGAGTACCTGTTAAAATTTGTAATTAAACTATAAAAAACTGTAGTTGGTTGTATTTTATCTGGCGGAACCTTTCCAAATATTTTTCTGAAAAATCCTTCAATACTTGTTCGTGAATCATTTACAATTATGTGCACAAGCTCGTGACTTAACAGCCATTGTATGCGCTCGTTGTATGGAACTACTTCATATCCAGGTTCCAATGGTTCAATTTCCAATCGAATGTAATTTTGGGGAACGGTTGTAGTTGTACTAAAACCATAATCGCTAACATCATAAGTGTTAATTATTATCTTTTCTGATGGAAGGTATTCAAAAATGACCATTAATGGTTCTAACGCACGCTCTGCACTAATGAGCACATCGTTAACTAGATGTGAATGAAACGGTCTATAGATTATTTTAAAATGTCTACTTTCCTTTTCCAGCCAATATGAATCTTCCCTTTCAAATAAATGAATTACAAGTTCTTCTTCATTATTAATATAAAAAATCTCTGCAGCAACATTCTCCTTAGTTTTCACAATATTTAATTCAAGATTTCCGTTGGTATTTTTCACTCCGATATGTTTTACAAAGCCAGCAGGTTTTATGCTTGAGAGTTCTTCACTTTTGTCTATTGTATTAGATAAGCTAATAC
>JABDPB010000170.1 GCA_013042995.1 Ignavibacteriaceae bacterium | reverse complement strand
AATGCTGTTCATATGCTGAATGATGCAACTAATGGCTACTCTGGCGGAGATGGTGGATGGGTATATACTACTTTTGATGGTGAGAGCTGGAATGTTCTGGCTTCTATGGGTACTCTCCTTGATCTTTCCTTCCCTCCCGGCACTTCTGCATCTAATCCTGTTGGATACGCTTGTGGTGATAATGGACAGGTATGGGAAATTACCTCTACTCTCCAAAATTTAAACAGCCCCAGTTCATCAACCTTAAGTGGAATCTCTGCTCCTTCTGTTAATAATGTCTGGGTCTGTGGCGGCGGTAGCATATTCTATTATAATGGCTCGACTTTTGCCGGGCAAACAAGCCCGGGAGGAACCTTCAATGACATACACTTTATCAATAACCAGGAAGGCTGGGTTGTTGGAAATCAGGGAGTAATAGGCCGCACAACTGACGGTGGAGCAAACTGGGTTACTCAGACAAATCCTGACACTCAGAACAGGTCTCTCTACGGAGTATTTTTCCTTGGTACAGACAATGGATGGGCAGTTGGATTTAATGGAGTTATTCTACACACAACAAACGGAGGAACAACCTGGACCATAGAAGGAGCAGGACTTACAACTGCATTCCTCAATGGAGTTCACTTCACTTCAACTTCAAACGGTTATGTAGTAGGAAATGGAAAAACCCTTATTAAGTTTGGGGAATTAACTTCTGTTGATGGTGAAAACATAAGCCCAGGTGCATTTTCGCTTTCACAAAATTATCCCAACCCATTTAATCCAATAACAAAAATAAAATTCACCATTCCGACCTCACCCTTAAATCCCTCTCCTTACCAAGGAGAGGGAAATAGGGAGAGGTTTGTAACATTAAAAGTCTATGATGTTTTAGGAATGGAAGTTGCAACTTTAGTTAATGAAGAAAAACCTGCAGGAGAATATGAAATTGAGTTCGATGCAAATGAATTAACAAGTGGAATTTATTTCTATCAAATTAAAGCTGGAAATTTTATTGAAACAAAAAAGATGGTTTTAATGAAATAACAAGAGTTATGTTGAATAATTATCCGAAAGGGAATAAAAATGAAACAAAATATTTTACTTTTTGTTTTTCTTGTTTTCTGTTTTTCTTTTACTCAAATCCTTAATGCACAGGGTATTATAAAAGATGATTTCCTTGTTAATGATGATACCGGTATTGAAAATCAATTCGTTCCCGCAATCGCAATGGATCCGGCAGGTAATTTTGTTGTAGTGTGGCAGGATTTTAGGGACGGCGATTCGAATATATATTTTCAAAGATTCAATAATGCAGGTACAGCTTTAGGAGTTAATACAAAAGTAAATGATGATACTCAAAATGCAGCTCAAGAGTATCCAAAAGTTGTAATGGACGCGGCAGGTGATTTTGTGATTATGTGGGATGATAACAGGAGTGGCAATTCTGATGTCTATTATCAGAGATACACCAGCACAGGAGGAACTTTAGGAGTAAACACAAAAGTAAATGATGATACCGGCGATGCAATCCAGTGGGATGCATCAATTTCAATGGATGCGGCAGGTTATTTTGTGATTGTGTGGATAGATGAAAGGAATGGCAATCGCGATATCTATTTTCAAAGATATACCAGCACAGGAGGAGCTTTAGGAGTTAATACATTGGTTAACGACGATGCAAGCACTGCCGATCAAATTGCTCCCTCCATTTTAATTGATGTAACAGGTAATTTTGTTATTGTGTGGCATGACTTTCGGAATGACGATTGGGATATATATTATCAAAGATATACGAGTACAGGAGGACCCTTAGGAATTAACACAAAAGTAAACGATGATGCTGGTACAAACTTTCAACTATATCCCACAATCTCAATGGATGCGGTAGGCAATTTTGTTATTGTGTGGCAAGATTTCAGGAATGCTAATTATGATATATATTTTCAAAGATATACCAGCACGGGAGGAGCTTTAGGATCTAACATAAAAGTAAACGATGATGTTGGTACTATGCATCAAAAGATTCCCGAAATCTCAATGGACACAGTAGGTGATTTTGTTATTGTGTGGCTAGACGATAGATACGGACAAACTGACCACGATATTATTGGCCAGAGATATTTTTCAAATGGAAATCCAAATGGTGGAAATTATCTTATTGTTGCCAATGGTCCAAATAATGGCGTGGGATCACCGGTAGTATTTGCTGATAACTCAAACATAATTTTTTCGTGGGAGGATAACCGCCGATCACAGGGAAGGGACATATATGCAAAAATAGTTAACTGGAATTGGAATGGTGCTACTGATGTAGATGAAATTGACGAAAACATTCCAGAAGAATTTTCACTTTCTCAGAACTATCCAAACCCATTCAACCCAACTACAAAAATAAAATTCACTATCCCGTCCGTCACCTTGAGCGGAATCGAAGGGTCTCCTACAACATTAAAAATTAATGATGTATTAGGAAACGAAATTATCACTTTGGTAAACGAAGAACTATCGGCCGGTGAATATGAAATAGAATTTGATGCTAAAGGATTAACTAGTGGAATATATTTTTATCAGCTCAAAGCTGGAAATTATTTAGAAACTGAAAAAATGATTTTGTTGAAATAGGAGTTCACTATGAAAAGAGTCTTACTATATATCATTTTAATATTCTCATTCTACATTCTAAATTCTTTTGCCCAAACTTATGGCTGGATTTATATTGGCAGTAACATTCCAGGTGATTCATTATTCCACGATTTGAGCGATGTCTATTTTATAAACGATGCTGAGGGTTGGGTAACATCATCCTCCCACCCAGAAATTTACCACACAACAGATGGCGGAGAAATGTTTGAAGTTCAAACAACATCGTTTCCTTGTAATGCTATTTGGATGCTAAATGAAAATGAGGGATATGCAGGAGGAGAAAGTGGATTTGTTTATAGAACTACAGATGGAGGAACAAATTGGAATGCTATCGGTAGTATGGGTGCTACCCTAACTGATATGAGTTTCCCCTTTACAGGCGACACAGGTTATGCTTGCGGGAATAGTGGTGCGGTATTCAGTATCAATTACGCAGGAGTTACCAATTTAAACAGTGGTCTTGGTATAGCGTTCAAGGGTTTAAGTTCTCCATCTGCAAACAATGTCTGGGTTTGTGGAAGCTCTAGTATCTATTACTATAATGGGAACACGTTTACAGAACAGTTTTCACCAACCGGTACCTTTAACTCAATCTACTTTGTAAATGATATGCAAGGATGGATTGCAGGTACAGATGGAATAATTGCTCGCACAACGAATGGAGGAACGAGTTGGTTTGTTCAGGCAAATCCAGATAGCGACTCTCTTTTTGATGTTTTTTTTCTTGATGAAAATGAAGGTTGGTCTGTTGGAGTTAATGGTTCAATACTGCGTTCCTCTAATGGAGGATCAAACTGGAAAATTGAAGGAACAGGACTTACAAATAATTTCTTAAGAGCTGTTCATATCCCTTCACTAAATACTGGTTATGTTGCTGGTAACCACAAAACTCTTTTCAAATTTGGTATACTTCCATCAGTTGAAAATGAAGAAGTTTTTCCATCAAAGTTTTCACTCTCACAGAATTTTCCCAACCCTTTTAATCCCTCTACAAAAATTAGGTGTACTATTCCAGATAATGTCATTCTGAGCGAAGCAAAGAATCTTACTACACTTAAAGTGTATGATGTCTTAGGAAACGAAGTTGCAATTCTTATAAATGAATACAAACCTGCAGGTAGCTATGAATTAGAGTTTAATGGAAATGATTTGGTGAGCGGAGTTTATTTCTATCAACTTAGAGTAGGTTCATTTATTCAAACAAAGAAAATGGTATTAATGAAGTAAAAATTATTTAAGTAGAAGTAATTTTCTGGTTTGTGTAAAGCTGCCAGCCGTAATTCTGTAATAATATATACCGCTTGGTAAATTCGATGCATTATAAATTAGTGTGTGCTTGCCGGCAGTAAATTCTTTGTTTACAATCTCTTCAATTTTTTCACCGATGGGATTATAGATTTTTATGCTTACCCTTTCATCTTTTGGAATTGAAAAGGTAATATTCGTACTAGGATTAAATGGATTCGGAAAATTTTGTGATAGGTAATAATCATTGAATTGCTTAGAATCATTTTTAACGGAGGATAATGTTGTCTGCCCAATTAATTGTACCTGTCTGCCAACTAAAAAATTTATTGTGGTGTATCTAATATTTAATTTATCCAAATAGAACCCATCAATAAGAGGTTTAAACATTATAGTTACTTTAACCGAATCATTCCGTGGAATTACAATTGGAAGAGAATCAATAACAGAAAAAGCAGAATCTTGTAAATAAAATTCATTTAAAGTAATGCTGGTATCTTTTCGGTTTTTAAGCCAAATATCCTGCAACGCTGAATCACCTAAACTTACTGTTCCAAAATCTAAAGAACTGGTGTTTGTAAAAAAGTAATTTGTCTGCCAGGGGAATCTGTAAGTTCTGTATTTATGTACTGCTGAATGAAGTACAAGTTCGAATTCTATAGAATCTTTATCATTAATTTCTGTAACGTATGGATTAATATTTTCTCCCCAGCCAATTAATGTATTACCGTTTCTCAGTTCCTGTACACTGCCGCGCGATTTGGTAAAAATTGATTCATCTTTTGAATATCTATTAATAAGTGTTGCTTTAAGATTAATGTCATCTAACTCATATTCAACATAGCTTGAATATTCAGGAACTAAAAAATGTCCGTTATCAAATAGAATAAGATTCCCATTTGAATGTCTGCGAGCATCATGCTGTCTACCGAATCCTCTATTATCGTTTATAAATTGAAACTGGTTTTTTTTGCCTCCTAATCTCCAAATTATATCACCTGATTGGCGGTTAATTTTAGTGACTTCATTAAAGTTTCTCGTAGAGAGAATAATATTTCCATCATTATCAATTTCAATCGAATTGCAATGTGTCCAATCAATAGTACGTTGTGTTAAGTCAACATTATCATCCACATCAAGAATATCATAGTGATTAAAAGACTCCCAACGCCACAACTCATTATCATTCGCATCCATGTGATGAATTGTATGCGCAACAAGAGTAGCGGAAGTATCTCCCCCGGGAACAATTTGGCTCATATCAACAGTAATATGATCTCTACCTAAAATGTAATAAGAGCCATCTTCAAGAACTGTTAACTCGTGGATATCTAATGCAAACTGTGTTGGTGTAAAGTATTGGTTGAAGAGAGTACCGGAGCTGTCTAAACCATAACTTAAGGTAGAATAAACATTGTAGGTTAACTCACCGTTTGGCTGGTACTTAAAATCATAAATTGCCCCGACCACTTTTTTATAAAAAACCGGTGTCAGGTTGTTATCAACTATCCAAAGATTTCCAACACCAGCAAATGAGAGAGCTATAAACAAGTAATCTTCTGATGGATTATTATTTACAGTTACAGTTGCATTTAAATTTTGTGCATAGCTCGCAGCTCCGGTTTTTAAAACTAATAAAACCGCAAGCTGCAAATAAAATATTTTACTTTTAGACAAATTCATTTTATAATAATTAATACGCAGATTCTATTTAAGCAGAATCATTTTCTTAACAGATTTAAAGAATTCCAAGCCGTCACTCGGTACTGCTTCAATTGAGTAGAAATAAATTCCTGATGAAACATTTTGTGCTTCCCAAGTTACCAGATAACTTCCTGCACTTTGATTCAGGTTAACAAGTTCCGCGATATTTTCGCCAATGGAATTATAGATTGTTATTTTCACCTGGCTTTGAACAGGTACTGAATACCGTATAGTTGTACTTGGATTAAAAGGATTTGGATAATTTTGATATAGAGCAAAATCGTCAGCAATTTTTTCAATCTGATGCACGCTTGAAACACTGTCTGCAACCAAAAACGTCTCAGCACTGATGGAGTATAAGTTTGGATCTGCAATACTTTGAACTCTTATTTTATACATCCCTTCATCAAGAAAGGGATCTATTTCCCATTTAAAACCGCCGTCGCTTTCGTGTATGCCAAGAGTATCTAACTCTATTCCGGTCTCGGAAAGCAAGTGAATTTCAACATCTTCCTCAATCACATCGTCCCAGGTAATAAAATATTCTAAACCGCGCTGCCATTCTTCTCCGCCGTTCGGAGTTTCAATTTTAATAAATGGTGCAACAGTAGTAAATGAGAAAGGATCGCTCCATTCACTTTTGCCGGCATCGTTAATAGACTTAACACGCCATACGTAAGTTGTGTTGTCTTCAAGATTATCTAAAGTATATAATGCTTCAACAAGAGAATCTTCTTCAATTATAAAGTTTTCGGGAAAGCTGACAACCTGTAGTGCATAATAATTAACAAATCCTATTGGAGTCCATCTTAAGTCTACTGAAAGTTCTTGGTTAACCTTTGCTGCATCATTTGGAGCAAAAAGTTTCGGTGTAAAAATCATTGATTCCAGATCAGCTTTACCTAAAATGAATTCACCGATGAATGGTCCTGCCAATTTTGGTGTTTCACCAATAATCTGATTAGTTGCACTGTTGAAAATGGTCGGTAAAGGCTCAAAGTATCCATTATTTTCTGTTGAGCGGTAATAAACAGCATATTCATCAGCTTCGTTTGCGTAAACATTGAATTCATTTATATCAAATTTTATATCCGATTTGAGTGTGTCAATTGCTCCGACAGAAACAGTAATTCTCTTAGGAACTATTAATGGGGCCTTACCATTAACCATCGGATTATATGGTGCGAATTCATATCTTTTTACCGTAATTGAATTATAACCAACACCAACCAGGTAGTCTATTGTTATGGTAATACCTGTACTATCAAAGACATAAGTGTTACCCTGAAAAACTTCGAACTCTGTAAATTCATGACTTGGTTGTCCGTCATCAAATGGAAATCTGAATGCTCTGTAACTTGAAAGTCCTTCGTGTTCAAAAAATAATTTAAATACTTCCGTCCCATCGCTTGTTACTTCAGTTACTGCAATGCTGTCATTATCACTTGCAGAACCCCATCCAATAATTGTATTTCCGTTTGGAAGCCGTTGTGCACTGCCGCGGAAAAAGGCAAGAACAGGAGGACTATCTGGGGCATAGCTCCAGACTAATGTTGCTGTTTTATTTACTTCATCGAGTTCATACTCTACAGCTCGGGAAGGGGTGGTACTGTTTCTAGGTGAATTGTCAAAAAGTAGAATATCTCCATTTTCTAGCCGGCTTACATTATGAATTCCTCTTGAAAATTCTGCATCTTGTCCTATGAATTGAAATTGATTATTTTTTCCACCAAGTCTCCAAATCATTTCACCTGTCTGCCTGCTGATTTTTGTTACTTCAGATAACCCGTTCGGCGTAATAAGAATGTTGCCATCGTTGTCTAAAATAATTGAATTGACATGGATCGGATCAAACGCTTCCCTTGTCAACCTGTTTGAATATGAATCATCAAAATCATAATAATCTGAACTGCGCCATTGAAATATCACATTCTTATTTTGATCTAATTCCTGTATTACTGATTGTGCAACTTTGGCATTTGGATAACCACCTAGTTCAGATAAATCTATGATTTGTAAATCATATGCAAATAGTAGGGAATGTCCGTTCGGCAGGAGCTGGAAATCATGTGCTTCAGCAATATATCCATTGCCCATTTGAAAACTGTCTATCACTGTAAAGCTGTTATCCATAACCTTGTGAATGACTTCTCCGCCTCCGGTGAATGTGTGATGATGCAAAAACTGTGCGTAAGAATATTTTCCGTTTGGCTGCATTTTAAAGTCATACGCATAATCGTTCGGCAGCTCTTTATAATAAAAAGGAGTTCCGTCATTGTTAAGCATCATAATGTAATAACCTACATTCGGAATGTCACGTGAAACCGTTAGAAACACATAACCAGGAG
>JABDPB010000100.1 GCA_013042995.1 Ignavibacteriaceae bacterium | reverse complement strand
GCAACTTTGCAGTTGTTTGATGCTTTCACAATGAAACCGATTGATAATCTTTTTGAAAATAATGAGAATATAAAATCATTTACAGTTGAAAAAGATTTAAGTGAAGGATTAAGCTGGAGATTAAAAGTTCCTTTAGGCAAAGTTGATGCAATTGTTTACAGGGTAATTGCAAAATCAGGAAAGTACTCTGATGGCGAAGAAAATGCTCTTCCAATTTTGGTAAACAGAATGCTTGTTACAGAAACTTTACCATTGCCGATTATGGGAAATAAAACTAAAACTTTTCTTCTTAAAAAATTGATGGAAAATAAATCATCAACGTTGCAGAATTATAATCTCACACTTGAGTTCACTGCAAACCCTGCGTGGTATGCAATTCAGGCTCTGCCATATATGATGGAATATCCTTACGAGTGCAGTGAGCAGATTTTCAATCGATTTTATGCAAACAGCATTGCAACCCACATTGCAAACTCGAGTCCGAAGATCAAAAAAATATTTGATACATGGAAAGAAGTTGATAAAGATGCTCTAATTTCAAATCTGGAAAAGAATCAAGAGCTAAAATACGCACTGCTCGAAGAAACCCCGTGGGTTTTAGATGCGCAGGATGAGACAGAAAGAAAACGCAGAGTTGGTTTGCTCTTCGATTTAACAAGAATGGCAAATGAGCTTGATCGTGCCGAACGAAAACTGCAGGAGTTTCAATATTCAAACGGTGGATGGCCGTGGTTCCCGGGTTTGCCTGAAAATCGTTTCATCACTCAGTACATTGTAGTTGGAATGGGACATCTTGAAAGACTTGGAATAAAAGATATCCGTGAAAACGCGGCAACGTGGCAGATGCTGCAAAAAGCAGTTATTTACACCGATGTTAGAATGCACGAAGATTATGAATGGATAAAGAAGCATGGAAATCTAAATCAAAAAAATATCGGTTACATACAGGCACAGTATCTTTATGGAAGAAGTTATTATCTGGATATCCCGGTTTCCGATCAGCATAAAGAAGCATTTGATTATTGGAAAGGACAAGCACAAAAGTATTGGTTAACTAATAATAAATATATGCAGGGAATGATAGCACTTGCACTTTACAGGATGTATGATGCAAAGACTGCAAAAGATATTATTAAATCAATAATTGAAAACGCAGTCTTCAACGATGAAATGGGAATGTACTTTAAAGAAGAATGGGGATGGTACTGGTATCAGGCTCCGATTGAAACGCAGGCATTGTTGATTGAAGCTGTTGATGAAATTGTGAAAGACCAGGAATCAGTTGATTTGATGAAAGTCTGGCTGCTGAAACAAAAACAAGTGCAGGATTGGAAAACAACCAAAGCAACTGCAGAGGCTTGCTACGCACTTCTGTTGAGAGGAACAGATTGGCTTGCTGATTCTAAAATGCCTGATATAACAATCGGCGGGCAGTTGATTGATCTTTTGAACAATCCTGAGATACACGTTGAGGCAGGAACCGGTTACTTTAAAACTTCGTGGAAGGGTGAAGAAATAAAACCTGAAATGGGTGAAGTAACAGTTAAAAACAATAACAATGTTGTGGCGTGGGGATCACTATACTGGCAGTATTACGAGCAACTGGATAAAATTACGATGAGTGAAACGCCGTTAAAGATTAATAAGAAATTATTTTTAGAAATTGATTCCGAAACAGGAAAGAAGATTACCCCCGTTAATGAAGATACAAAACTAAAACCGGGTGATTTGATAAAAGTAAGAATAGAAATCCGTGTTGATAGAACAATGGAATTTGTTCATTTAAAAGATATGCGTGCTGCAGGTTTTGAACCGATAAATGTTCTCTCTACTCATAAATACCAGGATGGATTGTATTATTACGAAAACACACGCGATATGGCAACAAATTTCTTTATGGATAGACTGCCAAAAGGAACTTATGTTTTTGAGTATCCGCTGCGTGTTACACATAAAGGAGATTTTTCAAACGGCATAACAACAATCCAGTGTATGTATGCACCTGAGTTTACAAGCCATTCGGAAGGTGTGAGAGTTAAAGTTGAGTAGAACTGTATTATCAAGGAAAGCAGTTTGAGTAAATAAGAAATAGGACGACCATTTGGTCGTCCTTCTTTATTTATTTAATAATTTCTATCAATGCACTTGCAACAGTTTTATCTCTATCATCCAGTAAAAACACACGGTAAAAACCGGGGTCACTAAACTTCATGTCGCTTTCGTCATTTTTAGAAAAATAAACATAACTCATATCAGGCTGAATGTTGTAAGCGAACTTTTTAAAATATTCAAACTTACCATTCCTGGAATTATATTTATCGAATTGAATACTTACATCATCAAGCCGTAACTCATTATCAGATTTTACCATTACTGTAAGGTAACCGGTTGTAAACCTGTCGCTCACACCAATTTCTCCATCAGAAGCATCATACCTTTCACAGAAGTAAAGTATTGGTTCCGATTGGGCAAATGTGACGTTAAGCAAAGGTGCAAACATCATCAATACAAAAAAGAGCAAAACACCATTTAAAATTTTCATTAAAAAAACCTTCTATAAATATTAATTGATGTGGATAACATATCGTAATTATTAAAAGGAACGAACTGCTGTAGATAATAATTAAGGGTAATAATTATTGCACTGTTGTTAGTGGAAAGTAACTGGTTGTGCACAACAAATCTGAAGGTGTGAGAGTGAAGGTGCAGTAAAAATATTTTAGAGTAGTATTACAACCCTCTTCATTTAAATATTGGAGAGGGTTTTTATTATCTCATTATTCCTGGATAGCGTCTTCATTTCTTACCAGAGAAACAATAATTTGCATATATAAATTATTAATTTTACTAATTTTTATTGACTAACGGGGGACTTTCACAAAGTTAGAGTGAATCCATTAATATCTTAATTTATAGAATAAGGAGAACAATATGAAGAAAGTAATAAATTTATCTTTTGTTGTTGCTATTGCATTAGCATTTTTAGCTTGTGGTGAAAAAACAAAAGAAGACGCTGAACAGCAAGAAACAAAAATAGAAGCAGGCTCTCAGCTTGAAAGACCAGCAGATGCTGAACTGCACGCATTCAAAGTGTATCACCATGCAGTATATATGGTAACTACCTCAAAACAAGCAGGTGGGACAAACAAATTACTGCATACTAAAAAATTGCCAACTGAAGGAACCGATCCGGTGGTAACTCCGGCACTTGATCACCTTTATTCAAAAGCGGTTATTGATTTAACAGAAGGACCCGCTATAGTTGAGTTTCCTGAGGTTGAAGAGGGTCGTTACTATTCAATACATATTACAGACCAAGAACACTATACGATTTATGATGAAATTTACCCGGTTGGCAAGTATGTGCTTGTTCGCAAAGGAAAAAATATGGAAGCACCTGCAGATGCGAAGGTGATTGAAAGTCCTGGTGATTATCCTCATCTCTTCATTAGAATACAGGTTAAAACTCGTGAAGATATGGTAAATACATTAGCAATACAGAAAAAAATAATTCTTACCGGAACAAGTAAAGAGTTGATAATTGATAATCCTATAACATTTACTATTGAAACCCATGATATTTACCCAAAGAATGAAGGTATTTTAGAGACAGTTACCGAATTTAGCGAAGAAGATTACAAGAGAGTAAGTGATTATCTTGGTTTTATAGCTCCAAAGTTTAATGGTAATATTGGAATGTTCGGGCCAATTGATAGTAAAGAAGAAAATAGTGATGATCCTGAAGTTCGTGCAGGTGCAATCGTAGGCCATCTTGGGCTACCAGCCGAACATGCTTTTTATTTGCCATTCTTTGCTAATTGCGAGGGCGAAGTTCTCAACGGCGATAAAACTGAAGTGTTCACTTTTCCATACGAACCTTCGGGCGTAGAGCTGTTTTGGTCCATTACCCGTTACAGCGCATTGAATCGTAATACACTGCCTGGCAAAAACGATATCTTTAATGCATACAATACTAAACCGGATGCAGATGGAAACATAACCATTACATTCAGTGTGGAGGATCCTGAAGATGGAACCTATTGGATGCCGGTAAATGCTGGTGAACCTTACTATTTTGTCGCACGTTACTATAAACCTGATTTAAATAATTTACCACCAAGACCTTGTGACTAAGTTTTTATGGATTGTGTTTTGATTTGAACCTATTACAGTCCTTCCTTAATCCCTGCTTATTAACATAGGCGGGGGTTTTTTATTCAATAGTATAACTACCTGTACTACCCTGATTATGATTACACAAATAAATAAGCCGGATGTGCATCCGGCTTTTAGAAGGTTTAAGAATTACTTTTAATTCTAAATTAATGTTGCAATACTATTCTATAGCGTGGTTTACCGTTTCGTAATTTCTCCATTGCTTCATTCACTTGATCGAATTTGAATACCTCAATGGTTGGTTTGATATTATGTCGTGCAGCAAAATCAAGCATTTTAGCAGTGGTTGCCGGACTACCAAGAGGTGAAGCTGAAATTGATTTCTGTCCAATTAATAAGGGAAATACCGGTATGGACAAGGGGTCTAGTACTGCACCGACAAAATGCAGTCGCCCTTTTGGTCTTAAAGCCGTAAGATAAGAATTCCAATCTAAAGGGGAGTTGACTGTTGAAATTATAAAATCGAAAGAATCAGCGACTGCTTCAAGACTTTTGGCTTCTTTCGAACTTACGAAATGATGAGCACCGAAGCTTTTTGCTTCAGCTTCTTTATCAGGACTGGTTGAGAAAGCTGTAACTTCACAACCCCAGGCACTTAAGAACCTGAGAGCCATATGACCTAACCCCCCAATACCAATTATACCAACACTATCAGTAGGTTTAATACCAAATTGCACTATTGGATTAAATACTGTTATCCCTCCACAGAATAATGGACCGGAACTCAGTGGATCTAACTTATCAGGCAAAGGAATAACCCAGGCAGCTTCCGCTCGGACTCTATCAGCAAATCCTCCATATCTGCCTACTATAGTTCCTTCATTTGATTTGCAAAGGTTATGGTTACCAGAAACACACCATTCGCAAGTCATACAAGATCCCGAACTCCAACCTAATCCTACCCGTTGACCGGTTTTTAGATTTTTAACATTTTTACCAACAGACTCTACAATTCCGATTATTTCATGTCCGGGAACAAAAGGATATTGCGTCATATCCCATTCGTTGTCAAGCATACTAAGATCGCTATGACAAATTCCACAGGACTCGACTTTAATATCTACTTGGTTAATTCCTAAGGCTCCTTGTGTGTATTCGAATTCCTTAAGCTCACCGCCCGGTGATGATGCAGCATATCCATTTACTATCACAGATTACTCCTTATATTTTATTATTGATGAAATAGTTTTTATACTTACAATTGTAAAAAGATTTTAGGAAAACTTTTGTATTCCAATAATATTAAAAAATATATTCACTAATTAATAATTTTAGGTCATGTTTTTGTCGCCCTTTCTATTTCAGATCAAGTATTGAATATTCCTTTCATATTATAAAAATACATTAACCTTTTTCCGAGACTCAACCCCTGCTTAATAACAGAGACGAGGGTTTGTATTTTATATACTTACCAACAATGTTTTCTATCAGCAAGGATTATTGCACAATTAGCAATAATTTCTTATTATCAATTCCGTCTTATCATCAATCAAGTAATCTTCTTATTGTAAATTAAATACTATATGAAAGATTTGTATAAAAATATTCACATAATATATCTGCTATCTTTAGTCCTATCTTTCTGTATCCTGACCTATGGCAATTTATTTTCACAAACTGATTCAATAATAGTTGAGAACATCTCAACCGGGGAAGGACTTTCCCACAGACATGTTCATTGTGTTATGGAGGATAGTTACGGCTTTTTATGGATTGGTACAGATGACGGATTAAATCGTTACGATGGCTATGAATTTGTTGTTTATAAAAACAATATTGGGGACACAACCAGTCTCAGCAGTCCTATTATTAGTGTACTAACGGAGGATGAAAAAGGAAATATTTGGGTTGGAACTCCTAACGGATTAAATCTTTATCAACGTCACTCTGACTCATTTGTCCGTTATACTCACGATCCTGAAAATGAATACAGTATTAGTAAAAATGACGGTATCGAGGCATTACTTATTGATCGTAATAATTCTAACTATGTTTGGATTGGAACTGATGGCGGCGGATTGAATTTATTCGACATTGAGCTGCAGAGATTCTACAGTTTCACACATGATCCGCAGGAAGAGAATTCTCTTAGTGAAGACATAGTTAAATCTCTTTTTCAAGATAGTTTTGGTGATTTCTGGATTGGGACTGGTTCTTCAGGATTAGATAAAATAAATTTATCTGCAATCCCTATTTCAATTGATGGTAAATATGATGTTAGTAGATTTAACCTAATAGCATTTGAACATTTTTTGAATGAGCAGGAAGATAATGAGGAACTGCAATCTGCAAGGGTGTATAATATTTATGAAGATAGTGCTCAAACATTATGGGTATTGTTAAGTGGTTCAGGCATTCTAAATTTTGATAGAGAAAAAAATAGACTAATTCCCAGCTCTCATTTCATTGAGCAAAAGTATACACATTTTCACGAAATGTTAGAAGATCGCAATGGGATATTCTGGTTTGGTTCTCATAATAAGGTGTATCAATTAAACAAGAACAATGATAAAATAAAAGAATACATTTTAAATAAGGAAGGCACAAGAAGCAGCAATAACCAAGGGCTATGTGAAGATAATGCCGGAAATATTTGGGCTGCGACCTGGGATGGGATAGTTAGAATACACCGGGACACACCATTATTTGAGCTTCATTATCACAATGTTGATGATCCTTCTTTGACCGCTAGTAATTATATGTATTCAATTTTGGCTGATCGTGCAGGAAAAATCTGGATTGGTACCTACTACGGCTTATTAGTAATGAAAGAGGATATTAATGGGTTTGTAAGGTTTATAAATTATTCTGAAAGTCATCAAATTAATAAAGGGTCTGTGTATTCTGTAATTGCAGATCATAGCGGATCAATATGGGCTGTAATAGGACGCACCCTGGTCAGAGTAAACCCACAAACTAATTCCATAGTTCAATATAAAAACGATCCCGAAAATTCTAATGCTTTAAGTTTTCAGGAGAAACTAGGTAATGCAGGATCTGTAAACTTGTTGATAGATAATGATGATAATTTGTGGATTTCTGCCTGGACTGGTGGAATTTCTAAAGTTAGTTTGGAAGAACTATACTCTACAAATAATCTTAACGATGTTAAGTTCACAAATTATTTTAGTGAACCCAATGATCCCGCAAGTTCAGTTCTTGATTTTATTCAAGACAGAGTAGGTCATTTGTGGATATGCACTCGCTCCGGGGGTGTAATAAAGTTTGATCCTGAAACAGAAATATTTAAAAACTACAAACAGGAACTAAACAATCCTAGAAGTCTCAATATCAACTGGGCACTCGCAGCTCACGAAGATAAAAAAGGAAATATCTGGATTGGCACCTATGGTGGCGGGCTAAATAAGTTTAACAGGGAAACAGAATCATTCACACACTTTGGCATGCAAAACGGTTTGCCAAGTGATATCATTCGGGGCATATTAGGGGATGATAATGGTAACCTGTGGATATCTACCCACAGTGGAATTGCAAAGTTTAATCCTGAAAATAACGAGTTCAGGAACTACTACATACAGAATAATGACGTTTCCTTTCATGATAAACTAACTGGCAGAATGTACTTTGGAGATAATAGTGGATTTAATGTTTTTCATCCAGATAGTTTAAAAGAAAGTAGCTTTGTCCCACGTGTTGTTCTTACAAAATTCACCCGGTATTCTGATGAGAATAATGGAGAACAAATAATTGATAGAACAATTTCAGCCAAAGATAATATTGAGCTGAGCTACAAAGATGATATAATATCATTTGAATTTGCAGCCCTGAGTTTTAATAAAAACAATAGGTGTGAATATTCATACAAACTTGGGGAATTTAATAACAATTGGATTAATATTGGAACAAAGAGGCAAGTCACTTTCACAAACTTAGATCCCGGTAATTATGACTTTAAAGTAAAAGCATGCAACGAGGATGGTATTTGGTGTGAAAATTTTGCTTCGATTCACTTCTATATTTCACCACCTTGGTGGTCAACCTGGTGGTCTTACGGAATTTATGGATTACTATTTATTGGTGCTCTTTACGGAATTAGAAGATTTGAGATAACTCGTAGAATTGAAAAAGAAGATAAACGATTACTTAAAATAGAGAATGAAAGGAAGACAAAGGAACTCGATCAAGTTCGCAAGTTGCAGCTCTCAATGCTTCCTAAAGATATTCCCTGTTTAACAAACTTAGATATTGCAGTGTATATGAAAACTGCTACTGAAGTAGGAGGGGACTACTATGATTTTTACAAATCAGATGATAGCACATTAACTGCTGTTATTGGTGATGCAACGGGGCATGGTTTAGATGCTGGCATGATGGTAACGGCTGCAAAAGGACTTTTCCAAAACCTTGCAGCGTTTCCAAATTTAACTGAAATGATAAAGCAGTTCAACAACACTCTAATTTCAATGCACTTGCAGCCTATGTATATGGGGGTTTTGCTAGCAAAATTTAATGGCAATTTACTAGAAATCGTTGGTGCCGGTATGACGCCTTTACTATTATATCGGAATGATTCTGATGAAATAAGAGAGATTGAGTCGAGCGGACCCCCTCTGGGAGCTTTTTCAAATTATGATTATTTGACCACTAGAATAGATTTAGCAAAGGGCGATGTGATATTGTTGCTTAGTGATGGGTTTGAAGAACGTTTTAATAGTAAAAATGAAATGCTCGGTGAAAGAAGAGCCAGAGAACTTTTACAGAAATTACATAATGAAAATGCTGATACTATTGTGGAAGCCTTTGTTACTGAGTGTAATGAGTGGGGTGGAGATAGGCCTCAGGATGATGATGTCACTTTCGTTGTGATTAAAATAAAGTAATAAATAAATATTTAATAAATATAATTGGAGTTTGTAGTGGAAGTAAAAACAAAAGAAACTGAAAGCGGAATTGTGATAACTCTTGAGGGTGAAATGATGCTTGGTTACTCTGCAAATGATTTTCACGAAGCAATAAAAAATGCAATCGATCACAATAAAAAGAAAATCGTTGTAGATTTAAGCAAGGTTCAGTTTATAACAAGTTGGGGTATTGGAATATTAATATATGGCCATACAACAACAACCAATTTAGACGGAGAGTTTAAACTTGTTGGTGTTTCAGAGAAGATCAGCGAAATATTTAAGAAAATTAAAATAGAAAATGTTTTTGAGCAATATTACTCTGTAGAGGAAGCCTTAAAGAGTTAAAACAACCAATTTATCTGATAGATTTCGCTTTTAGTATAAACTATTCTTACAACCCCTGCCCAATAGCATAGGTGGGGGTATTTTGTGTTATTTTCCTTTCTCCTCTGCAAACCTGTTCTTTAATGCAATTGGTTTTGCTTTACTTTTACTTTTCAAGTTTAACATTTCTACAAATACTGAAAATGCCATTGCAAAATAGATGTAACCTTTTGGAATGTGCTGTTCTAATCCTTCCGCAATTAACGAGACTCCAATTAACAATAAAAACGCGAGTGCAAGCAATTTTACCGTGGGGTGTTTTTCAACAAAATCGCTTATACTTTTTGCGGATATCATCATCACTGCAACAGCAATAACTACTGCCGTAACCATTACACCTAATTCTTTCGCCATACCAACCGCGGTTATAACAGAATCGAGTGAAAAAACTAAATCAAGCAGGAGAATTTGTATAATCACACTGGTAAAAGATTTTACAACTTTACTTGATTTAGAATGATCTTCACCTTCAAGCTTATCGTGAATTTCAAAAGTGCTTTTTGCAAGCAGGAATAATCCGCCGCCAATTAATATTAAATCCCTGCCGCTTATTTCCTGGCTGAGAATGGTAAAAAGTGGAAGAGTTAATTTCATTATCCACGCAATAGAAAACAGCAGAAGTATTCGCGCAATCATTGCAAGCGCCAGGCCTATAATTCTTGCTTTGTTCTGCTGTTCTTTTGGCAGCTTACCCGAAAGTATTGAGATAAAAATAATGTTATCAATACCAAGAACAATTTCGAGCACAGTTAAAGTTAATAGTGCAATAAGCGATTCAGGGTTTGTAATCCATTCCAATTTAATTTCTCATTTTTTGATTAAAATTTTTTAAATGGTAAGATGATCAATTCTTTGATTGGCTTTGTAATTCGTCGTAAGTTAAATTTAATGCTTCTGCAGAAAGTAAAAACTTTGTGTAATCTTCTTTAGGATTATTAAACACTTCATTTGTCTCTCCGCTTTCAATCACTTCACCCTTCTTCAAGATTATTATTCTGTTTGCAAGATTTCTTAATATTTTCAAATCGTGGCTAATGCAAACCATTGTCAGGTTAAATTCTTTATTCAGCTTCTTAAAAAGATTCACAAAATTTAGCTGGGATTCAATATCCTGTGCTGAAAATGGTTCATCTAAAATTAATAGCGAAGGATTAACTGCCAGCAATCGTGCAAGCGCTGCTCTTTGCTGTTCACCGCCGCTAAGCTGATAACCTCTTCTATTGTAAAGCTCTTTTGGAAGTCCAACTGAATTTAAAATATTGTTTCTTTCAATTTCTATACTCTTTTCTCCAACAGCGTTAATCTTTAATGCTTCATCAATTATGCTTTGCACTTTTCGAAACGGATTTAAAATTTCGCCATGATTTTGAAAGAGAATTTGAATTGGATTACGTTTTTGGTTTTCGCTGTGCGAATTGAAAACAATTCTTCCGCTGTGTGGTATAATTAATCCTGCAATTACTTTTGCGAGTGTTGATTTTCCGCCGCCGGATTCACCGCAAATTCCTATAATTTCTCCTTGCTCAACTTCAAAAGAGATATTAGTTAAGATGCTTAAGCTTTCTCTTTTGTTACCTTTTACTTCAACTGAGTAAAAAATATTTTCAACTTTAAGCAGAGGCATTGCTTATTTCACTAAATGATTGAATAAAATTATTAATTTCTTCATCACTTTTTGATTTTATAAAATCATCAGGCTTTAAAAATGAACTGAGCGTTCCATTCGAGAGATAAGCAATATAATTGGATGATTTAATTGCAAAATTTAAATCCTGCGTTACTATAAGAATAGATTTATCATTTTCTTTTACAAATTCTGATATCTTAATTAAAACCAAATTTGTAACTGCATAATCTACACCGGAAGTTGGCTCATCAAGTATTAATAAATCCGGATTTGCAAGTAATGCAAGTACAATCAAAAGCCGTTGTGCCATGCCACCGCTTAATTCGTAAGAATGTAGTTTAGATAGTTCTTTATAAGTTGGAAGCAAAAAGAAGAGCAACTGCCCTTCGATTTTAATTGGATTAACATCAGTTAAATCAAAATAATATTTAAGCTTCTTTAAAGGATCAAAACTGTTTACAGCATCTTGAAAAACATATCGAATTTTACTTCTTCTAATCTCTCTAAATTTCTCATCGGTAGCACTTAGTAAATCTAACCCATCAAACAAAACTTTACCCATCACCTCGTATTGATTTGTTGGAAGTAGTGCGGAAAGTGATTTAATTAAAGTTGATTTACCTGAACCGTTTTTACCTAGTATAGAATAAACTTTCCCCTTTTCAATTTCAAAATTTAAGCTTTGTAGAATGTTTTTATTGCTGGTGTTGCTGAGAGCCGAAACAGAATTTAAATCAACTTTAAGCATAAGTTAAAATGTTTGTTTTTCTTTTACTCAACAAAATAATAAATTGGAGTGAAAAATTACCATTAGTAATATTTTAAAGTCATTATGATGCGTAAAAAAATTTTATTTGCCCTGTTTTTAATCTTTCCTTTCATATTTACAGCGTGTGATTCAAAATCTCCAGAACATAACAACCGTGTTATAATAGGTATTTCAGCTGATGTAAATATATTCAATCCGCTCTTTACTATTAGTGTTGATGAAGGGGCGATAACCGAACTGCTTTATTTAAGCCTGTTTGATTATAGATGGAATGAAGTTAAGGGTGGAATTGAAGCAGGTCCAATGCTGGCAAAAAGATGGGAATGGGCTGTTGATTCATCTTCACTAAAAATATTTTTACGTGATGATGTTTACTGGACTGATGGCACACCGCTTACGGCTGATGATATCGTTTTTACATTTGATGTATATTCAGATCCGATTGTGCAAAGTAGATTATACGGAACGTTTGAAGATTTGTTTGTCGATGAAGATAATCATATTGATGTTAGTAAAACTTTTTCTGTTAACTCTTCTTTTGAGTTTGAAGTAAACTTTCCAGCGAACTCTGTTCCAAATCTTGATGTAATTAGTCCTTCTATAATACCGGCTCATATTTTTAGGGACTTAAAACGTGATGAACTTTCATACTCTGAACAGAATTTCAAACCCGTTTCAAGCGGCAGCTATTATTTAAAGAAGTGGGATAAAAATCAAACTATAACTCTTGCAGCCAATAAAAGTTCTTTTCTTTACGATGAAGATCAAATAGATGAAATTATCTTTAAAGTTGATCCCGATTACACTTCTAAAATTATTCAATTAAAGAAGGGAAAAATAGATCTGCTCGAATTAGTAAAGGTTGAAGATATTGAAGAACTAAAAAGCAACAGTGAATTAAAAATTGTTCCTGTTATTGGAAGGGAATATGATTACTTAGGATTGAATAATATTGATGCTGATGCCTATTCAAATGGGGAAGTTGTTCCAAATAAATATTTTGGCAGTGGAAATGTTAGGGAGGCAATAACTTATGCAATAAACCGAGAAGAAATTTTAAATGAGCGTCTCTTAGGTTACGGAGAAATTGCAGCAACTCCTGTTTCATCTATCTTTAAGTCTGTTTTCAATGATAATGTAAAGCCTTATCAGCAAAATATTACTAAAGCAAAAAATCTGCTTGCTTCTGAAGGCTGGGATGATGTTGATCAGGATGGTATACTTGAAAAAGAAAATGAAGAGTTTAGTTTTACGCTGTACTATCCCTCTGGTAATCCCTTGCGGGAATTTGCTTCAATGAGAGTACAAAACAATCTTAAGGCAGTTGGGATAGACATTAAACTTGAAGTGGTTGAACTTGGAACTTTAATCGAATTTCTTTTTGAAAGAAAAATAAATGCATGGATGTTAGGCTGGTATATTCCCATTCCTGTTGAATTAAAACCTTACTGGTATTCTGACCTGGAAAGCACACCTTTAAATTTTGCAAACTACAGAAACGTAAAAGTAGATTCGCTGCTTGATTTACTTCAAACTAATATTCCTGCTGAAAAAAGAACTGAAATTATTAAGACATTTCAGAAAATGATTCACGATGATGAACCGGTTTCTTTTTTATACTGGGTGCCTAATATTTGTGTTTATAATAAAAGAATTGCAAAAATTAATATTACTCCGTTAGGAACAGTAAGCCATTGCTGGGAATGGAGATTGCAATAAAAAATTCACCTGAAAAATTATTTATTGCAACAGAGAAACAAACCGGCAAAGCGTTTGCAAAAAGATTCCTAACTTCTCTGATAACTCTATTTCTGCTTGTAAGTTTAATTTTTGTGTTTGTAAGACTTTCCCCCGGTGATCCAACAAAAAAGTATGTATCTGCACAGCTCAGCCCTGAATTATCGCAAAAAATTTCTGAAAAGTTTATGCTGGACAAGCCAGTAATCGAGCAGTATTTTGCTTTTTTATTAAATTCTGTAAAAGGTGATTTGGGTGTTTCGTATAACTTTCGCCAACCTGTTATGAAAGTAGTATGGGAATATTTTTCTTTTACGCTTGTGTTCTCAACTTTAAGTATTTTTTTGCAAATAATTTTCAGTTTTTCACTTGCAATTTTTGTGGCGCGAAGAAAAAATACGTTTTTGAATAAAGCTGTTTCAGACTTTTCTCTTTTTATTTACTCAATTCCTTCTTTTGTTTTAGGAGTTTTTCTAATCTACCTTTTTTCTGTTGTGTTAAATCTCTTCCCAATTTCTGGTTTAAAATCTTTAGACTACGACAGCTTTTCATTTTGGGGTAAAATTTTAGATCAGGCTTGGCATTTAGCTCTTCCACTTATAACTCTTTCTGCAGCAGGCACTGCAATGTTTTATAAATATATCAAAGAAGGAATGGATGATGTGCTTCATCAATCGTATATTTTAAATCTTCGTTCGAGTGGTGTAAAAGAAAAAGTGATTTTAAAGAAGCATGTGATTCCAAATGCAATAAGTCCATTGATTTCTGTTGCAGGCATTGAGCTTGGTGTACTTCTTGGGGGAGCACTAATAACAGAAGTAATTTTTAGTCTACCCGGAATGGGAAGGCTGACTGTAAATTCAATTCTTACAAGAGACTATCCGTTAATAATCGGATGCGTTTTAACAGCGGGTATAGTGATGATTATTGCTAATTACTTAGCTGATATTATCAAAATAAAATTTGACAAACGATTGCTTAAAGGCTTACTCAATTGAAATTTAAATTAAAAATAATTCACTGGCTTACATTGCTTTGGCTTTTGCTGATTGTATTTCAGCATGAAGTGCTTTTTCAGTATTTATCATTGTGGTTCGGTTATGCAAAATTGTTTTTTGTCGATTTCAGTGAAGCGATTGATGTATTAAGCTTAAAGCTTGTTAATGTTATTCTTTCCTTAAAACTGTTTGTTTTCTTACCCGCACTTTATATTATATTCAGAAAGAAGTGGATTTTCCTGCAAGGTAATTTAAACTTTTCTTATGCACTTCTTTCGTTATTGATTTGGATTCTAATTTTTGCCCCGATTATTACAGATGAAAACCCAGAGTTTTCTAAAAATCTTGCAGTCACAAAATTGCTTCCACCTTTTAGCAGTGTAAAAATCTTGCATCTGGCGGGTGAATTAGAAAGCTCTCAATCAGAAAAAGAAAAATTCCATATGCGACTAAATCAAACCGTCAAACCAGCTTTTAATGAGCGAATAATTTTTGCGGATAGTGTTATTGTTTCCGAAAGTGTGGTCTATTTTCAAAAAACACAAAAATCAGAATTGCAAAAAAATGAACTATTATTAAAAAACGGTGAACCTTTCATTCAAAATAAGTATTTCCTTTTAGGAACTGATGAATATGGGAGGGATAGTTTTGCAAGATTAATTTACGGAACAAGAATATCCTTATTTGTCGGATTCGGAGCTGTGGTCTTATCATTTATAATAGGTATTATTTTAGGGTTCATTGCGGGTTATAGCGGCGGAATATTTGATACAGTACTTAATCGTTTTACAGAACTTTTCCTTTCTTTTCCGGTTATCTATTTAATAGTATTAATATTAGCACTCTTCGGAAGCTCACTTTTCTCGGTAATAATTGTTTTAGGCATTTCCGGATGGATGACCCTTTTTAAAATTGTAAGAGGTGAAGTGGTATCAATTAAACAAAGAGATTTTTTAATTTCAGCAGAATCAATTGGATTAAAGAAATCTCAGCTGCTTGCAAAAGAAATTCTTCCTGTGATTTTAGCACCAGTAATTGTAAATCTTGTTTTTCTTTTTAGTAATGTTATTCTGGCAGAAGCAGCACTCAGTTATTTAGGCCTTGGCACAGGAAATTTGTATCCATCGTGGGGTGCAATGATAAACTCCGGACAAGAATATATTTACAAAGCTTGGTGGATGATTGCGTTTCCGGGCGCAGCACTTATACTTACCCTCTTTGCAGCTAACTCATCCGGAAGGCGGATAAATAAAATTATTAATCCAAGATTAGATAAATGATTAATAAGCGTTACAGTATAGTAAAAAAAATCGGGCAGGGTAGAAGTTCAGTTTACCTATGCAATGACAGTGCATTCCCCAACACTAATTTTGCAATGAAAGTTTTATCGCCTGATGTGGATAAAGTGGAAAAAGAAAATTTTGTACGCGAGTATTTCATTCTGCAGCGGCTGGATCATTCGAGCATCATAAAGTCATTTGAAATTGGAACTATTGTTCATACTGATGACCAAGATGAAATAAAAATCGGTTCTACTTTTATTACGTTTGAATATTTTGAATCAATCGAGTTGCTAAAATCAGAACTGATTAAAAATGAAGAGTATCTAAAAGAAGTAATAATTCAAATTTGCTCTGCCCTCTATTACTTGCATCAATCTCGTTTTATTTACTATGATTTAAAACCTGAAAACATTTTAATCAGTTCAATTAATGGAAAACCGGTTGTGAAATTAATTGATTTAGGATTAGCTGAATACTCACCACATACTGAAAATTATTCAATTAAAGGAACCGCACAGTATATTGCACCTGAGCTCTTAAAGAAAGAACCACACAATCATTTGGTTGATCTCTATTCACTTGGAATGATGCTCTACAGAATTGTTTATGATCGCTTTCCGTTTGAATCTAACCTTGAACTCGAAATTTATAAGGAGCAAATAGAAAAAGATTTTGATTTTCCGGAAACAAATGAATATTCCCAATCTCTAATAAATATTACTAAAAAATTATTAGCTAAAAATCCCTCTGAGCGATATAATAGTACGCTCGAAATCATTTCAGAAATTGGATACAAAAAAGAACTGAATATTTATTCAGATTTTATACCTGCAAAATTACTTTCCGCCAGAGAAAAAGAGTTAGTGGATATAAAAAACTACATAAATGATAAAAATAACAGCGGGGTGATTTCTGTAAAAGGCTTTGATGGGACTGGTAAATCCTTACTCCTTCGGAAAATAAATGAGACATACCATAATTCCATATTAATTGATGATGTTAAAGGAAAAACCGGAACTGAGCTGTTAAAATATTTTTTGAAAAAATTAATCTTTTCCAATTCTGTTTTTCCAAATTTAAATGAAGAAGAAAAAAATAAGGCCTTGATTCTTCTTGAAGGCTCCGATGAAGAGATGCTTTCAGGTTTTAAAAATGTAGTTAATTTATCTTCAGCAAAATGCAATTACATACTTTTACTTGATGATTATAATACGTTTGATAGCTTTTCTGCTGAATTGTTTCTGGAAATTATTCCCCTATTACAGGTAAATATCATTAAAGTTGTTATTGCAGAAAACTCTGACCGTCCGTATGCAAGCGATAAACTGCATAACGTTACGGAAGTTAATTTAAATCCTTTTACTAAAGAGCAATTGCACGAGTTTATTGAGAAGAGCTATATAGATGCATTCCCTAAAAAAGAACTGGAAGAATTGATACTCTCACATTCAGACTTGATTCCCGGAAGCATGATTAATTTTATAAAAGATTTAATCCAGTTTGGTATCATTTGGTTTACAGATTCTTGGGCTGTTCTTAACAGTGATTCCGAAACTCTATCTCTGCTGGAAAAATCTCATTCGGCTATTTATGATTTGCGGCTTGAGAAACTATCAGAGCTCGAATTTAAAATAATTGAAACAGTTTCAGCATTTAATAGTACAGTTGATAGTGCATTAATTGCAAGGCTTATTGATCTACCGATTGCTGAGATGAACGCAATGATTGAAAATATTCAGCTGAATAATATTTTTCAGCAGTACACTACCGGGCAGTTACTTGTTTTTACGGCTGATGGACTAAAGAAACATGTTTACTCGAATATCAGTGATAAGAAAAATCTACATTTTATTATCGCAGAGAAAATTTCAAGTGTCTATCCTTCATTTAACAAAAATGAACTGGCACGACACTACGAACTTGCAGCTGAGTACGAGCTTTGCTTTTCAGTGCTTGAAGTAGAGTTAAAGAATGCAGAGAAACATTCTGCTTTTAACTACATGAAGAGCATGCTGGAATATCTGTTATCATTGCCGTTGCAAGCTAGCAAAATGAACCAGGTTAAGTTAAAGCTATGTGAAATTTATTATAAGTTAAGTGATTACAATTCTGCACTTAAAACTATTGAATCACTTCAGGAAACAGATCTTGTTGAAAAAAATATCAATAATTTAAAAACAATTCAAGCCGGCTCACTTATTGGAGCGGGTGAGTTTGAATCGGGTAAGGAAATAGTAAACAATTTGCTGCTAAAAATTGATGATGAAGACGAAAAGAACCGCTTGATGGTGGAACTTGCTTACGCAGATTTTGAACAGAAGAATTATGATGAAGCAGAAAAAAGATGTGGTGTTCTATTATCAAAGTCTAACTTAACAGCAGAATTAAAAGGGAGGTGTTATAATTTAATAGGTATGCGGAAAATTTATGAGCATAATGATCTTAGTTCGGCATTAACTGAATTCAACAAAGCGCTTACCTGTTACAGGGAATCTGACTCACTGAGAAGAGTTGCGGGAATGGAAGTAAACATTGGTAATATTTATACTTTATTAAGTGACTACAACAAAGCCGAAGAGCATTGGAAAACAGCTCTTGAACTAAATCGCTCAGTGGGAAACCTGGAGCAGGAGGGTTTAATCTTATTAAACCTTGGAGTATTCTATTATTTCCTTGCTAATTTCGATCAAGCAACTGAATCGTATGAAAAAGCCGAAAAAATATTTTTAAGCCTTGGCAATCAATTAAACTATGGCTTGACATTACTAAATCTTGGTGAGACTTTATTATCAATTTGTGAATACGAAAATTCGTTGGAAACATTAGAAAAAGCCAAGGGGGTCTTTGTTCAGATACAAAATTTTGAAGAACTTTCTGAAGTTCATATGGTTTTAGGTAGACTGTATAGTGTAATTGGATTTACAGATCGGCTAAAAGAGATAGTTGACAAATATGAGGATAATATTGAAAAGAACAACCTGCCTGAAAAGTACAAGCTGAATTCAAAGTTTTTACACTTACTTCTTTCATCATCTGTTAATACTCGAATTGAAATAAGTCAGCTGAAATTTGTTACAGAGCAGTTTAAAAACTACGATGATAAAAGCAACTACAGTGCCTGCATTTTTCTTTTAATCAAAAAATTAGTGGCTGAAAATAATTTTAATGACGCTTTAAAAGAAATTAATGATAAATATCTTATTGATTTGTGTTCACAAAATTCTATATTGGAGGCAGAGAGGGAATATTTTTTGGGAATTATATCGCAAAATTATGCATCGGATTATCTCTTGCCTCCTTTGGAGCACTTTGAGAAAGCTTACGCTCTTGTGAAAGACGAAAGAATTTCTGAAATAACTTGGAAAATTCTTTTGGCTATTGCTGAACTATATATTGATCGCGGAAACCTTTCCAAAGCAAAGGCATATACTATTTACGGTAAAGAGTTAATCTATTTTGTTTCCGAAAATATTCAAACGCCAAGAGTTAGGGCAGCATATTTAAAAGAGATGGAAAGATTTAAAGCAATCCAAAAATTTGAAAGTTTTTATTCAGTTTAATGCTTTATGTCTGACGAAAAAATCAATATTAAAGTATATTCGGATTCACCTGATCTGGTACCAGTTACCTCCGCCCTTAAACAGTTAGAATTAAAGGGATTTCCCATCAGCATTAATTTCCCACAAGAACTTGAAGTATCTGAAAACGAAATTATAATTTTAAATATTGAAACATTAGATTCTCCCTATCTAAAACAATTTATACTAAAGAAAAAAAATATCACCAATAAAGTTGTAATAATTATAAGAAATACAGAAGCATTATTGGTTACATCGCTTTTAAAGCATGGATTATATAATGTATTTGTGTTCCCTTACGAGGTATTAAAGTTTACATCTTTTCTAGCCGAATTAATATCTAACAAAGCTTATGTAACAGAAACCAATCGTCTTGGCACTTTTGGAATGAGCAAGCATGGAATTAAATCAATAGTGGGTGAATCTGAAAAGCTTCTTCATGCTGTAAATCTTGCAAAAAAAGTGTCTGAAAAAAGCCATGCGAATGTTCTTGTCTTAGGTGAGACTGGTACAGGCAAAGGATTGTTTGCAAGGGCAATTCATAACAATGGCCCTGCAAGTCACTTTCCATTTATTGATATAGTTTGTACTGCTATCCCAGAAACTTTACTTGAATCTGAGCTATTCGGATATGAAGCGGGTGCTTTTACAAACGCACGTTCAAGAAAAATAGGTCTTTTTGAGCTTGCTGACAGAGGCACACTTTTTTTAGATGAAATTGGGGATTTAAGCAATAACATCCAAAAGAAATTATTAAGAGCGATTGAAAAAAAAGTTATCAAAAGATTAGGGGGCGTAACTGATATCCCCGTTAACGCAAGGATAATTTCTGCAACCAACAGGGATCTGGAGTCAATGGTTGAAAATGGTACTTTTAGGAGAGATCTTTACCATAGACTAAATGTTGTAACGATTGAGATTCCACCTTTAAAGGAAAGACCTGAAGATATCATTGGTTTAACAAATCATTTTGTAGAAGAGTTTAACAAGCAATTTGAAAAAGAAATAAAAAAGGTAGATAAAGACGTACAGCATTTTTTGAAAGGATATCCGTGGCCCGGCAATGTTAGAGAATTGAAAAATGCAATTGAAAGAGCTGTTCTACTAAGCGATAATAATAAACTGGAGTTAAGTGATTTTTCTAGTCTGATTCGAAATGTTCCAGTTGAATTTAAGGATAGGATTTTTAATGAAGAAGCATCTCCACATTTGATCAGAATGGATATTAACTACGGTTCAACTAATCTGAGGAACCTTCAGAAGCAGTATGCAAAAGAGGTTCTGAAAAAATTAGGCGGAAATAAAACTCAAACCGCCCGTCTTTTAGGTGTATCTAGGCCAAAACTTGATACTCTTCTGAAAGAGTAGGGAAATTGGTATATCAGTTTAAATCTTTGAAATTCTTATAGAAACTGAGGAACTGTTAATAAAATAGAAATAAAATAAGCCAAAATAATTGTAAATATATTTTACAATTAGGATTAAAAGAAAGATAGACTCGGTAATTCTTACCTATAAATACTGCTCTTTTCTTCATATTTTCAATTAAACTTACAATTTCCAGTGGCATAAACATTGGCTCCTAATCGGTTCGCTGGTGAGGGCTCCAAGCATGGAGTTCTGGGTGAGGCGAGCAACAAACTACTAGTAGTGTGTCATATTTATAAAAGAGTGGTACTATGCGTAAACTTATATTATCCCTAACCCTGTGTGGGGGACTGTTCATATCCGGACTCGCCCAGGTTGCTGATAATGTAGATGAAGCAACCAGGTATCGGGTTGCACAGGATAATATAACTGCCATAGCAGAAAGCCACAATCTTTCCTCTTTTGAGGTAACCCAAACAGATTTACAAGTTCTTGAGAGCAGGTCAAATGCTCAACTTGAAGAACTTGGCAGCCGCTTTGGCTGGGTCAGATCATCTTCACAACTTGAAGAACTTGGCAGTCGCTTTGGTTGGGTTAGATAAAGCAACGAAGTTTCAGAGATTGGCAATCGCTATGGTTAGGTAAGATTAGATGAATTAGTTCTCCAAATGCCTACTTAAAGCCTTCAATTTTATTGAAGGCTTTTTTATTATTGTGAATGTAAGTGTAGCTTTTCTATTATATTTAAAGAGAATTATTTATTTAGCAAAACATGAATTTTCATTTAGAAATTTTAGAACATCTACTATGGTTTTTTAAGTGAACATATTTTTGAAGTCTTTCCTTTTCTTATTCTTTCTTAGCATATCATTTCCGCAGGAATCATCAAGAATCTCCCTAATAGACGGAAGCAATGTAAACTATATACCATCATATAATTTCCAGGGAAATCCTTATATATCGGTTAAATACTTCTTAGATGCACTGGGTATCACAAATGAAGTTGATGAATTTACAAAATCAATTAACGCAGAATTTAACAAGTATAGTACACGTTTTATTGCAAAAAATCCTTTTCTGGTATTAAAATCCAAGCAAAACAAAAAAACTTCTTCTCTTCAATTGGTTACCTCAACACACTTTATTGATGGAATGATTTTTATTCCTTTGAAAGACATGCTTGAAATCAGTAACAGGTTTAATGATAGAGCAGTTATTTATGCAAGCCCAAATCGTTTAATAGTTGTTGATCCCAAGAGAGAGCAGATCAACATAATTCAAGCTGCCAAAATTGAAATTAACAGTCTTGGCACATTTGTTAAAATGCGAGCGGATACTAAGATAAAATCTGTGTATAATAGTGAAAATAAGACTTCTATTAGTATTAGCTTATCTAATACAATAGACAAAAGTGAAGAACTCTCAAGCATAAAACCTGCTGGCTTTGTAAAACATATCGGAGTGAAAAATACCAACGGAAATCTTGAATTAAATATTGTGAAAACTAA
>JABDPB010000168.1 GCA_013042995.1 Ignavibacteriaceae bacterium | reverse complement strand
CATTTATCCTGCCGTTTATGCAGGTGGATTTTAGTTTTTAACAATTAAAAATAGCTGATTATGACTACTTTAAGCTGATTTGTAAGATTGTAAATTTTTACAACTCTTTTACATTTCTCTGACAACTCCCCCCTTCTTCTTCACTAATCTTCAAGTGAGATTTTTAATTATCCTGATAATAAGATGCAGAACAACACAATTATAAATAAAATAATAATAGTTGCTGGAGCTTCGGGTGGAATTGGCAGCTCAGTTGTTAAGAAATTATCCAATCTGTATGCAAATGTAATTGCGGTTTATAATCAAACTCATCCCGACTTTAAAATCAAGAGAAATATTTCACTTATAAAATCTGATTTATCTAGATCTGAAGAGTGGGATAGAGTTCTTGATTTTGTTTCTCAAAAGTACAAAAAGTTAGATGTGCTGATTAATTGTGCAGGCATTTTAATTCCAGGGGATTTCTTAATTCAATCTGAAGAACAAATAAACAAAATGATAAACGTAAATCTTTCTTCAGTATTAATCGGGACACAAAAATCATTAAAGCTAATGAAAAGACAAAAATTTGGACATATAATTAATATAGGCTCAATTGGCGGGATAATTCCTATGCCCTACTCATCAGTTTATTCAGCAACTAAATTTGCCCTTCGCGGATTCACTCACTCACTATCACAGGAACTAAAAGGCTCTGAGGTTAAAATCAGCTTAATTTCTCCTGGTCCGGTAAATACAAAAATGCTCAAACTCGAAGCTGATCATTATAAAACCGCGATTGCTTTCATAAGTAAAACCATTGAATCAGAAGTAGTTGCTGATATAGTGCTAAAAGTAATTAATAAACACAAAGCTGAAGTAATTGTCCCATCATTATTATCGATTCCCTCAAAAGTTGCATTTCTTTTTCCCGGATTATTTTCAAAAGCATATAGCCTAATAGAGAAAATTGGCCTATGGAGAAAGAAATTTTACATCAGGAGAAAATTTGGTCTGTCATTACAAAAATGAGAAATAAAATGAACACACTTGCAATAAAAACGTATCCACCGTTTTCGCTGAAGTTCAGTAAAGCTTATATACTAACGATGAGACCTTACTTAATGTTTGTTTCTGGAATAACTGGTGTATTAGGGATGTCTTTTGCCGGGGAGATTAGTTTGTTAAAAGCTTTATTTATATTCAAAGTAACTTTTCTTTCTTATGGATTCGGCCAGGCTTTAACAGATTGCTTTCAAATTGATACTGACAGCATCTCATCACCTTACCGCCCCCTGACACAAGGAATTGTAAAGAAAAATCATTTTTTAATCATAAGCATCATTGGTCTTTTTTACTGTATTTCTGTATTAGCTTTTTATAATCCCATAAATCTTGCGCTTGGGATTTTGGCCGGATTTGGATTAGCAACATACACTACTTTCAAACGTAAGTGGTGGGCTGGACCTTTTTATAATGCTTGGATTGTGGTTGTTCTATTTTTAATGGCATACTTAGCAGGTTTGGGAAAAATTTATTTTGATTTTTCAAACCTAATTTTTATTGCAGCAGTTTTAACAGTTTTCTTTGGATACGCAAATTTTGTAATTACAGGTTATTTTAAAGATATTGAGGCAGACACTGCCACAGCATACAACACTCTTCCCGTAAAATTTGGCAGGAAACTATCATCAATTGCAAGTGATGTTTTTGGAATAGCAGCATCTGTTTCTGTATTCGCTACAATTTTTGTATTGGCGTTCAATTCGTTTCCACATCAAATTATATTAAAAGCACTTGTTTTTGCTTATGCGGGAATTGCAGCTACAATATTTACACAACTAAATTTACATTCTGTTAATACGGATTCAGAAGCACATCGAGCTATCGTACCTTGTGTGCATAGTTATATACTTATGCTATCAAGTTTTGCTGTCCTAAATAAACCAGATTGGTTTATCCCTTTAATTCTATTTTATCTTCTTTATTTCGTCGTCATCAAAACCAGACCAGCGAAAGAACAGATTTAGGTTAAATAATGCAAGTTATTTTAAATAAAAAAGCCTGTGGCGGAAAAGCAATTAAAAAATGGGAGCGAGTTTGTAAGCCATTAAATCTTAGTTATGGCTCAACAGAAATATTTTGTGTTGGAAGAAACGGATCTGATATTGAATTTATACTCAATTCTATTAAGAAGGGCAAAACTGATTTTGTAATTGCCGGCGGCGATGGAACATTAAATCATTTATTAAATGTTCTCATAAACCTGAGAGAGCCAGACTATTTATGTCAAGTAAGAATTGGTGCAGTTGGTATTGGATCAAGCAATGATTTCCATAAACCGTTTCTATCTAAAAATATTCTAAATAGAATTCCCTATAAATTGAACTTTAATAAAGCCTTTCAGCGTGATGTTGGCTGTTTGCAATTTGAATGTAATGGAATGTTGCTTAAAAAATATTTCCTAATTAATGCAAGCTTAGGGATAACTGCAGAGGGGAATAATTTCTTCAATAATCCGGATTCGATTTTAGAATATCTTAAGAAATTCAACACGCAAAGTGCCATTACTTATGCAGCAATAAAGAATATTTTCACTTACAAAAACTTCTTTGGAGAAATCAGAAGTAACAACAAAATTTTCGGAACAAACATTACAAATATTGGCATTATTAAATGTCCCTTCTTTTCCGGCAAGTTAAGATATCAGTCAACTCCTCTTCTAAATAATGGTTTGTTTGATGTTCATCTTTTTCATTCGTTCAAAAAGTGGAGGCTATTAGATCTGTTTTACAATTTAGGTAATGGAGTTTCTGATAATTCCTTTAATAAAAAATTCTGGCGAACAAATAAACTAAAAATTACATCTCAAAATGAATTCGCTGTAGAGTTCGACGGTGAAGTGATTAGAACAAAATCAGTAGAGTTTTCTGTTATTCCGAGGTTAATAAAAGTATGTATAAATTAAATTCAATATTAGAAAATCGGACTATCAATCAATTAATTTCTGATTTTAAAAGATCACCGAATCAATTAAACAAACCACACGAAAGTGATGCGGAAATATTAAAATTGAATAATACATTGCTTGCTGTAACAACTGATAGTATTTCGGAGGAAATATCACAAGGATTGTATGATGATCCATATTTAGTTGGATGGATGATTGTAACTGTAAATATGAGTGATCTTGCTGCTGTGGGAGCTACACCTTTAGGAATTTTAATTTCAGAAATTATCCCCAAACACTTTAAAGAAGAAAAAAATAAAGAGCTTCAAAAAGGAATCTCCGATGCATGTAACACTTACAATACTTTTGTTTTAGGTGGCGATACAAATGAAGGCGACTGTCTTGTATTAACTGGAACAGCAATCGGAATTATTAACCAGGACAAATCCATTTCACGTATAGGTTGTAAACCAAATGACATTGTTTACACTTCAGGAAGACTTGGTAGCGGAAACGCTTACGCTATTTCAAAACTGATTTCACAAACAAACTCATTTTCAAATTACAAACCACTTGCACAGTTGAAATATGCTAATGTAAATATGCAATATGCCTCCTGTTGTATGGACACAAGTGATGGCTTAATTACAACTCTCGACCAACTTATGCGCTTAAATAATTATGGCTTTGAATTAGATGAGAATTTGGAAAATGCAATTGACATACGTGCGTTTGAGTATTCCAAGAATCTAAACATTCCCCCTTGGCTATTGTTTGCCGGACAGCATGGAGAATTTGAATTGATATTTACAATTCCAAACAATACAAAAGATTTATTTTTAAAGGAGGCTTTTCAAAATAGCCTAAACCCAATTGAGCTGGGAAAAGTAATTCATCAAAAAGAAATTAAAATTCCTTTATACGATGAATTGATTTCAATGAACACAACCTTTATTAGAAACCTTCCAATTGAAACAAACAGTGATGTAAATCACTACTTAAAAATGCTATTAGAGTATGATTATCAAATTAAGAATGAACCCTGCTTAAAATTTACATCTCCCTGACAATTCTCTGACAATTAGCTCTCGATTCAACATTAAATTTCCTGTAGAAAAGATAGAAACCATAAAAAGAAAGGAACGAAAAATGAACGCAGCAAATGAATATAAAGGAGGAGAGAATTTCGATTTGAGAGATGTGCTGCTAAGGGGTAGAAAAATGAACCTGAATTCACGTACAAACTTTTTCGGCTCATTTATTAAGGATTTAATGATAAATAAACAAATGCAGCACTTACGGTGTGTATCCAGCGCAGCAGATCGAGAAGTAAAAGTAATTGATCACTACACCGGTGAATTAAAAAGCATGCTGATGTTTGGGTCAAATAATTATCTGGGTTTAGCCAATCACCCATATATAAAAGAATACGTTTGCAGAATAATAAAAAAGCAGGGAACCGGAATTGGTGGTCCTCCATTGCTGAATGGTTACACATCTCTTCACTATGAGCTTGAAGAAAGACTTGCACATTTAAAAGGTGCAGAAGATGTGCTGATTTTTTCAAGTGGTTACGGCGCCAACGTTGGTCTTGTTTCTGCAATTATGGGAAGCGAAGATTTAGTTGTTTACGATGCATACAGCCATGCATCATTTTATGATGGAATTAAAATGTCAGGAGCACAAGCAGTTCACTTTTCACACAATGATGCCAAATTACTCGAACAAACACTATCGAGAACAGAAACAATGAAATTTAAAGATCGCTTTGTTGGTGTAGAAGGTGTTTATTCAATGGATGGAGACATTGCACCGTTGGATAAAATTGTTCCGATATGCAAAAGAAATAATTCAATTTTAGTCGTTGATGATGCACATGGAACCGGTGTGATGGGTACCAAAGGTACAGGTAGTGCTGGACATTTTGGGCTGGAAGGACAAATTGATATCACAATGGGCACGTTTAGCAAAACTTTTGCAGTTACAGGTGGATTTGTTGCAGCATCCAAACCAATTATTAATTATCTGCGCTTCTTTGCGCGCTCCTATATGTTTTCTGCATCATTACCCCCCACAGTCGTTGCTTCAGTTTTGGCAGCACTTGATGTATTGGAAAATGAATCTGAACTTCAAACAAAGTTAGGAGATAATATCAATTACACTGCAAGGTGTTTAAAGCAATTAGGTTTTGATGCAAATTCGATAACTCCAATTTTTCCTCTAAAAGTTCCGACTGTGATGAATATTCGAAAAGCAGCATATGATTTTCATCAAAAAGGCTTTTTCGTAAACTCGGTCGAATATCCTGCAGTTCCAAAATCACAACAGCGGTTTAGAGTCAGCATCATGGCAACCCACACTAAAGATGATATCGATAGATTGATGGAAGCTATAGTAGATATCTGGGATAAAAATAAATCAGGTAGTGTGGATAAAACCTTTTGTACTAAAAGTAACAAAGTATTAGTTAACTGAGGATAACAGAAATGAAAAAGCCAAAGTTGTTGATAATAGTTTTGTTCCAAAACCTGGTAGATGAAGAACCGTATTATGCCAGGAATCCTGCTCCGCCTTTACCAGGAATCTTGCTGGCGGGAATGACACCTCCGATTGTTGAAGTAGAAGTTCTTCACGAAATGGTTAGACCAATTGATTACAATAACGATGCGGATTTTATTGCAATAAGTTTTATGGATTACCTTTCCCCTCATGCATATCAAGTTGCAGAAAGATTTAGAATAATGGGTAAAACCGTAATTGGCGGAGGCAAGTTTGCATCAACTCATCCTGATAACGTGCAGCCTCATTTCGATTCAATTCTTGTCGGTGAAGCACAAAGCATCTGGCCGCAAATGGTTCAAGATATGGTCAAGGGAAAGCTTAAAAAAAGATATGAAGCTGGTTTATCTCCTTCGCTTGATAATATTCCCCCTCCGCGATATGATTTAGTTGAAAAAAAATATTTTACACCAATAGTAACAGAAGCAACACGCGGCTGTCCGCATTCCTGCACTTACTGTCAGTTAAACATTGTAAGAACACCGCACCGAAAACGACCCATACAAGATGTGATTTGCGATTTAAAGAACACCAAAGGATTACCCTGGTATAAAAAGAAAACAGTTATGCTGCTTGACAATAATTTAGGCGGGGATATTAAGTACGCAAAAGATTTACTAAAGGAAATTGCTAAGCTGAAATTCTGGGGAATCGGCACACAGTTTAGCATTGAATGCTTAAGGGATGATGAATTTGTGGATGCACTTTCCAATGCAAACTGCAGGATGGCTTTTTTAGGTATGGAATCCTTGAATGAAGAAAGTCTTCGAGATGTGCAAAAAAAGCAAAACAAGGTTGAAGAATACAAAGAGTATTTTGATAAACTTAATCGAAAAGGAATATTAACTTTTTCTGGTTTGATGTTTGCGTTAGATAAAGATACAAAAGCCTATTATGATAGCCTGCCTGAAAAGCTGGATGAAGTTGGCTGCAGTGTTATTCTTCCATCAATCTCCATTCCACTCTACGGAACTCCATTGTATTTTAAAGCAAAAAGTGAGGGGAGATTAATTGATGGTGATCTTTCTCATTTCGAAGGCGATCATGTTTTATTTAAACATAAACATTTAACCGAAGATGAAATTTATGAAGCGTACAGAAGCGTGAACAAAATTTTTTATTCGTGGATAAATATTTTTAAGCGATGGTTAAGGTTCCTTTACAAGCAATCAAAACAAGAATCTGTTCAACAATTCATACTTAAAATGCTTATAACGACTGTTATCTACTTTAAACTTTCAATATTCCAGAGACATCATGCCCAAAAAAGAGTGTTTAGTCGGGTAAAATCTAGAAGGAAAGAAATGATTACTAATGCTAAAAGCAAATTCTATGAAAATCCAATAACCGTTTAAAACTAGAAATAAATTATTTTACAAACTTATATCCTGCACCGTGCTTCGTTAAAATATGTTTTGGATTTTTGTAATCATCTTCAATTTTCTTGCGCAGAGAAAGAATAAAATTATCAACGGTTCTTGTTGAAGGATAATTTTCATATCCCCAAACATCGTCAAGCAGACTATCCCGATCTATAACTTCACTCTCATGCTGAATAAAATATTTCATTACTTCAAATTCCATTGCAGTTAATTCAACCTGTTTTCCGTTTTTAGTAGCGTCCTTATTTTTAAAATTGATGAAAACATTACCAAAAGAAAACTCATCTATTTCGGTAATCATAGTAGGAGGTCTTTTTAATAACCTCCTAACGACAGCAATTAGTTCTTTAATACTAAAAGGCTTTGTCATATAATAATCTGCTCCTATTTCTAGCCCTAATACTTTATCCATCTCTTGTTTTTTTGCAGTGAGCATTAATATCGGAATTTGTATTTCGTCTTTCCGTAGATTCTTACAAATATCAATTCCGCTCATATCGGGTAATTTTAGATCAAGAATAATCAAATTGTAGTCGCCATCCTTGGCTTTTTTGTAACCATGTTCTCCTGTGAGCGCGCTCGAAACTTCAAAATATTCTTCTTTAAGCGCCTCTTCAAGACCTGCAACAGTTGCAGGTTCATCTTCTATAATTAATATTTTTTTCACATTTCCTCCCACGAAAATTTTTTCGGCTATTATTACTACTATCTAACTAAGAACTTTATATAGGTTAAATGGATCTTTAATATTTTTTAAATCAAATGCACCCAAGCTTTTAAACTTTGTCTCGGTTTTCCTTTTTACAGTTAAATAAAAATTTTCAGATACAAAAATACTTTCGGGTTCGGCACTTTCCTGAATTCTTTTTGCAACATTTATAGCATCACCTTTTACTTTACTTTCAACTTCTAATACATCACCAATATGTAATCCTATTCTAATTTTTACAGCTTCATTTTCTGATTTGCCCGAATTGTATTCCTTAAATTGCTGCTGAATAATTTTGCAGGAATCTAGAGCGTTTGCTGCACTTTCAAAAGTAGACAAAAATCCGTCACCAGTTTTTTCAATTACTTTTCCACTGAATTCTATAACAGCATTTTCTATTATCCTATCGTGAACCTTTAGTTGAGTTAAAGCCAAATCCTCATTTTCATTCATCTTTTTTGAATATTCAACCATATCGCTGAACATAACGACAAGCAAATGTCTTCGTATAGTTTCACTATTCTTTTCTTGAGTTGCCTTTATTTCATCGTTTCTATAAATATTACTTGCATATTTTAACTGAGCCCTGATTCGTGCAAGCAACTCTCTAAAATTAAAGGGTTTTGTTATATAATCATCGGCGCCAACTTCAAGCCCTACTATTTTATCTATTTGATCTGACATTGAAGTAAGCATAATAATAGGGTTTCGAAAATTTTTCTCGCGAAGTATTCTGCAAACTTCTAAACCGTTTACCGATGGTAAATTGATATCAAGTAAAATGAGATCAGGATTTTCCTTTATTCCCAAGTCATAACCTTCTTTTCCATCAGATGACAATAATATTTCGTAACCGTTAGAGGATAAATATTCTTTCACACCTAATTGAATAGCAGGATCATCTTCTATAATTAAAATTTTATTCATTTTTTACTTCCGGAAACCAAAGAGTAAATGTACTTCCTTTACCAACTTCGCTTTCAACTTCAATTTTGCCATTGTGTGCATCCATTATGTGTTTAACAATGGCTAATCCAAGTCCTGTTCCTTCGACTTTTAGTGCAGATTTATTTTCCGAACGGTAATAGGGTTTGAAAATTTTTGCCAATTGATCTTTATCAATTCCTTTCCCTTTATCACATACTCTAGCGCCAACTGAATCGTTTTGGTTTATTATAGATACATTAATTGCTGTTTGTTCATCCGAGTATTTGATAGCATTAGTTATGATATTAAGAACAGCACGCTCTACAGCATCAGAATCCCCATTTACATAAAATTTAAGCTCATTGTTGCTAAAATAAATTGATTGTTTTTTAAGTTTTGCTTGATACTGCATTTCTTTCAATACATTGCACACTATTTCATTTAATTCAATTGTCTTTAATTTATAATACTTCATTCCTGTTTCAATTTTTCCGGCATCTAAAATATTCTCAATTAATCTTTTAAGTTTATCACTCTCACCATCAATAAATTTTAAAGGATCTAGTGATTTCTTACTTGATTTATCCAACTTCATTTGTGCAAGATCAACATGTAATTTTATAGCAGTGAGTGGGTTTTTAAGCTCGTGAGTTATTGTTGAAACAAAAAATGATTTCATTTTATTAAGCTCTTCTAACCGCTCAGCTTCAAGCTTCTCTCTGAGTAAATCTTCTTGCATTTTAATTCTATCAATTGCAATAGCTGTGGCAGTAGAAACCATCCTCAGTAAATCAATATCATCTTTTAAATATCTAACTCCTGATAGTTTTGTGCCTAAAGCAATAAATGCATGAATGATTCCTGTTGGTGATTTAACGGGAAAAACTAGAACCATTCCCCATTTCTTAAAAACTTCAACATCCGCCGCTTCAATGTTAACACCAGGTTCAACTTGCTCAACAATTGCAACAGGAATAGACAAATCTGTTTTAAGTTTTTCCTCTTCGAATCTTAGACTTCTGCCCTTTAATTTGTCCCAGCCTCTGTTTGCAATCATTTTAATTTTGTTATCGGGCTTGCTAAGAATAAAAAATCCTATATTATCAACAGGAATCAATTGGCTTGTTTGCGCTACAATTTTTTCAGCTAATGATTGAATATCGAGCGAACTTTTGATGTCATCTAAAAAATTTTGTTGTTCCACACGGAAATCATACTCAACTCGAAAGAACTTTTTATCAACAAACTTCTGTACAGCATTTTTCACTGGCTGCAAAGCAAGTACTACTACTATAGCTGTTAGTACAGAGGGAAATGCCGGATTCACATCACTTACAAATAACGTAACAATTGATGATAAGCCAATGTATGTTAGAATTATAGCTACAAGAATTATTGAATAAACAAGACTTCTTCTGACAAGCAAATGAATATCCATTAAGTGATATTTTACAATAGCAATGCTGAAAGTAATTGGAATAGCGACCAAAAATATGATTGCAAGTGATTCAGGCAATAGACTTTGTCCGGTAAGAAGTATTGGAAGAATCCAAAGAATTACAAAACTAAAAGGGCCGATAAAAAAGCCTAAAAGCAACCACTGAAGTCTTTTCCTTTCCTCTAATGCTGTAGCTCGTTTATAAGCATAAATGCAAACCCCTATTGCTGTAATTATGCATGTAATTTGAAAAACTCTGAAAAAAGTATCGTAAAATAAAACATAATTTCTAATTCCATTTTGATTGCTGTTTAATGATGCATCAAAAAAGAAATAGGAAAGAATGAAAACATTAATAAGTGAAGCAGCATACAAAATACCAAGCAGCCAATTTTTCTTTGTTTTATTCTCCTTTAAAAAAGTAAGTGCAAAATGAATAAACAATACAGGAGTAACAGAATATGCAGCAAGCCAAAGTATTCGATTGATATATCCGTAGCCAAAGGAACTGAATGAGTAATTAGCTGCAGTCATTGTAATAACCATTCCAAGCCCGAGACTTGCAAAATGAAACAGCTTTGCAGAGTTTTTATGAGGTGCCTTTGTTTGAACAAGAATAGCGAAGAAAATAAAAAACAAGCCAACAATACCTATTATCATTATATCAAAAAGAGAATAGTATCTTGCTAATCTCGTTTCTATTTGTTTTGTTTTGTTCTCAAATTTTACTTTAACTTTTTCACTAATTTGCTTTCCATCCAGGTATAGCTCTACTTCTTCCCAATTACTAAATGAAATTCCATCAATTGAATTAATGATTTGATCTTTTGATAAATTGTCGAATTTGGTTGATATTTTATCGACAACTAAATTTGAATTTTTTGTCGCAATGTTGAAAGGAAGGTTAGCTTTTAGATAAACAGAATAAATTCCAGCCGCGCAGAATAATATCACAAAAATATCCAGCAGCCAATAAAAAGTACTGCTCTGCAAAAAGCCCTTCACCATTTTTCCTTAAAATTTTATTGGAAAAGCGAGCGAAGAATAAGTGTCCCTAAACTCACACTTAAATTAAACTTATCTGCTAAAAAGGTCAATAAATAAGCAATGTTCAATATTTATAATAAAACACTTGCTTTTACAAAAAAGTTGATTATTTTGTATTAACATTCACTATTAAAACATAGACGGAGGACATATGCAACTTCAACTAAATTACACGTGTGATGTGTGTGAGAATAAATTCTTACTCGATTTAGAAAATGCAATGAAACAGAAAAAAATCAAGTGTCCTAACTGTCATGTTGTTTATAATTTTTCTGAAGATGATTTACAGAAGTTTAACGAGTGCTATAATAACTTTGTTAAAAAAATGAAAGAGGCAAAAGAAAAATCGAATTAAAAATTTTTAAGATAATTTGTCCCACCCAATAAGCTCATTTGCTTCTTTATCCATTCTTTTCGCTTCAATACGTGGTTCGAAGGATTTCTTGCAGAATATTTTTTAGGATTTGGTAATGTTGCAGCTAAAAGTGCAGCCTGATCAATATTCAACTTTTCAGGACGTAAATTGAAATAAATTTTACTTGCAGCTCTCAAGCCAAAAATCATATCTCCGGTTTCAATAATATTTAAATAGACTTCCAGAATTCTTTCTTTTGTCCAGAGAATTTCAATAAGTAAAGTAAAATAAGCTTCTATTCCCTTCCGAATGAAACTTCTGTCTTCCCAAAGAAAAAGGTTTTTAGCAACTTGCTGCGTAATAGTGCTGGCTCCTCTGAGTCTTTTACCGCGTTCACTGTCCTCAATTGCTTTTTCAATTTGCTTAAAATCGAATCCAAAATGAAACGGAAAATTTTGATCTTCTGCTGCAATAACAGCAACTGACATTTGTTTTGAAATTTCATCGTAACTCACCCAAGAATAAGCTATCATTTGTCTTTCATTAAATGCAAGCATTGCTTCAATTTTTCTTTGTATCATTATCGAAGACAAAACAGGATTTACCCACTTCAACATAATGACAGAAAAAATCGAAATTAAAATAAATCCTAAAAATATTTTCAGGAGTAATATTGAGAGTGAATTTAGGGGTTTTTTTAAGTTGAATTTTTTCATTTTACTCAAAACATAACTCCAACTTAAGGAACAGGATCATAACCGCTTCCGCCCCAGGGATGGCACCGCATAATTCTCTTTACACTGAACCATCCGCCCTTCAATAAACCATGTTTTTTTAGTGCTTCAACACTATAGTGTGAACAAGTGGGTGTAAATCTGCAAGATGCCGGAAGAATTGGAGAAATTATCAATTGATATAATTTAATAAGAAAAATGAACGGGAAAGCAAGTATTTTTAGAATGTTTTTCATTTAGACATAAACTTTAAAAGCAATTACTTCTAAGATGCTAAAATATGTTTCTTTTATGGTCTTAAATAACACAATCTTAATATCCAAAAAAATATGACTTTGAAATTTATTTTTTTTATCAGTTAATTTGCACCTCATTTTAAATAAAAGAAGAAATATGGCAAAAAATATTGTTATAGTTGAATCCCCTGCAAAAGCAAGCACGATTGAAAAATTTCTTGGCGAAGATTTTATGGTCACATCAAGTTATGGTCACATACGCGATTTGATGAAGAAGGATAAAGGGATAGATATAAAAAATAATTACACACCGCACTACATAATTTCTGAAGATAAAAAATCGGTTGTTAAAGAATTAAAGAAAGTATCCGATAAAGCAGAAACAATCTGGCTGGCAACTGACGAGGACCGTGAGGGGGAAGCAATTGCATGGCATTTAAAGGAAGCTTTAGAATTGCCGGAAAAAAAGATCAAACGGATAGTATTTCACGAAATTACGAAACCTGCAATTCTCGATGCTATTAAAAATCCACGTGGGATTGATTATAACCTTGTTAATTCGCAGCAATCAAGGCGCATTCTTGATAGACTTGTAGGGTTTGAACTCTCTCCAATTTTATGGAGAAAAGTAAAACCAAATCTTTCCGCTGGAAGGGTTCAATCTGTTGCTGTCAGATTAATTGTTGAACGTGAAAGAGAGATCGATTCTTTTGCTGTTCAATCTAGATTCAAAGTTGTTACTAACTTTTTGATTAAAGGTAAAGATGGTAAAACAACTGAATTTAAAGCGGAAGTTCCTGGTTACTTTGATTCACACAAAGAAGCAGAAGATTTTCTTGAGAAATGTAAAACAGCAGATTTTGAAGTTGAAAGCTTAGAAAAAAAGCCTGTTAGAAAAACTCCTGCACCCCCATTCACTACTTCAACATTACAGCAGGAAGCAAGTCGTAAACTAAGATATTCGGTTGCACGGACAATGCTTTTAGCTCAACGATTATATGAGGCTGGAAAAATAACTTATATGCGAACTGATTCCGTAAATTTATCTGAATTAGCTTTGGGTTCTGCAAAGACTCAAATTAATGGTGAATACGGCAAAAAATATTCGCACAAGCGGCAGTTCAAAACAAAAAGCAAATCCGCACAGGAAGCACATGAAGCAATTCGTCCAACTGATTTCAGTAAAGAAAAAGTTTCTGGCTCAAAAGAAGAAAAAGCTCTTTATGAATTAATTTGGAAACGTGCAATAGCTTCACAAATGAGCGATGCAGACATTGAAAGGACTACTATAAAAATAGGTATCTCAAATTCCGATCGACAGTTTACTGCAAAGGGAGAAGTTGTAAAGTTCGATGGTTTTCTAAAAGTATATCTTGAATCGACAGAGGATGAAAATGGTGAAAACGAAAGTGATGGATTACTGCCTGAATTAAGTAAGGGGCAGAAATTGTCATTTAATAAAATTATAGCTACAGAAAGATTTACACGACCACCTGCACGTTACACTGAAGCTAATCTCGTTAAAAAATTAGAAGAGCTTGGAATTGGGAGGCCTTCGACTTATGCACCAACGATCAGCACAATTCAAAAAAGAGGATATGTTCATAAAGAAGAACGAGAAGGGAATGAACGAGAATTTGCTGTTATTACTTTAAATGAATCAAAAATAATCACCACTAAAAAAGAAACAGAAATTACCGGTGCCGATAAAGGAAAACTTTTTCCAGCCGATATCGCAATGCTTGTTAATGATTTTTTGATTGAGCACTTTCCACAAATAATGGATTACAAATTTACTGCGCATATTGAGGATGAGCTTGATGAGATTGCAAACGGTGAGATTGATTTTCACAAAATGCTTGAAGAGTTTTATCCACCTTTTCACGAAAAAGTACAATACACGATAGAAACCTCAGAGAGAGTTTCGGGCGAAAGAATTTTAGGTAAAGATCCTGTTACAGGAAAACAAGTTTCTGTACGAATGGCACGTTATGGACCAGTTGCCGTTTTAAGCACACCTGATGATGAAAACGATACACCTCATTATGCTGCATTAAGAAAAAATCAGAAGCTGGAAAATATTTCTTTTGAAGAGGCACTCCATCTCTTTGAACTGCCGAGAGTTGTGGGCGAATACGAAGACCGTGAAGTTATTGCTGCGATTGGGAGATTTGGTCCTTATGTTAAACACGATGATAAATTCTATTCAATTAAAAATCAGTCCGATCCGCACGATATTGATATTGATGAGGCTATTGATGTAATTGAGGCCAAACGGAAAGTTGATGCGGAAAAAACTATAAAAATTTTTAATGAAAATTCTGATATTCAAATTTTAAATGGAAGATGGGGACCTTATATAAAATCCGGTAAACAAAATGTTAGGGTTCCAAAAGACCGAGATCCTGCTTCCTTAACTTTAGAAGAATGTCTGAATCTTGTAGAAGAAGCTAAATCAAAACCGAAACGAAAAGGCAGAACAAAGAAAAAGTAACAAATGCACATTTATTCATTTTTCGAATTTATTCTATTTACCGTTCAATTGAATGCAATTATTATTTATCTTTCCTTTTATAATCAAAAAACATATTAAAATTTAACAATCAATATGCTGCTGTCATTTATTGAGTGGAGCGTAAGTCCAGAAATTTTTCACATCGGACCATTTTCAATTCGTTGGTATGGAGTTTTGTTTGCGCTTGGATTTGTAGTCGGTTACTTTATAATGGGCTGGATTTACAATCAGGAGGGAAGAAAAAAATCAGAAGTTGAACAGCTTGCAGTATATATGATCTTTGGAACTGTAATCGGTGCAAGAGTAGGTCACTGTCTATTTTATAATCCAGAATTTTATCTGTCCAATCCAATTGAAATCTTAAAAGTATGGGAAGGCGGACTTGCAAGCCATGGTGCTGCAATAGGAATTATAATCGCACTTTTTCTTTATGCAAAAAAGAAAAAAGATATTTCCCTTCTTTGGATTTTAGATCGTGTTGTTATTGTAGTTGCACTTGCTGGCTCATTTATACGTTTAGGAAATCTTTTTAATTCTGAAATCATTGGTAAAGTAACAGAAGTACCATGGGCATTTATTTTTAGCGCGATTGATGAGCTTCCGCGTCATCCGACACAACTTTATGAGTCAATTGCCTACTTTCTAATTTTTCTGATTCTACTATTCATTTACTACAAAAAGAAAAAAGATTTAAGTGACGGTTTGCTGTTCGGATTGTTCTTAGTGCTTGTTTTTACATTCAGAATTTTTGTTGAATTTGTAAAAGAGAATCAATCATCTTTTGAAGCGGGCATGTCACTTAATATGGGACAAATTTTAAGTATTCCCTTTGTGATTATCGGATTTATATTTATCCTCCGCTCAATGAGGAAAAAAGCAGTCAAAACAAAATAATCTGGTGGATTTCCACGGCATGCAATGGTAAAAAAACTCATTTTAATATTCATACTGCTGGCATTTCCATTAACATCGCAAATAAAAATTGTTACAACTCTTCATCCCTTTAAAGAAATCATTCACAAAGTAACTGGTGCTCGAGGTGAAGTAATCTCAATTTTAGAACCTGGGTCTTCACCGCATTCGTATGAAGTTTCTCCTTCAGAAGTAAAAGATATTGAATCGGCAGCAGTTCTATTTTATGGATCCGAAAAATTGGATAGCTGGGCTTTGAATTTTGATAATAAAAATAAAATTGAATTCATCAAATTACTTCCAAGGGATTCTCTGCTAAGTGTTAAAATGATTGATGGCGAAATAGTTGGCACTGATCCTCATTTTTGGACTGATCCTCTCCTCGTAAAAATTTTGGCTCAAAATTTAGCTGAAGTTCTATGTAAATTTGATCCTGAAGGATGTGCAGAATTTAATTCAAATGCGAAACTTTTTTCTGATGAGTTAAACAATCTTTATACAAAAATTGAATCGAAAGTATCCGGTTTAAAAAGGAAAAATATATTACTCTCACATCAATTCTTTGCATACTTTCTACATAGATTTAATTTTAGTGTTACAGGTTTAATTGAACCAATCCCGGGCAAAGAGCCAACCGCAAAAGATTTAAAGAAAATAATTGATATTACTTTTAAAAAAAATGTAGAAGCAATATTTATCCACAGCCAACTACCGGAAAAGCCTGCAGAGATTGTTTCCGAATCAACAGGAGTAGAAATATTTACACTTGATCCGATTGGAGGTAAAAAAGGACGATTAACTTACGAGGATTTGCTTCTCTACAACACAGAAATTATTCTTGACGCACTGAAATGAATCAGAATATTCTAGAATTAAAAAACTTATCTGTAAATTATGGCGAGCACACAGTTCTCGATAGCATTAATTTTACAGTAACATCCCACTCATTCATTTCAATTGTTGGACCGAACGGTGCAGGAAAATCAACTTTAATAAAAGTGCTATTGGGTTTAACAGAATTCTCAAGTGGAAGCGTATTAATATTTGGTAATAAGCCAGGTAAAGTTGATTCATCTTTAATCAGTTATGTACCACAAATAAAAACAATGGATAGAAATTTTCCTGCAATTGCAATTGAGCTTGTGATTTCAGGTGTTCAACAAAGATGGCCCTGGGCACTGCACGGTGATGCAAGAACTAAAGCAGAAAATGCACTTCAGCTAGTTGGGGCAAAACAAATTGCAAACAGAGCCATAGCTGATCTTTCCGGCGGAGAGCTTCAAAGAGTCTGCATTGCTCGAAGCATAGCAAAATATCCTAAGCTAATAATTATGGATGAACCTGCCGCAGGTATTGATGCTGTAGGTGAATCAGATCTTTATAAATTATTAGAAGATTACCAATCAAAATCAGATGCAACAATTTTAATGATCACGCACGATTGGCACATTGCAAACCATCATTCCGATTTTGTGCTTGTATTGAACAGAAAACAAATAAGTTACGGTCCGCCTGTGGAATCACTTAAAGAAGAAAACATGCGTAGGGCATTCGGACACATCGGTCACGATCACACATTAAAATCATTTTAGAAATGTTAGAACTGCTTTCACTTCCGTTTATGCAAAGAGCGCTTATCGGCGGAGTACTTGTTGGGTTTCTTGCAAGCTACTACGGTGTATTTGTTGTTCAGCGTGGGTTGAGTTTTTTGGGAAGCGGATTGGCACACGCCGCTTTTGGTGGTGTCGCACTTGGATTACTGCTAGATTCGGAGCCCCTTTGGATCGCGGTTCCGTTTACAATTATTGTTGCAATTGGAATTACGTGGGTAAAAAATAAAACAAAATTAGGCAGTGATACTACAATAGGAATTTTTTTTTCTGTTTCGATGGCACTAGGGATAGTTTTTTTATTTATGCGTAAGCAGTATTCTGTTGATGCATTCACTTATCTTTTTGGCTCAATTCTTTCGGTAAGTTACACCGACATTCTTTTTACATCATTTGTAGTTATCATCACCATTGCTTTTTTCCCCCTCTGGAAACGATGGGCTTATTCTTCCTTTGATAGAGAACTTGCACAGGCAGACAGAGTGCCTGTTTTGTTTGATGATTATGTTTTGAGCGTTTTAATTGCCGTTACTGTTGTTGTTTCTATTAAGCTTGTTGGAATTGTTTTAATAGCCGCATTTCTTGTTATTCCTGCGGCAACTGCCCGACTTTTAAGCAAAAGTTTCAGCAGGATGACGGTTGTCTCAATAATAATCGGAACACTGAGCGCAATTGTTGGATTGTGGGCTTCTTACTTATTGGATGTGCCAAGCGGTGCTGCAATAATTCTTTTACAGGCATGCACGTTTTTTATCTCAATGATTTTTAGTTCAGCAAAATAAATTTAAACTCACTTACTGATTTTCAATCGCTTTCTCAAACTCTTCAAAACTTTGCTTGCCGATAAGATATTTTACTTGCCTTCCCTTTTCATCATAAATAAAAGTTGCGGGCACTGCCCCGCTCCAGTTTTTGTTTAACAAATTTATAAAGTCTTCCGGCTCGATTACTTTTATTACATAATTTGTAAAAGATGCTCCTTGTTTTTTAAGAAATGGAATAATCTTCGAATCAAGCTCCTCAGGAAAATCAACACTAATTCCTACCACATCAATTTTATCTTCATATTCATCTGCAAGCCTCACAAGATCGGGAAATTCTTCGCGGCATGGTGCACACCAAGTTGCCCAAACATTTATTAATAAAGGTTTACCTGTTTTGTTTTCAATTATTTTTCTTAGATCTTCAACGGAAACAATTTCAACTTTAATCGAATTTTCAGCAGGTGTTTCTATAACAGCATATACCGGTTTAATCAAGAAGACTAAACCGGTGAGTAATAATATTAAACAAATTTTGTTCATTGTTACACTTAAATTCTTTTAATTGTGCAGCCGAAAGCTTTTGTTTTCTTTTTTGTAACTTCGCTTCCGGAATAGATTTCATCAAGTGCTGTTTCCAAATCTTTAGAAACAACTTCAGATTCATTTCTTGAATTATCTATCCTCCCTTGGTAAAGGATTTCCAAACCTGAGTTTAATATGTAGGCTTCGGGGGTAACAGAAGCTTCAAACATATCTGCTATTACATTTTTTTCATCTTTTAACACAGGAAAAGTGAGTCCTTTTTCTTCGGCATGCTCTTTAATTCTATCAACAAGCTCAGCTTTATTAGAGTTAATTCCCAAAAACGCAAATCCTTTTGGAGCGTACTCGTTGTAGATGTATTGCATTCTTTTGTTGTAATCATTTGAAACTGGACATTCAGTGGCTATAAATAAAATTACAGTAGCTAAAGAATCATCATAATTTGAAAGTGAGTGTTCATTACCGTTGTAATCCAGCAGAGTAAAATTTTCAATTGCTGCAGGAATTTGTGTGGAATTAAACGAAGTGCCAACTACAAAAATTGATACTATCATTAGAATAAAGATTAGCAAGATATTCTTCATTAGTTTATTCTCCTTAATTATTTTTGATAGAAAATTTTGGCTGGAATAATTACGATAATTGAAGCATTTATCAAGTGCAATTTTATTGATTGTAGAATTCGAATTTCTATATCGTTGATATTACAATTTAAATAGCTCTATTTATTAGCAATTATTCAATAATTAGCATATTTTTAGCCTGTTTAAAATTGGAATT
>JABDPB010000165.1 GCA_013042995.1 Ignavibacteriaceae bacterium | reverse complement strand
CATTATTATATACTGGACTATCTATTATTAAATTTTCTACATTATCTATACTTCTTACCTCAATAAAAAAACTATCTGATTGTTTATCATAAGATGCGACATAGCTCATACTTAAAAGTGAACCACCTTCTATTACGCTCTCTGATAATGTATTATAATTTTTAATTATATGTAAATCACTTGTTTCATATCTGTCGGATGAACAACAAATAAGAAGAATTGAAAGAAATAATAAGAGCCAGCTTAGTTTTTTCATTTTTAACAACATAGATTTATTTAAATATAAAAAAAACATATATCAATCAAATCAGCATATCAACAGCTGTTCTCAAGTCCTCCGCTCTTAGATGAGAGTATATGGTGGTATATAAAAACCCCCGCCTATGCTATTAAGCAGGGGCTTAACATTCGACTTTTTATTTAACGTCTTATTTCATCAACACCATCTTCTTTGTTTCAACAAAAGAACCTGCAATAAATCTATAGATGTATGTACCACTCGATATACTAATTGCATTCAACTCCACTTCATATACTCCAGGTTCTTTATTCTCATTAACTAATGTAGCAACCTCAGTTCCAAGAATATTATAGATTTTAATTACTACTTCACTCTCCATAGGTAATTGATATCTAATTTTTGTTGTTGGGTTAAATGGATTTGGATAGTTCTGATAAAGGGTAAATTTAGTCGGGATAATTTCAACTTCTATTTCATCTGAGTATTCATACTTGCCATCGGTATCAATTTGCTTTAGCCTGTATTGGAATTTACTTCCGCCAATAGGATTTTTATCTATAAATGAATATTGCTTAGGTGAGTTACTGTTTCCGTGTCCTTCAATAAATCCTATCTTCTTCCATTTCCCATCAACAACTGAACGCTCAATATCAAAACCATAGTTCGTAACTTCAGTTTTTGTTTCCCAACCTAATACAATATGATCTTCATTAGCGGTTGCTTTGAAATATTTTAACTCTACTGGAAGTGGGTTTACCAGACTTGTTGAACCAATTGCAAATTCTGAAAAGGAGTCGAACAAAACTGTACTCTCTAAATTATCGTCTGATATTGTCCCCCCGATATTTTCCCAGGGATCTCCAGAGTTAGACCTTTTAAGCCAAACAAGATAAGAAGCATCTACAACACCACGCAGAGTTGATATTGGAACTATAATCTTACCATTATTAAAACTTACACCTGGTGATGAAACTTGCCAGTAATATTCACTTGCGATTAGTACACCCGAAGGTAATGTACCAGCAACAGGGGATTCATACGGATAATACGTTACGGAAATATCACCTGAAGTGGTAACATTTAGAGATATATCTATATTTGTTTCTAAGAAGTCTATAATCTGTTGACCCAAATTTGCAGTCTTAACTACGTTACAAGCGTGCCAGATAATAAACGTATGGTCACTCTCATCATAAATGGTAGTATGTGCAGCATCCTCAATTTTAACTTTACAATGAAGTGATATAAATGGTACTAATACTGGTACTGTCCAACTGTAACTTCCACTGCTGGCATCGACACCCATTGCAATAGTATTCCAACTACTCCCATTATCTGTTGAATAATATAAATTGATATATTCAACATTTTGGCTTGACCAGCTAATATCTCGATCCCACCCTGATTTCCAGATCTCCCACCCGTTTGGTGATGTCAAAGTAACAGTGTAGATCAATTCATCAAAGTATTTGAACATTGTTCCATTCAGCCCGCCAAACCAACCAGTGTATTCATTTATAAAACAAAGTGAAGTTAAATCATTTTCAGTTACTCCATCATAAGCCGTCCAATTATCACCTAAGTTTGAAGACGATAATATTTTCCCATTTGAACCAGCAATCCAAAGAGTGGTTGAATTTGTAAAAGTCACCGATGTCAAATCCTCAGTCGTACCGCTGGGTTTGTTAATCCAACTCTCACCTCCATCTGTTGATAGTAAAACTATGCCTCCATTTCCAACACACATCCCTAAGTTCGAGTCATAAAACTTTACACAGTTCAAAGCATTTGTAGTTCCGCTTGTTTTGGCAACCCAGGTTTCACCTCCATCAGTTGATTTTAATATACTACCACCTCCACCAATTGCCCAACCAGTATTTATATCCGAAAAATATATACTTGAACTGCTACTCGAACTCTTTTGTACCCAGTTAATACCACCGTCAGTTGATTTATAGATTCCAGACCCAGGATCACTGGATAAATCACCAGTTACCCACCCTGTATTTTGATCAATAAAAAAAACAGATGAACCACGAATACCACTAACTGAAATCCAGTTCTCACCGCCATCTGTCGTTCGGAAAAATTGATCGCCCATTGCAGAATTGTCGTCTGATATAGCCCAACCGATATTTTCATTGATAAAGTACACTGATCTTATTTGATCATATTCATCTACTAGATAAAATTGTGTTTTCCAGATTTTACCCCCGTTAGTTGTTTTAAGTATTATAACTTTCGCATCAAGACTCCAAAGATTTCTTTCTCCAACAGCCCATCCTATATTTTCATTTATACAGAACACAGAATAAATATTATCTCCACTATATTGGGATGATCTATTTCCGCTTAGGATTTGATTCCAGGAATTACCATCATCTTCTGTAATAAAAATGACTCCATTAAGACCAACCGCCCATCCTTTTCCAGCGTTATTCACATAGACTGAAATTAAACCAGATTCTTCAAAACCATAGTACTTATTAGTCCAAGTTGAACCTCCATCTGTTGTTGTGTATATTAATCTATGACACCAGCTCCCCAAATAACCCGCCACAGCATAGCCGATGTTTGAATCCTTGAAATATATAGAGTTAATTCCACCATAATTATAAAAGCTAAGCTGCTCTTTATGATTTCGTTCTTTCCCTTTCAAATCTGTCTCCCTTAATACTAAGGTCCAGGTGTCTCCGCCATCAGTGGTCCTGTGAATTATTTCCCCACGCGGCACGCCCCCCCCAACTAATCCCGTATTAGCATCAGTAAATACAACAGTAAGCGGAAATTCCATATAAATCCCACCTGGCTTATCAATCCAAGTGGCTCCGCCATCTGTTGTTTTAAGTATTGCATACGTAGAAATTCCTCCAACAGCATATCCTACAAAGGCATCAACAAAATCTACTGAGAACAAATCAATATCTGTTCCAGAGGAAAGACTTGTCCACGAGGACCCTCCATCAGTAGTCTTCAATATAGTCCCACCATATCCAACAGCGTAACCGGTATTAAGGTCATAAAAATCTATTTCTGTTAAGTTTACGGTAGTTCCACTTGTCAATGAGAACCAATTCAAGCCACCATCTGTTGTTTTAAGTATCAGTCCTCCTTCTCCACATATCCAGCCTGTGTTTAGGTTAATAAACTGAACTGACTTTAGAACGACAGTTGTACCGCTGTTTTGCTGAATCCAATCAACTCCTGCATTTGTAGTTTTTTTTATAAATCCTCCTTCGCCAATAATCCAGCCTGTGTCATCTATAAAGAATGTAGACCACAGGTCGTTGCCATCAGGCACAGGGTTTTGGTTAGTCCATTGTGGGTATGTGTTAATTAAGGAAAGAATAAAGACAGGTATAAATAGTAAGAACTTTTTCATTTTGCCCTCTCAAAAGACGTGAAAATTCTTTTTCGCACAGCTAAGGAATAACTTGTAGAAAATAATTTGAAAAGTCAAATAGCAATCATCAACGATTAGTAATTAGCAATTAAATTTGAATTAGTCCATCATCATACTGCAAGAAAATTTTGGACAACTTTCAACTCACTCTCTAATTTCAATTCTAAGCTGAAAACCACCGACTCAGCTAAGGATTTTTGAAAGAACTATGAAGAATGGTATTCAGGTATAGGTTAGAATATTTTATAACAAAAAACCCCCACCAACTTACATTGATAGGGGCTTTGAAGTGAGATAAATTCTAAAAGGTTATTTCATCAGCATCATCTTTTTCGTCTGAACAAAATCATTAGCAATTAAGTGATATAGATACATCCCGCTTGATAAAGCTGAGGCGTCGAATGACACCTGATAATTTCCTTGTTGCTTCATTTCATCCACTAATGATGCTACTTCATTTCCTAACACATCATATACTTTCAGAGTGACATATCCAGATTGAGGTATTTGATATTGTATGGTTGTCGATGGATTAAAAGGATTAGGATAGTTTTGAGACAACGTATAATCTGTTGGTGAACCGAAACTCCAGTCAATATTTTCCATCAAGCCTTTATAAAGAATTCCACCATCTGGCACTATACCTGCACCAATCATCTGATGCCAGTTTACTTTTCTAGCAAGTCGTTTTGCCAGTCTCAATTCATATCTTGTTGCATCAGGATTACTAATCAATACTGAGCAATAAGTCAGCACATCACCAGCTGTACGATTATCATATGTAACAATTTCATTCTGACTTATTTTCATAGAAGTAAAATTCAAAATAAGAGCTGCAACCTGTGCTTTTGCACGCTCAAGCCTATTTGAAGGGCGCCACCTAAACCGCAATACATCTTTCCAATCTCCAAATGTTGTGAGACCTTCAAAGATATTGAAGTGTGGCGTATAGTGCTGATGAACACCTTCTATATAACTTAATAATTCAGCTTCTGTTTCCTTGGCTCTGTGGCCTCTACCAATAAGATGAAGTTTAAATTGCTTCTTCCAGTAGTATCTTCCCCTTGCAGTATTTGAAAGTGAAACTTCCTCAAGATGGAAGTCAGCAACCGCTGTCTCACCAGGTAAAACAGTAACCAGGGCAGGATTAACATTGAGTGGATCCAATCCATAACCTAGTGGAACAATAATCCCTACTTGATAATCTGCAGGATCAAGTTCTGCAAATAAATATGAACCATCACCATTTGTTAATATTGGATCGATGCCCGGAATTGCAAAACCATCTGCATCAGTTAATTCTACCTCAACACCTTCCAATCCGGTGCCGTTTGTACTCACTGTTCCGGCAATAGCACCACTGGTTCCCAATAACCCATCTTCAAGCTGGTTGGAGTATATGAAGTCATCAACAATCACTATAAGTTGATTACTTGTACTATTCTCTGCTAAAATCATATAAGAATCTATTGGGTCACCATCATTCATTGTTAGCAACGATCTAGGTCGGTTTTCTACTGAGGTGATTGTTCCATCAATCCATAAATCATATGAATATGAACTTAAAGTCTGAATGCCATTATAATTATAGTCTTTTGTTGATCCAGAATTATTACCGTACAACTCAACAAAATATTCTGTATCTAAGTCTAGGTTTACTCCAGGACTAATAGGTTCATAGTTGTTGCCATTCGGATTTAATATTTGCATCTCTACAAACAAATTACTACTCTCCTTTTTCCAGCGTATTCCAGTAAACAAGTGTGTTCCCACATATCGTACATCACTGGTAAAATAAGTGCCATCTCCAATGAAAAAATATCCTTTCCCATCATCAGTAGCACCACAACTAAATTTTATATTAAATCCGATTGAGAAGGTAGTTCCCGAAGAATAATCAGAAACACTAAATTTATTTATATTACCACTACTCTGCAACGAAGAGGCAGTAATTTGTAATTCCGAATCTGATCCACCTGGATTAACTAAATCAAAGCGACCTCCAGCACTGCCAAGATAAACAAAACCATTACCTGCTGGTGGAGTGGGAAGGAATGTTGTGCTTGATGAATTTGAAGTGGTAAAGGAACCGGTGGCAGTTCCAAAATCATACTGCCATGGTTGAGCAAGCAGTTGCAAACTAAAAAGAACAATAAAAGTTATTATGATTTTCATAAATATACCCCCTTAAAATTAATAATTATTATTTAACTAATATTATTTAGCTCTAATTCTATTTTGTATTGGGATTTGAAACGATTTATGACAACAATATGATTAATGGCAAGTAGTGTGCCAAACCATTGTAACTAAACCAAGTATTTTCGCCCATAGAATACTGTATTAGTTATGGATGACGCATAATAAAACGACTATTCGATTCATAATGATACAGCGCTGTAGTTATAGTGTAAGTAAAACATTTGTCCCATTTCTCAATTTAAGTACTACTTGAATCACTAATAAAATCTACAATTTCCAAGCAGAATAAGAATGAAAAATTGAAAAATGAAAGCAAATTAATTTATTTTAAATTATAATCAGATTTAGGTGGCTCTGCTATTAAGTGCACAAAAAATATTCAATAACATAATTTTAAAAATTTTGAAAAAAGTAAGATTGAGAAGTATTATTTCACTTTTACAATTACCATTGTGATATCATCATTTCAGAGATAGTTAACTTGTTATATTTTAATAAGTTGACCAATGAGTCACACTAATACCAAACAAATTATCTTTGAGATACTCTAAAATTATACAAAGAAATAAAAGCAGATATAAATAAAATTATTATAAAAAATTCCTTGAAACATATAATATAACAGGGGCTGAGTTGTAACCACACCCAGTTATTTTATAATAATTACTAATTAATGCATATCTAACTTTTACTTGATGTAACTGCAGTAAAACCTGAAAATATTCTCCTTACACTTTTACTTTTGCACTTTAGACCACTGAACGTTTTTCTTAAACGCAAATTCTAATCGAATAAAAAAGGCGACCAAATGATCGCCTATAAATTATTCATTTAATCTTTCTTCTATTTCATCAAAATCATTTTTTGTATCAACAAAAAAGCCGCTCCTAAAAGCGGCTCTGAAATGTAAATTTAAATTGCGTGCTAATTTAGTAAATCCTTTGGATAAGTTTTAAGATTATATCCATAATTTAACTGTTCCTCCATTCTGCACGACCACACAAGCTCGCCGTTCCAAACGGTTATATCCGGGCATCCATCACACATATTCTGTCTTCCATCCTTTGTATAATCAACGGGCTGAATAATCATTACAGATTGATAGTGTAATCTTTTAAAAACATTTAATGGGTTTTTGAAAAAATTGAAAAAAGTCTTTCTTAATTTCCTATCGAATGTACCCATAAGCAGCATGGTTTTTCCTCTGCGTGCCCATTTTGGTTCTGCGTAAGCGAGATATTTGTTGTAGAAAAGGTGATTGAACATTTGTACGGCTTCCATTCCTTTTCTTCCCATATAGCCGTAAATTTTTTTCTTTGTAGCCATTCGTCCAGTAAGCAGCCATTTAAATGAATCGGGTTTTTCCGAACCATTTAAATATGCACACGGATCGAAATCGGGATAATCTTTTCTTAAAAGTTCTACCACTTCATTAGCTTTAATGTCCGTGCGCGTATCAGGGTCATTATTGTACACCAGTTGTGTCATATCAATTTTTTTCGGACCTAAATAAAAATCGTAATCTTTATTGTTCACCGCACGGTAAAGAATAAAAACCATAACTTGAACTTTATCAATATTATCCTGCGCCCATTTTACCATTTCGGGAACATATTTCATTGTGTCTTCATATACAGTTGAATTAAACGCACAAGAAATGTTTCCTTCCTCATATAACATTTTAGCGTACTTATATCTCAATTCATTCAACTCCAATTCAGTTTTGTTTTTCCAATGTGGTCTGGTTTGCTTGCTGTCTATGTGAAACGTAAATCCAAACACACCGGCTTTCCTTAAATCTTTTAAAAGTTCTTTTGTTAAAGCCAATCCGTTTGTGTTTATGATTGGCTTCATATTTCTCTTCTTTACTTCTTTTACAATTTCAATTATATCGGGATGCGTTAACGGATCGCCGCCTGCAATGGACACACCATCTGCATTTCTTAGTTTTACAAAAACATCAAGATCATCTTTTATCTGATCTAAAGTCTTATGTCCGTCCTTTTCATTTAACCTGTAACAGCCTTCGCAATAAAGGTTGCATTTTGAAGTAGGTTCGAGCCACGAAATTGAATTATCTGTTAAGTTCCAAGGTAGGCGATAATAATCTAAATGATTTAATGAATTGGTATTCATTTTCTCTCCTGCTAAATCAAAAAAATATTAATGTCGGAATTCAGATTCCAAACTTAATTTTATTTACAACTTAAGACAATGCTAAATTATTTTTTTTGATTGCTGTTTGTTAATTGATGATGAATATTTAACAACGTTTTATTTTATTGATTCACGATTTATTTTTAACTACATTGAGATTGGTTTCAGCACTTAGGACAAGCAATGAACAAAGTCCTTTACATAATTTCGATATGTCTGCTTTTCGCACTTTTAACTTTTTCACAACAGAATAAAGTTTTAGTTATTAATGCCGATTGTGCTATTCACCCTGCTTGTGCAGATTATATTCACTCCGGATTAGAAAAAGCTGCAGAAGAAAATGTTGAATGCCTTATTATTAAACTAAACACCCCCGGTGGATTGCTTAAATCAACAAGAGTTATTGTAACAGATATTTTAGAATCGAAAATTCCTGTTGTGGTTTATGTTTCACCATCAGGCTCGCAGGCTGCTTCAGCAGGAGTTTTTATAACGCTCGCAGGACATATTGCTGCAATGTCGCCGGGCACAAACATAGGTGCAGCGCATCCTGTTTCGCTCCAGGGAACACAGGATACTGTAATGATGGAAAAAGCTACAAACGATGCTGCTGCTTTTATCCGAACGATTAGTGAAAAAAGAAAACGAAATATTGAATGGGCTGAAGATGCCGTTAGAAAAAGTTTATCAATTACAGAAACAGAGGCACTGGGGTTAAACGTAATAGATATAGTTGCAAAAGATATTAATGATCTGTTACACCAAATTGATGGTAAAGAGGTTGAAACTGTATCGGGCAAAAGAATTTTGAAAACAAAAGATGCAATAATTGTTGAAGTTGAAATGACACTTGCACAAAAACTTCTAAGCATTCTCAGCGATCCGAATCTTGCATACATTCTTTTAATGCTAGGTATTTACGGTTTATTTTTTGAGCTTTACAATCCTGGAGCAATTTTTCCCGGAGTAGTTGGCGGTATTTGCATTATACTTGCTTTCTATTCGATGCACACACTTCCTGTAAATTATGCTGGACTTGCTTTAATAATTTTTGCTGTTATTCTTTTTCTTTTAGAAATAAAAATAGTAAGCCATGGTGTGTTATCAATTGGAGGAATTATTTCGTTGCTATTAGGTTCGATGATGTTAATTGATGAAAATTCTGTTTTAGAAGCTATGGAGATTTCTATGGAATTGATAATTCTTGTTGTTGTTTTAACTGCTGCTTTCTTTTTGTTTGCTATTACATTGGGAATTAAAGCACAAAGAAAAAAAACAGTTACAGGTTCAGAAGGAATTGTGGGAGAATTTGGAACTGCAATCTCTATTCTTAATCCTACAGGCAAAATAAAAGTACACGGAGAAATATGGGATGCTGAATGCGATGATGATGAAATTAAGAAAGGAGACAAAATCGAAGTAGTTGCAGTTGATCATTTGAAACTAGTTGTGAAAAAGAAAAAATAAATTATGCCCGAATAATCAGGAGGATGTTATGGAAGGTATTACCCCGTATATAGGAATTATCATCGCGTTTATTGCACTCATACTTGCAAGTGCAATAAGAATTTTGCGTGAATACGAAAGGGGAGTGGTTTTTAGATTGGGAAGATTGATTGGATCTAAAGGTCCCGGATTAATTTTACTGATACCGGTTATTGATAGAATGGTGCGCGTGAGTTTGCGAACTGTTGTAATGGACGTTCCTGAACAGGATGTAATTACAAAGGATAATGTTTCGCTTAAAGTAAATGCAGTAGTTTACTTTAGAGTCGTGCAGGCAGAAAAAGCAATAGTTGAGGTTGAACGATATCTCGATGCGACCTCACAGCTTTCACAAACAACTCTCCGCAGTGTTTTGGGGCAGTCACAGCTCGATGAAATACTTGCAGAAAGAGATAAAATAAATGTAAAGCTTCAGCAGATAATAGATAGCCAGACTGATCCGTGGGGAATAAAAGTTTCTACGGTTGAAGTAAAGCATGTTGATCTTCCGCCTGAAATGCAGCGTGCTATGGCTAAGGAGGCAGAAGCAGAACGAGAAAGAAGAGCGAAAATAATTCACGCTGAAGGTGAATTCCAGGCAAGTAAAAAATTAAAAGATGCTGCTGATATTATTGCAACCGAGCCAACAGCACTTCAATTAAGATTTTTGCAAACATTAACAGAAGTTGCATCGGAGAAAAACTCAACTACAATTTTCCCGGTGCCAATTGATTTGTTAAAACCTTTTATTAAAAATATAAGTGATAAAAAAGATAATAGTTAATTAAAGATTATCATCTTAATTTTAAGAGAATAAAAATTTATCAATCTTTGAATTAATTAATAAATGAAGAATTATTTAATCCTTATGTTGTTAACCATATTTCCATCAATTTTGTTTGCCCAAAGTGATTTTGGAGTAGGTGCAAATTTAAATGTAAACATTCCTGCTGGTGATTTTGACGAATTTTACAATACAGGATACGGCGGCGATGCACATTTTCTTTATCACTTAGGCAATCAGGCAATTTTTTCTTTTTCGGTTGGCTACAATATGTGGAAATTAAACGTTGATGCATTTAATAATAAAGTCGCTGAAGCGGGAATTAATTATCGATTTGATTTAGAATCAGATTTCAAAATAATACCTGTTCTGGTAGGTATAAAATGGCTGTTAGCACAAGGAAAAAAAAGCAGCCTTTATGTTTCATTTAAGGGGGGCGTTTACAACTATACATTATCATTGAAAGGAACAGCAAACCTTATTCTTCCAGGTGGTAATTCAGTTCCAATTGAAATTCCTGAAGTTAGTGAGAGTGGAACTGAAACTATGTTAGCTTTAGGATTAGGCTATTTATTTAAACTTAGTAAACATTGGTTTGTAGATTTCAAGGGTAACTATAATATTCTCACAAATTCTTTTGCAGTGAATAAACCTGTAAATCCTGTTGATCCAAATGCAGTCTACGGTATTAAGGGTACATTGCAGTACGTAACTATTTTGGCTGGAATTAACTACAGATTTTAATTAAGGTTTATAGAATTGGAATATATTTTGAAGCTAATGCCTGTTAACGCAAATCGGATCCTGCTTGTTTCTTTATGTATTCTATGTCTCTCATTTTGTTTTAAAACTTTTGCAAAGATTAATAAATCCGATTCTTCTGATTGGGGAAAAACATATGTGACTGAATGGGCAGATAACCGACAATCAGCTTTTTCTTTTTCTTTTGATGACGGATTTATCTCACAATACGAAAACGTTAAAAATATTTTAAATCAAAATGATTTTCCAGCAACTTATTTTATACTTCCACCCTTTTTAACTGATAGTCTACCCGGAATTTGGCGATATGGAACCTGGCCAATGTTTTTGGAAATGTATAATGAAAATTATGAGCTTGCATCTCATTCATTAAATCATCCTGACTTAACACAGCTTCCTATTGGTGATACTTTAACCCCGAACACAATTCACCATGAATTGTATCATTCGAAAAAAATGATAAATGAAAGGACATCGTCCGAGTATTGCATCTCTTTTGCTTATCCATTTGCTATTCATAATGTTTTAGTTGATTCTTTAACAAGTTTGTATTACGAATCATCCCGCGAAGTAGGTGATGTGGCAAATCAATCATCATTAGTCGGAATGGATTGGTTTAAACTAAAATCAAATCAGGTTGAATTTGATCTACCAAGAGATTCCTTGCAAGATGATCTTGATGAACTGAATACATTTATAAATTGGATTGATAACTCAATTCAAAATGGAACCTGGGGCATTCATCTTGCACACGAGGTTGTTCCATACGCCGAACTAAATGATTTGTTAAACCAAGGTGCATATCATCCAATTGCAAATGAATGGTTGATTCTTTTGTGTGATTGGCTGGAAGGGGAAAGTGATCAAAACAAGATCTGGATTGAAACAATCGGGAACGTAACAAAATATATTAAAGAACGTGACAGTTATAATTATTATATTATTTCAAAATCCAACTTTAAAATTGAAATTGAATTAACAGATACACTCAATAATGCAATTTATAACCATCCACTTTCTGCATTTATTGCAGTTCCAGACGAATGGGATTTTGTTTTAGTTGAGCAGGGGAATGAAACAGAAGTATTAGAATCTTTTTATACAGATTCAATGCAGCTTGTATTTGCTGACGTAATTCCTGATGGTGGATTAATTAAATTAACAAAGTACGAACCTAATTTTGTAACAAACGAAAACAACAATGATCCTCAATTCTTTTCTTTGTCACAGAATTACCCTAATCCTTTTAATTTTTCAACATCAATCGATTTGGTGATTTTAAAAGATAGCTTCATTTCACTAAGAGTACACGATGCTTTGGGAAATAATGTCGCTACGTTGGTTAACAAAGAATTACCTGCAGGCAATTATAACTTTAAATTTAAAGCAACAGGTTTAGCTTCGGGAATATATTATTATTCTCTAAATACAGGCAGAAATTACCTTTCACGAAAAATGATTCTGCTTAAATAATTCCTTCCTTAGTGAGAACACCTGCGCATAAAATTTGTTTCATTTGAAAAGAATGAATAATTGAATAACTTTGAATTCAAATTCATTCAATTCAAAATAAATCTTACTTCTTATGAAAAAGTTTCTCCTACTATTATCTTTATTAATGTTGCTTTCACTTGATTCATTTTCTCAAAGTAAATTTAACGCAGGCGCTTATTTTAATTTAGGTTTTCCCATTGGATCTTTTTCTGATGTGGCGAAAACTGGTACAGGCGGATCTTTGTTTGGTGAATATGTAGTGAGCAGTCCCGTATCTATAACACTCGCAGTTTCCTATCAAAATTTTCCAGGAGATTTTAACAAGTTTGCGGTGGGAGGTAAAACTTATGATGTATCGGTAAATTCAATACCAATTCTTGCAGGAATACGCTACTATTTTGATGAAATGTTTTTTGGAATCTTAGAAACAGGTGCTCATTTTTATAGAGTTAGTGCCGATGTTTCTGATATCTACAATAAAGAAAAACTTTCAACGGAATTCGAAGCAAAATTTGGTGCAGGTGCTGGAGCCGGATTACGATACCAGCTTGCAGAACAATCAGCTTTTGAATTGAGTGGACTGTTTAATTATGTAACTGATGATTTAAACTCAATTGTACTACGAGCGGGGGTAATAATATACCTGGACAAATTATAGATGATGAAATGAAACGAATATAGTACTTATGTAACAGTAAATCATTTCACTTATCAAAATAGAACAAATAGAATGAAATCATTTTACAGCTTTTTAATTTTATCTATTATTAGCACAACTGTAATTTATTCACAACCAAATTTAGATATCGCATTACAAAAAGGTGGGTGGACTGGGGGACTCGCAGGCTGGGTTGGATGGGAAAATTTTAAGACTGATGTAAACGTTGGAGAAAATTCTAACATTAATAAAGTTGATGGATTTAATTTTATTTTCAGTTCGCGTAATGGAAGCATCGTAGAAACAAATGGTGTATTTGGATTTGATTTTCAATGGAGAGAAAAATCAAGAACCACTAAACCTGATCCCAATCCATCAAATTTAAGTGAATATGAAAAAGAAAGAGTTTGGTTTTTAGGACTATGGGCAAGATATTATTTTAGGATAGGTGGAAACTTTGCATTTTTTATTGAAGGCTCAGGTGGTTACGCAGTATTTAATCGAGTTACTGAATCAGTTACAACTTTAGAACAATCAACTATTAAACTAGAGAGTTCTGCAAACGGTTTCGCCTACAATGGAGGAATAGGATTTTCACATTTTATTTCACCTAATGCAGCATTTGAAGTTACCGGTAGATATGAAGGTGGAAGCTTAAATGGAGATAGAAAAAGTCCTGAAAAAAATGATTTGAACATAAAATTAGGAAATATTTTTATTCTTTTCGGCTTCCAGGTTTATCTTCTTTAACAGATTTTATTCGTTTCATTTTAAAATGCAAAAAGACCGCCCAGAAGCGGTCTTTATTGCAAGCCCTCACCGCAATATATCACACAATAAATAAAGGAGTTATTTTACTAAATCTTCTATATCTGATTTTGATTTTAAAATGCCTATAACTGATGTTGCGATGTAGAGCACTAATCCCACTATAATTATTCCGAATAAAACATAAATTGACATAGCATCCTCCAAATATGTTTAAGTTTAATTGATTATCCCAACGTTTGTGCCAATGTTTTCAGAATTGAAATTCTTGCGTTTATAGACTTTATTAAATGATCTTTTAGAGTACTATTGTATCTAATTGATATTCGATTTATCGTATGTCTAAAATTGAAATCTTATTTAGGCTAAATTGAGAGGTAAATAAAGGGGAAATATAGTGCTGATAATATGTACTAATTGCGATGAAATACGATAGGAATACCGTTATAGAAATATATCCTTCCGAAGTGTTCACTCAACCAATGCAGCGGGTGCTTATTAGCTGAAAAGTTTTCTTTAATATTCATACGAACAATATCAGTTCGTTCATTTACTTTCAAAACATTATCGCAAAACTGTTCAGGTGAAATGCAACTTTCATCATCAAGTTCAACATCCAAAACTTTTTGCTGCTTGATGAATACATTTCTAACAGATACAGACTCTACTGATCGTGGTTTAAATGTTAATGTAACTTCAAACTTTCTCATTTCGGATGAAATATAATATAATAATCTATCATTCTCATCTATTTAACAAAAAAAATAAAAAATGATAAAAATTTTACTTCCTTTCTATCTCAACACCAATCCAATTTTCTAAAGTTGTATAAATATTTTCCAGTTTTTCACCTTCAAAACTGTTAATTCTTGTTCTGTGTGAGCCTTTGTCTTTTACCATTTTAACTGCATTTGTTTCTCCAGTTAATTCAATAGCAGATGCAGACCAGGTATCATATTCACCATAAATGAAGAGCATGTTATTACCGTTTTTTTGAAGCCACGTATTTACTTTCTGCATAAGTCCGCAGTTAAAAGTAGGAGTGCTTCCTTTCGGGATAAATATCTTACTTGTTGGTTCTTTGACTTCGGTTAGATAGTCTTTTAATTCAGAAATATCATAACCGTAGTACCCAATTTCAGAATAAGCCTGATAAAAAAATGAATTATATCTTTCCACGTCGTTATCTGAAAAATATGAAAATAGGGAGCCTGCTTTTAAGTGATTAAATAGTTCTTCGTTAGTTGCATTAGAATTTGGTATTACATCGCAGCCAGCGTTTTGCCATTGCCAGAACGCAAATCCATATTCAAGAACAACATATTCAAAAATATATTCGTAACTGCCAAGTGAATATGTGTAACCCGACTCTTTCGTGTCATCTATAAACATGGGCAGAAGTTCGTCTTTCCTTATTAAAACTTCTCTTTGAAATTCAACCATCTTTTCTCTGCATTCTTTTGTTCCAACATTATCTAAAAAATGATATATGCGAGGGTCTTCTTCTGCAAGATTTAAAGGTGCGACGTAGCAAACAGATGCATCTGCATCATCAGGGAAGAAATATTTGTGATACATTGTTGTCTGCCCACCTTTACTTATTCCCGTTGTAATCCATTTTCCAGTGTAAATATTTTTTAATGTTTCAATTATTTGATGATGGTCGTTTGCAGATTGTTCGATTGTTAAATATTTCCATTCGGGATTTTCTGGATAAGATTCTCCAAAGTAGCGATGTTCAACATTTATTTTATTGGACTGCAATATTTCCGCTAATTCATTTGGTCTGTTGTAATCCATGTTATAGCCATCCAATACAATCACTACTGGAAGTGCCTTGTTTCTGTGCGATAAATAAAATTTCTGTTCAAATTTTTCACCATCAGGATTAAAATGATCTACCGGTTGCTCAATTAAAATTTTATATGCTTCCGTATAACCGGAATCGGGCTCGATACCTTCTACGGAAAGAATTCCTGGCAGTTGACTTATTCTTTCTTCAATATCACTTTGAGCACAAAGCAACGAGCTAAGCAGGAAAATAACTAGAAGTATGGTTAATTGTTTCTTCATCTTTTGCACCTAACTTTTTACTAAAACTTTATTTTTTTTGTTGAAAAGATATGCCTGTGATATTATCATTCCCGTTAACATCAGTACACAACCAAACAATCCTCTCAATGGAATTGTTTCTGATAAAATCATCCACCCACCAAGAACCGCAAAAACTGATTCAAGACTCATAATTATAGCCGCATTTGCCGGGTGAGCTTCTATTTGTGCTATAATCTGCAATGTAAATGCAATTCCCGAAGAAAAAATACCAGCGTACAAAATGGGAATAATTGCACTAAATATGTTTTCAATTATTATAACCTCAAAAATAATTGCTGATATATAACTTAACAAAGCACAGACTAAAAACTGAAAAAATGCTAATTGAATTGAATCAGTTTTTTTTGAAAAGAAGCCAATTACAAGAATCTGTCCAGCCCAAAAAAAAGCTGCAAAAAAAACAAAAACATCGCCTATGTTAATCTCAAAATTTTCTGTAACGCTTAAAAAGTACAATCCCATAATTGCTATTATTGCTCCAATCCATGTTAAGACCGAAGTTTTTTGTTTTACTAAAAGTCCAAGAATCGGAACAAGAATGATATAGAATCCGGTAATGAAACCACCTTTACCAGCGCTTGTGTAAACCATGCCTGTTTGCTGAAAGGATGCTCCTAAAAATAGAAACAAGCCTGAGGTAAGTCCGCCGTAAAGTAATATTTTCTTGTTAAAGGGTAAAAATATTTCTTGTTCGAATTTCTTTTTTTTATTTATTAGAAGTAGAGGAATCAAAGAAAGGCTGCCAAGGGTAAAACGTGCGGCATTAAAAGTAAACGGACCAACATATTCCATTCCCGCGCGCTGTGCAACGAATGCAAATCCCCAAATTATAGCTGTTATTAAAAGAAGTAAATTTGCTTTCAATTTTTATTTATCAATTCATTTAGTGCTCTTACACAGGCATTAATGTTTTCTTCATTTGAAGAATAACCCATTAATCCAATTCGCCATACTTTTCCAGACAAATCTCCCAAACCGGCACCTATTTCAATATTATATTTCTGGAGCAAAGATTTACGAACACTCGCATCATCAATTCCATCTTGTATTGTAGTGGATGTTAATTGTGGCAACCTTTCGTTCACTTTCACAAATGGTTTCAATCCAATTTTTTCCAGTTCACTAACAAGCTCGTCACCATTTTTTTGATGCCGGCTCCAAGAATTTTCTATTCCTTCTTCCTTTAATAGAAGTAAAGATTCGTGAAGGGCATAAAGGGAATTAATTGGCGCAGTGTGATGATATGCTCGTTTTGCACCTTTCCCCCAATAACCTAGGACGAGATTTAAATCCATAAACCAGCTTTGAACTATATTTTCACGATTTTTAATGAATTCTACTGCACGACTATTAAATGTAATCGGTGCTAACCCCGGGGGACAGGAGAGACATTTTTGCGAACCAGAATATGCAACATCAATATTCCATTCATCAATCTTTAAAGGAATTCCACCAAGTGAGGTGACCGTATCTGCAATTACTAAACAGTTGTGCTGGTGTGCAATTTCTGTTAAAGCTTTTATATTACTTTTAGCCCCGGTTGAAGTTTCAGCATGAACAAATACACACACAGTAATTGCTTTATTATTCTTTAATGTATCCTCAAACAAATTTAGATCAACTGCGCTACCCCAGGGATTATTTACAACTATCGGTTTGGCATCACAGCGTTCAACAATGCTCTTCATTCTTCCACCAAACACACCGTTAATACAAACCAGCACTTCTGAACCAGGTTCTACTAAATTTACCAGGCAGGTCTCCATTCCTACAGAGCCAGGACCTGAAACAGCAAACGTAACTTCGTTCTCGGTTTGGAAAGCATATTTTAGAAGACCTTTAATTTCATCCATCAGCTCAATAAATTTGGGATCAAGATGACCGATTGTTGGTCGAGACATTGCTTCTAAAACACGTGGATGAACATTAGACGGACCTGGTCCCATTAAAATTCTTTTTGGGGGAGAAAAAGGATTCATTAATTCCTCAACTTTATAAGTGATGCTTTAGTTAATGTTTTTTTTAGGTCATTTTTTTGATTTTCATTTAAAGGTTCAAGGGGCATCCTTGGATTTCCACCAACAAAACCAACCAAATCCATTGCAGCTTTCAATCCTGCAACTCCGTAAGTAGCAGTGATTGCTTTATTAACAGGAATTAAGATTGATTGAAGCTGCTCTGCCTCTTTCAATTTACCAATGTTGAATAAATTATATATTTCTAAACATTCAGCAGGTGCAACATTTGCAAGTGCCAGCACTCCACCTTTTGCCCCTGCTCTTAATGCAGGATAGATAACGGAACCGGTTCCTGCCATAACACAAAAGTCATTCGAAACGGTATTTATTATCTGCTTTAGCTCATCAACATTATTATTACTGTTTTTAATTCCTACAATGTTTGGATGTTCAGCCAGCTTTGCTATTGTATCTGCACTTATGTTTACACCTGTGAATTTTGTTACATTGTAAATTATTAGTGGGATTTTAATCTTATCAGCTACTGCTGTGTAATAGTTAATAAATGCATTATGTGTCATTTCATTTTGAAAGAAATGGGGAGTAACTATAAGTGCAAAATCCGCTCCAACTTCTGCAGCAGTGTTTGTTAGTTCGATAGTAGATTTTATCGATTCTAATCCCGTGCCTGCAATAATTTGTTTGTTTGATGAGGTGTGCTCCCGAACAGAGCCGATTAGCTTAAGCTTCTCATCTTTAGTAAGAAAAACAGTTTCCCCGTTTGAGCCCCCAACAATGTAACCGCTCAGTTCAAATTTATTATACTTAGTCAAATTCGATTTCAAATCTTCATATGAAATTTCTTCGTTTCTGAATGGAGTAATTAATGGGGGATAAATTGCTTTTAATAATTTCATTTAACTTATTTCAATATAATAAATTAACGACTTAACTAAATATGTTTTTTAGTACAAATCCAACGTTTGCGGGGCGCTCTGCAAGACGCCGCATATACCATGGATACCAATGCTCTCCATAGCTTATTAAAGTTCTTATTTTATATCCTTCGGTGGCAAGCAGATGTTGTGCGCCGGTCTTAATTCCAAATAACATCTGAAATTCCCAATTTTCACTTTCGATGCCTATTTTCTTTGCTTCACTTTTTATTTGATTGTGGATATTTAAATCGTGTGTTGCAAAAGCTGTTCGAATGCCTCTTTTAATTACCTTCTTAAATAGGTATTTAGATAGTAACAAATAGTTCGAATTAACATCACTAAATTTTCTAAATGCTACCGATTCTGGCTCTTTGTATGCACCTTTTACTAACCTTATCCAGGGATCAATTTCTGTTAAAGATTTGATATCTTCCATTGTACGATAAAGATAAGCCTGAAGGCAGAGGCCAACATTATCGTATTTTTCTTTTATCAATTTATAAAATGATATTGTGCCATCAACATAAGAGCTATCCTCAATATCAAGCATTATTTTGTTATTTACATTTTGTGCTTTGTCCGCGATTGCTGAAAATAGCTCAATAGATTTATCAAATGATTGATCAAATCCTAATTGGGTTAGTTTAACAGATATTTCAGTATCAAGTCCGCATTCACTTATTTTATCGAGTACATTAATGTAGTGTTCAGTATTTTCTTCAGCTTCTTTTATTGAAGAAATATTTTCGCCTAGATGTGTGAACGTTGTGGGAATATTATACTTCAACAGATTTTGTGCAGCAACAATAGCATCATCCTCAGTTTCACCGGGCATAAAACGTTTTACTGCTTTTTTCACGAATTTCATGTTAGGAATTCGTTGCTTAAGCCAATAGTTCTTTGAAGCCCATAACAGGCTGTTTCTACCAATTCCCATAGTTTTTA
>JABDPB010000164.1 GCA_013042995.1 Ignavibacteriaceae bacterium | reverse complement strand
TCAAACGGAACATCATATCCGCCCCAATTTGGAGCCTCGCATCTCGTTGATCGGTAACCATGTCCGCATTCAGAAATAACTAATTTTTTCCCGCCCAGCTCCTCAACCTTTTCATATAACCGTCTTGCAACTGCACCACCAAGTTCATCATCGCCCGAAAACAACCCGAAGTTAGTCATATCCCATCCTTCACTTGGCATTGTCCAGTTTTCACCCGCAAAGTGAAATATCTTTGCAGCATCTGCAATAGTTCGCGGGTCGTATTTAACTTCGCGCGGATTAATCGAGTAAACTATATCGGCATCTTTTTTATCAATTGGAATTTTTATATTTGGATCCTCAAATTCGCTTTGCAATTCTTCCTGCATCCAATCTAAAGTATCAAGATATTCCTCTTTGAGAACCCCCATCTGGTTTCCGATTTCCCACTGATCTTTACTAACAACCGCAACACCTTCCGGCATGACGCCGACCGAAACGAGCAACCCGCGAGCCATACGATTAAAAGTTGCATAATCAACACCCATAGGACAATTAACTGAGCATCTGCGGCAGTTTGTACATTTTCCAAAAACTATATCTTTTAGTTCTTCAAGTTCTTCATCTGTGTGGACACTTTTTGATTTCACCCACCATGGAAAAACTCTTCCGGTCCAGTCGTAATGTCGTTTAAATATTTTTCTTATTTGATCTGCTTTATAAACAGGTGCATAAGTTGGATCACCAGGATTGGCTTTGACATAATGACAAGTTTCAATACACATTCCACAGTGCACGCATCCGGCAAGAGATGTAACCATTTGCCGGTTGAGCTTTTTTCCCATTCTTTCAATAACTTTTTCAGCTTTATGAGATCTGCTATTAGTTCCCATATTCTACTCCTTCTTGTTTGGTGCTGCGACTCATTGGATAAACACCCCTGTAACCCATACTTTTTCCGAACCAGTATCTTGAGAATGGATAGTAAAGATAATGTGAAATTTTACTGAAAGGAACATACATCAGGAAAAATGCAGTTAAGAAAAAATATGTTAGAAGAATTCCTTCGCCCTGCTGGTAATTATTTGGAACTGCAAAAAATGCAAATCCAAACCACACTGTAAGAAGAATCAGTGAAAAGTAATCATCAGGTGAACTTATTGCTCTAATGTAATTGTTTGTTATTCTGCGCACAATTCGTCCACATCCAATAACAAAAGCTAAACCTATTATTATTTGAAAAATTAAAACTAGCACTGATGATTCAAGCAGCGAGGGTGCATAAGGAATTAGAAATGAAAGTAGGATTGCAGCTACAACGCCTAAATGGAAAACTATAAACTGTGTATAGAAAAAAGACTTTTGTCTTGTACTTTCCATAGACCATGGCATCACAATCGCAGCCCACGAATAAATTATTCCTTTGCGTTTGGTAGTATCCGGACTTCCGGTCGGTGCCTGCCGTTCCTTTCCGCCTTTAAATTTGAACAACCACCTGATACGCAGTGTGTAAACTACTGCCATAAAAATCAGGGCAACTTCCTGTAATGTATGTTCTGAAAAATATAGTAGATCGCTCATAAATTTTCCTTTAAACTTTTTCTTTAACCAACCAGTTTTTTTCAAATGCCGAATATTCTCTGTTATCCATTGTACAAATTAATACTTCACTAAAGTTATTTTTGTTTGAAAGATAATCACTAATTGCATTTAGCATTATTTGTGCAGAGGTGTCCAATGGAATTCCATAAAAACCCGTTCCCATTGGTGGGAATGCAATTCTTTTTATTCCTTTTTCATCTGCAAGTTTCAAAACACTATGCATTGTTTTAGCTAGTTTTTTGTCACTCTTCGGTTCCTGGAAACGGGGACCAACAGCATGAACTATATAACCTGCTTTCAGATCACCAGCACCTGTAATAACTGCTTCTGTAACTGAAATCGGATTGAAGGTGTTTAATTCATCCTGAATCGAGGCACCTCCTCTTATTGCTATTGCATTTCCAAATCCTGAGCCCAATTTAAGATCGGACTGTGCGTAAAAGACAATTGCTTCTGTTTCAAGATTCGTCAGATCGTCTATGATAATTTTTATAATAGAGTTGTTGATGTTAGTTTGCAGCATTGTAAATCATCCAAAATTTATAAGTAGAAAATGCCACTTGATTTTTAAGTTTGTTTATCAATCTAAAATATGTAGCTTCATTAAAAATTAAGCAGTATAAAGTATTTAATCAAAACAAATTAGTTTTTTGTATACTGCTTGTTGGCACTTCTTGGTAGTGTTCATTGAAAACAGCAAATAAAATTAACAATAACAATAAATAAACTTAAATTATATTGCTTAATTAAGTTTGGCATGTAAAAAATAAACTAGAAATAATAATTAAACTAATGCAAATATTTTCCTAATTTGAATTGGGAAGGTATTTTTTAATTGATTTAAATAAAAAACATTTTTAGTAATGATTGGAACAATAAATTATTAGTTGATTTGCGTTTTAAAGGACGTGACAAATAAATACTAATAATTTAAAAAAACAGTAATTTTTCATTAAATTTTGGTAATGCATAAAAAATATATAGAAGAATCTATTCGGAACTCGATAGATATTAAATGCCCTTATTGCAATAGTTTACGGGTAATTAAACACGGAAAGACTTCTACTAATAATCCACGATACCGATGCCGATTCTGCCACAAAACATGGGTTGAAAGTAAACTAACAAAAAAAGCTCCTGATTTTGGAGCACTCACCGAAGCTTATTTAAGCGGATATTCTTACAGGGATTTACGTTCAATTTATCCAAACTCACCAACAAGGATCAATCAGAAAGTTAGAAAATACCTCTTGGGCTGCTCGCATTGGGAAGATTATTTGGATGCAAGTTCTCCGAAGCATGAATCAAGGTTAATTCACTTAGTCGGAACAAAATTTAATTGCTCATCGAATGAGAGTGATGAAAATTGTATGTTCCTTGCGCTTGCTATAGATGCACTTTCAACTGTTGTTCTAGGTTTTGAGATTGGAAAAAGAGAATCAACTGAATTATGGATAACTCTATTAGACAGAATGAACTGTAGGGGAATTTTATGCCCTACTTTTATGTCTTATGGTTCAAAAGTTATTGAAGATGCTCTAAATGTAGTTTTTCCGTTTGCATCTTCTTATCACAATTTTACCCGAACTTTTTACGATAAAGATTTAAAACATAAAATTTACCATTCAATAGATAATCGGCATTTGATTTTGGAGGCTATTAATGCTTATGAGGCGAACCAGAGATTTCATCTGGATAATTACTTGGTGATTTTTAAAGATAAACGTATGAAAAATTTGGTTCTTAATTCGCAGGATAGAGTAGTGGAAAGGTTAAAGGAAAGAATGCAGATGAAACACAAAACACGTTTCGAAGGATTGCTTGCAGCTTTCCATAAAAGGTTTGAAAAATTCCATATGATTCATTATGATCCATATCCTATCATCAATGGCTGGATTGCGTGGTGGATGCTTGCACCAATGCCGCTTGGCTTTAGCAGACTTTCATTGTACTTGCAACAACCACACGTAACACACTTCACAAATTTTAATTGCGGAACATTACCAGAACCGCTAAACCTATCATTGGATAGTAATCAGATGAGAACATTCATTGTGGAACTAGCAGTCAGGTCAATGCACATACCAATAAAATGAAAATAAGAATTATTTATAACCCTTCCCATAGACCTTAATTTACCCCGCTAAGAGATACAACACATAGTATACAAAACTTAATTTTTTATTGATTTTACGTTAGTGCTTAATTACGTTTAGTCAGTATTCTTATAATAGATTTCCGAAAGAGGATTGTTATGGTCTCGGAGAAAAGATCTTTCATTAGCGAAGATTGGCTTTCGTTGTGGATAGGTCTTTTTGTGTTTATACTCTCTCTTGGGCTTTTCTTTGAAGCTGATATTCTTGGGTGGGGAATTAAAGCCAAAGTCTGGACTGATATTACTGAATCATTTTCGGCGATCTCAAAAAATTATGAAAGTATGCCCGGTATCGCTTCACTTTTGCTAACCTTTATTTTTATGTTAGCAATTCTTGGTATTGGTGTAAAAGCGATGGGTGAAAAATTTAAAAATTTCATTATCCCATTCAGTCTTGTTTTTTTTATAAGCTATTTGTGCTGGGTTGCCGGACACTTTGCATACATTGCAGCCACTTCAGATAAGCTTAGCCAGTTCGATCTTTCTTGGTCGTTAAATTTAACAGGGGAGGCTGGCTATATTATCGCACTTCTAGCAGGATTGATAATTGGAAATTTCTTCCCAGGCCTTGTAAATAAATTAAAACCCGCAACTAAACCAGAACTCTTTATAAAAACTGCAATTGTAATTATGGGTGGAGCACTTGGTGTTAAAGCCGCTGAGTCCCTGGGCTTAGCTTCATCAGTTATGTTCCGTGGCTTGTGTGCAATTATTGAAGCATATCTTATTTATTGGGCACTAGTTTATTTCATTGCACGTAAATATTTCAAATTTAGTAAAGAATGGGCTGCTCCGCTGGCATCCGGAATTTCAATCTGCGGTGTGTCAGCAGCAATTGCCACAGGTGGTGCTATTCGTGCACGACCAATCATTCCTATTATGGTTTCTTCATTAGTTGTTGTCTTTGCAGTACTTGAGCTTATACTGCTTCCGTTTTTAGCGCAGATTTTTTTATGGGAAGAACCGATGGTTGCAGGTGCATGGATGGGACTTGCGGTAAAAACGGATGGTGCTGCTGTAGCTAGCGGTGCAATAACAGATGCACTTATAAGAGCAAAAGTTTTAGCAGAAACAGGAGTGAATTATAAAGAAGGCTGGATAGTAATGACCACTACAACTGTAAAAGTATTCATTGATATTTTTATTGGAGTGTGGGCATTCATCCTTGCAATTATTTGGTGTTCAAAATTTGATAAAAAACAAAATGCAGACAAAGTTAGAGTAAGAGAAATTTGGGACAGGTTTCCGAAGTTTGTTTTAGGATACGGAATAACTTTTCTAGTATTTCTCGGACTTTGCATTTTATTTCCCGAAGTTATAGACAATGCAAAAGCTGCAGCTAACGAGGCAAATGGTTTTAGAAAAATGTTTTTCGTACTTACGTTTTTTACAATTGGCGTGGTTTCAAACTTTAAAAAATTAAAAGAAGAAGGGATTGGCAAGCTTGCTGTTGTGTACTTGCTGTGTCTCTTTGGTTTTATTATATGGATTGGATTAATAATATCCTGGTTATTTTTTAATGGCGTAACACCGCCAGTAGTTTAACAAAAATCAGCTGGATTAAATGAAAGAAGAAGCAAAATTTTCGGACGAACTAAAAAAAATGGAATACGAACCTTTAATTCCTGTCGAAAAAAAACTTATAGGTTGGAGTATTGGATTGGGAATTATTCTATTAGGAATACTTATCTGGGTAAGTTATACATTTTTTCCTGTTCAGCATTAAAATGAATAAAACTTAAACTTTAAAGTATTAATAACTCTTAAACTAAAAGGGAGTAACAATGGCTAATGATAATGGTAAAACACCAAAACTTGACGAACTCGAAAAAGGGGCTTGGCCAAGTTTCGTAACTGAAATTAAGCAAGAGGCTAAAAAAAATCCCATGGCTAAGGATTTACTTGGTCAGTTGGAACGTTCCTATGAGGAAAGAATAGGGCACTGGAAGCACGGCGGTATTGTGGGTGTGATGGGATACGGCGGTGGAGTAATTGGAAGATATTCAGATCTTCCGGAAGATTTTCCAAATGTTTCACACTTTCATACGCTTCGTATAAATCAACCTGCCGGTTGGTTTTATAATTCAGAAGCACTAAGAAATTTATGCGACATCTGGGAAAAACATGGTTCGGGTTTAACTAATATGCATGGATCTACTGGTGATATTATTTTCCTCGGAACAAAAACAGATGAATTAGAACCAACATTCAGTGATTTAACTGAAGTTGGATTTGATTTAGGCGGATCTGGTTCTGATGTTAGAACTCCAAGCTGCTGCTGTGGAATGGCCAGATGTGAATGGGCTTGCTACGACACAATGAAACTAACTTACTTTTTAACTATGCATTATCAGGATGAACTGCACAGACCGGCTTTTCCGTATAAATGGAAATTTAAAATGTCTGGCTGCCCCAACGATTGCGTTGCTTCAGTTGCAAGAGCAGATATGTCTATAATTGGAACTTGGCGTGATGCTATTCAAATGGATCACGAAGAAATAACAAATTACGCTAAAGCAGGAATGGATATACAAAATGACGTAGTCGAAAATTGTCCTGCAAAATGTATGGATTGGGATGGAAAAAGATTAGCCATAGATAACAAATCTTGCAGAAAATGTATGCACTGTATAAATGCAATGCCTAAAGCACTTCGTCCAGGTAAAGATAGGGGAGCAACTATTCTTATTGGATCTAAGGCACCAATTGTTGAAGGTGCATTACTTTCTTCAGTAATTGTTCCGTTTATAAAACTTGAAGAACCCTATGATGATTTAATTAAATTAGTTGATAGTATACACGATGTATGGGCAGAGAATGGTAAAAACAGAGAAAGGGTCGGTGAATTTATTCAGAGAGTAGGAATGGGAAATTTCCTAGAAGAAATTGGCCTTGAACCAATTCCTGAGATGGTTGCCCATCCTCGCGAAAACCCATACGTATTTTACGAAGATTATTATGAAGAAGGTGAAGAAGAAGAAGAAGAAAAATAGCATTGAATTTTAAGCAAAAAAAGTTTTATTAAAAATATATTAAAAGGAATTAAAAAATGGCTGAAGAGAAAAAGAAGAGAGTAACCGATATCGGTCCTCCGCATTATGAAAAATTCTTACCACCTATTATTAAGGAAAATTATGGTAAGTGGAAATACCACGAAATTCTTAAACCCGGTGTATTGGTTCATGTTTCTGAAACCGGTGATAAATTATTTACTGTTCGTGCCGCTTCCCCCAGACTTCTAGGTATTGATAAAATTCGTAAATACGCTGATCTTGCAGATAAGTATTGTGATGGCTACTTAAGATTTACTAGCCGAAATAATGTGGAATTTTTATTAAGCGAAAAATCAAAAATAGATCCCTTAATTGAAGATTTACAAGCAATTGGGCACCCTGTTGGTGGAGTTGGAAATGCAATTTCCAATATCGTTCATACTCAAGGATGGGTTCATTGTCATTCAGCGGCAACTGATGCATCTGGTATTGTTAAAGCAGTAATGGATGAATTAATTGATCACTTTACAAGTACAAAATTACCAGCAAAAATTCGTGTTGCTCTAGCTTGTTGTTTAAATATGTGCGGTGCAGTGCATTGTTCCGATATTGCAATATTAGGAATTCATAGACGTCCACCGAAGACTAATTTCGGCAATTTAAATAAGATGTGTGAAATCCCGATGGTTGTTTCATCTTGTCCAACCGCAGCTATTAAACCATCTACATATGAAGGTAAACCATCAGTTGAAGTTATTGAAGAAAGATGCATGTTCTGTGCTAATTGTTATACGGTTTGTCCTGCAATGCCTTTAAATGATCCACTGAACGATGGTGTTTCTATTTGGGTTGGCGGTAAAGTTTCAAACGCAAGAAGTGAACCAATGTTTTCAAAGCTTGCAATTCCATTTATACCAAACAATCCACCGAGATGGCCGGAAGTTGTTGAAGCTGTAAAAAGTCTGGTAGAAATCTGGGCAGCAAATGCTAAACCGTATGAAAGAATGGGTGAATGGATTAATCGAATTGGATGGCCAAGATTTTTCAGAATGACAGGAATTGAATTTGAGAAAGAACATATTGATGACTTTAAACATGCAGGTTTAACATTTAAACGATCTGCACAATTAACTCATTAAAGGAGACAAAAATGGCTGAAAATGTATCCATTGAAGAAGTTGCAGATGCAATGTATAAAATGGTAAAAGACAGTATGGGTCAGAAAAAATGGAAAGCAACTGATTTAAGAAAAGCGGTAATTGAATTGTTTGGTGAAGATAAATGTGACAGACAATTAGTAAAGGCCGCTATAAGAGAATTGATGGATTCTGGAAGATGCGTTTATACATATTTTGGTGGAAGCTTTATTGAGATTCCACACAAAGAAGGCGCTGCAAACGAATAGTAAAATTTATTAAAAAGCAGTTGTAGTACTCAATTAGAATTATGTTTAATAAAAGTTATCCTCGAATTGTTTTTGCAGGATTATCGGGAGACTCAGGTAAAACGGTAGTAACCTGTGGATTTGCAGCATCATTGAAAGAAATGGGTTTGAATGTAACAGCATTTAAAAAAGGACCCGATTACATTGATGCTGCTTGGCTAAGTTTAGTTTCTGGTAAACCTGCGCGAAATCTGGATACATACTTAATGGGTTTTCCAAAAGTAAAAAACTCCTTCCTTAAAAATGCGGCTAATGGTGATATAAGTTTAGTCGAAGGTAACAGAGGACTGTTCGATGGTGTTGATAGTATGGGTACGCACAGTACAGCAGAACTTGCTAAGCTTCTAAAAGCGCCAGTAATCATTGTTCAAAATCTTACTAAAGTTACACGCACTGCGGCAGCTACAATTTTAGGGTGCACAAAACTTGATCCTGACTTAAACATTGCAGGAGTAATTTTAAACCAGGTTGCAGGGGAGAGACATCTTAAAGTTGCTAAAGAAGCAATTGAAGATGCGACGGAAATTCCAGTACTTGGTGCTATTCCAAAATTAAAAAATGATTATGTGCTTCCGTCCAGACACCTGGGTTTAATTACTCCAGATGAATTTACACGCAAGCATGGTTTCATTTCAGATTTAAGAATAATTATTGAAGATAACGTAGATATACCCAAAGTAATTTCTCTAGCTAATAGTCTACCATTTATAGATTTTAATGAGAATAATATTGAGCGTGAAATTGATAGTGGCGGAGAAACGGTTCGAATAGGATATTTCAGGGATGCGTCATTTTCATTTTACTATCCTGAAAATTTGGAAATGCTAGATGTAGCAGGCGCTGAGCTAGTGCCTATTTCTGCTGTTGACGAAAATGATTTGGGAGAATTAGATGCTGTCTATATCGGTGGCGGTTTTCCTGAAACAAATTTAACTCAGTTAGAATTGAACCGTGGGCTAATGCATTCTCTAAAAAATCTTGTTGAAGAAGGACTACCTATTTATGCGGAGTGCGGTGGCTTAATTTATCTTGCAAGGGATATTGAGTGGGAAAATAAATCGTATTCTTTAGCAGGCATTCTTCCTATCAATATAAAAATGAAAGAAAAACCGCAAGGACATGGTTATTACCGCGCTGTGGTAGATAGTGAAAATCCTTTCTTTAAAGTCGGGACACAAATTAACGGTCATGAATTTCATTATTCGGAAATTTATGATTTTGATGAAAAACTAAACAGCGCACTTTCTGTAATTCGAGGCAATGGAAGTTTTAATAAACGAGATGGATTAACTTACAAAAACGTTTTCGCAAGCTATCTTCATATACATGCATTGGCATCGCCCGAATGGGTAGACGGTATGATGAGTAGTGCAAGAAAATTTAAGAATATCAAAAAAACAAAAACAATAATAGAAGGGTAAAACAAATGGCAAAACAAAAAGAGTTAAATGAAAATTTAATTGCCACTTTAAAAAAATGGCAGAAGATTGAAGATGCCTCTGTCAAATCAACTTCGGCGATAATTGGTAAAACAAATAACCCAATTGTAAAACAAGTAATGGAAATAATTAAACAAGATTCTGCAATGCATAAAAAAGTACAGCAGCTAATTATAGATAGTTTTGAAAAACAAGCCATTCAATTACAACCAGAGGAACTTAGTGAGGTTTGGGGTATGATTGAAGAACATATTGAACTTGAAAAAGAAACTATAAGACTTGCTGAAGAGTCAAGAAAAAATAGTAATAGTTTTGTGGTTAGATATTTACTTGGATATTTAATGACTGATGAACAAAAACACAATGAAGTACTTGCACAATTAGAAGATGTTAAAAGGGGAATGTATCCATATTCTGGATAAAGCTATGAGAATGAAAATAATAAAAGTAGATGAAAGGAGTTTAGTAAGTGGCTAAACTAGTAAAAAAGAAAAAGAAAAAAGGACTAGGTGGTTTAAGAGGTCAGTCAGCAGGTGGATCATCTGTTGAAACATCTTCACTTCGTCCGGAATACATTCCAAAGGAGGCACCCTGTCGTAATAATTGTCCGAGTGGAAATAAGATTAGAGAGATTATTACTACCATAGGTCAAACTGAGGGTGCTGAAAGAACTCCACATGAATCTTTTGAAAAAGCATGGCATTTGTTAAGTGAAACAAGTCCATTTCCTTCAGTTTGTGGACGTGTTTGTCCACATCCATGCGAAGATGACTGTAATAGAGAACATAAAGATGGAGCAGTTGGTATTAATAGCATTGAAAGATTTATTGGTGATTATGCAATTGAGCACAATTTCCAATTTGAGCGATTAACAGATGAAAAACATACTGAAAAAGTTGCAATTATTGGTGCTGGTCCAGCTGGCTTATCCTGTGCTTATCAATTAGCTCGAAGAGGATATTCTGTAACAGTATTTGAAGCCTTCAGCAAACCAGGTGGGATGTTACGATATGGTATTCCCGAATATCGTCTTCCGACTGAAATTCTTGACAAAGAAATAAAACGTATTGAGGATTTTGGAGTTGAGATTAAATGTGATCAGATAATCGGAAAAGATATTGCTTACGAAAAAATACAGGAAGATTTTAATGCAATTTTTGTAGGAATTGGAGCTCACAAAGGTAAATTGCTCGGTATTCCAAACGAAGATGCTACAAATGTATATACCGGAACTGAATTTTTGAATAGAATAAATTCCGGAGAAAAAATTGAAGTAGGCAATAATGTTCTTGTAATCGGTGGTGGTGATACAGCAATAGATGCGGCACGAGTTTCCAAAAGACTCGGTGCTGATGTAACAGTTGTATATAGAAGAACCAAAAATGAAATGCCTGCCATTAAAGAAGAAATAGTCGGTGCTGAAGAAGAAGGTGTGAAACTTGAATTTCTTGCTGCCCCAATTGAATTTGAAAAGAATGGTGAACTCATTACAAAAATGAAATGCCAAAAAATGGAATTAGGTGAACCAGATGATTCTGGCAGAAGAAGACCAGTTCCTATTGCTGATGATTTCTTTTATATTGATGCTTCCACAGTCATTGCTGCAATAAGCCAGGAACCTGATTTTGAAGGAATGGAGAACTTGCACGAGGGAAAAGATTGGGTTAAAATAAAAGAAGACGGTTCTACTGATGTGGACAAAACTTATGCCGGCGGTGATGCAATTGAACTGGGATTAGCTACAATTGCAATATCACAAGGAAGAATGGCAGCCGAAACAATTCATAATAAATTCCGTGGAATTGAACCTGAATCTGAAGAAAAGAAACCATTAATTTCACACGATAAACTTATTTTAGATTACTACGAAAGTAAGCTAAGAAACGAACCTTTTGAAATGCCACCAGTAGAACGATTAAAAGAGCTGGGACTGGAAATCAACTCCACTATGACAGAAGAACAAGTGATAAATGAAGCAATGCGCTGTATGAGCTGCGGCTCCTGCTTTGATTGCGGTACCTGCTGGAGTTATTGCCAGGATCAGGCGATTGTAAAACCTGTTACAAAATATGGTGAATATAAATTCAAATTAGAATTTTGTAACGGCTGTAAAAAATGTGCAGAGCAGTGTCCATGCGGATATATTGAAATGAAATAATGATAACAACTAAAAAACATATTTATAAACAAATAATGGGATAAAAAAATGCCAATTTTTGAACACGGGGAAATTAAAGTTGAAGTTGATGAAGACGGCTTCATTCAAGAACCTGAAGGATGGAATGAAGAAGTAGCAAAGGCGCTTGCTACAACTGAAGATGTAACAGATATGACTGAGGAACACTGGAAAATAGTTTACTATCTGCGTGACTATTACAAGCAATTTGGAATTGCACCTATGATTAGAAAACTCTGTAAAGAAACAGGATTCTCACTAAAACAAATTTATGAGCTGTATCCATCCGGTCCTGCAAAAGGAGCGTGTAAGGTAGCTGGTTTAACAAAACCAACCGGATGCGTGTAATAAATAGATTACGAATTTTTTAAAAAGTATTTACACTTTTTCTAATTCTTTTCTGTGCGTTTCTTTAGATTATTTATCTTTTTTAAGAATATTCTAAAGAACGCGCAGAACAATTACTTGAAACACAGAGAGCTTTACTTATTTAAATGTTTAATGAATTAGTTGTAAAAAAGAAATCAGTAATTGTGAATAGATGGATTCAACTGATTTTTGAAACATACGCATCAGAAACTTCAAAATTTCTGAATGTTGAAAAAGATCAATTTAGCAATCCTGTTGGCTTTACAACCAGTGAAGCTGTAAACCAATTGTTTGATGCATTAATTAAAGATATTAATCCCGGTACTGTGAAACCACTATTAATTGACTTAATTAAAATAAGAGCTGTGCAGGATTTTACACCTTCTCAGGCTGTTGGTTTTGTACTTTTAATTAAAGATGCAATGCGCGGTGAACTTAATTGTGAGTTAAAAGAGAAAAATCTATACAATGATTTGTTAAAGTTTGAGTCAGAAGTAGATAAAGCTGCACTCATTGCCTTTGATTTGTACCAGGAATGTAGAGAAAAGGTGTATCGAATTCATCTTAATGAAATTAAAACAAATTCGTTAAGTGTTTTGTAAAAGTTGTTTTATTGAATTAAACTGAACATAGTTACTCCTAAAGCTATTCATAACAATTGTTGTGAGTAATATTCTAAAAGGAGAAAATAGATGAACTTATTTTTTTCATTTTCTGCCCTTGTAATACTGATTTTATTAGCTGTAATTGGGGTTGAAGCAGTTAAATTGGAATTTCTATTTGGGGTAATAATTCCATATGTAGCAATTGCGTTCTTTCTGATTGGAATTATTTACAAAGTTATTTATTGGGCAAGGTCCCCTGTTCCATTTAGAATAACTACAACGGCTGGACAGCAGAAATCACTTCCCTGGATAAAAAACAGCAAGCTTGAAAGTCCGAATACAACCCTTGGTGTAATTGGTAGAATGCTTCTCGAAGTATTACTCTTTCGGTCGCTGTTTAGAAATACAAAAGCTGAATTAAAAAAGGGTCCAAAACTTGTCTATGGAAGCAGCCGTTATTTATGGCTGGCTGCATTAGCCTTTCACTGGGCGTTTTTAATAATCGTACTCAGACACTTTAGATATTTTTCAGAACCCATTCCTGCTTTTGTACCTTTCCTCCAAAATCTTGATGGATTTTTGCAAATAGGATTACCTATTTTATATATAACTAACGTCCTAATAGTTGTTGCATTAACGTATCTTTTCTTTAGGCGACTTTTTGATCCTAAATTAAAGTATTTTTCTCTAGCATCAGATTATTTCCCATTGTTATTACTTCTTGGTATTGCATTAACTGGAATTTTAATGCGTTATTTTACAAAGGTTGATATTGTTAGTGTAAAAGAAATGGCAGTTGGCTTGTTCAGTTTTCAGCCAGTGGTTCCTGAAGGAATTGGGGTGATGTTTTACCTTCACCTTTTTCTTGTTTCTGTATTATTAGCATACTTCCCGTTCAGTAAACTTATGCACTTTGCAGGTGTATTTCTTTCGCCCACAAGAAATTTAGCAAACAATAATCGCATGAAAAGGCACGTTAATCCATGGAATGCTCCAGTTCGAATTCACACCTACGAAGAATATGAAGATGAATTCCGCGATGTCATGAAAGCATCCGGATTACCATTAGAAAAGGAATAAAGATGTCTGAATTTAAAGCAAAACCAGAAGAATTAGCAGAGAAAATAAATTATAAAACTCCCCATAAAAGTTGGATGGATCCTTATATTGAAATTAAACATGGATCTTTCAACTATAGCGGAATTCCTAAAAATGTTGAATACCTTAAATTACCAAATCCAAGGAAATGGCAGCCAACTGAAGATGAGTGGCAATTACCTGAAAACTGGAAAGAAATAATTTTAACTGGTTTAAAAGAACGTTTAGATAAATTCCGTTCCCTAAAAATATTTATGGATATTTGCGTTCGCTGCGGTGCTTGTTCGGATAAGTGCCATTTCTTTATTGGTTCGGGTGATCCTAAAAATATGCCAGTGCTTAGAGCAGAACTTTTAAGGTCAGTTTACAGAAATGATTTTACAACGGCTGGAAAAGTATTTGGAAAGTTTGCAGGTGGTCGTGAGCTAACTATTGATGTAATTAAAGAATGGTTCTATTATTTTTATCAGTGTACTCAATGCCGGCGCTGTTCAGTTTTTTGCCCCTACGGTATTGATACTGCTGAAGTAACAATTTTAGTACGGGAGCTATTAAACTTAATCGGAATTAATATTGATTGGGTCATAACTCCTGTAGCAAACAGTTTCAGAACAGGAAACCATCTCGGAATTCAACCGCATGGATTTAAGGACAGTATTGATTTTGCTGTTGAAGAATTAGAAACAATCATTGGAATCAAAGTAGATGCACCAATAAATAAAAAAGGTGCAGAAGTTTTATTTGTAACTCCTTCTGCTGATTACTTTGGAGATCCACACTACTTTACACTGCTTGGATATCTTGCCCTTTTTCATGAAATAGGTTTGGACTACACTTGGACAACTTTTGCTTCCGAAGGCGGAAATTTTGGTTCGTTTGTTTCACACGATTTGATGAAATCATTAAATACAAAAATTTATTCGGAAGCAAAACGCTTAGGAGTTAAATGGATTCTTGGTGGTGAATGTGGACATATGTGGAGAGTGCTTCATCAATATATGGATACGCTAAACGGACCTGCAGATTTTCTTGAAGAACCGGTATCACCGATTACAGGAACAAAGTATGAAAATGCAAAATCAACAAAGATGGTGCACATCTGCGAGTTTACAGCTGATCTTATAAAAAATAATAAAATCCAATTAGATAAAAGCAGAAACGATAAATTGAAAGTTACTTTTCACGATTCCTGTAATCCTTCTCGCGCTATGGGATTAATTGAAGAACCCCGCTATGTAATTAATAATACATGTAATCATTTTTATGAAATGCCTGAAAACACAATTAAAGAACAAACCTTTTGTTGCGGCAGCGGCGCAGGATTAGGAACTGATGAAAACCTGGAAATGAGGCTAAGGGGAGGCCTCCCCAGGGCAAATGCTGTGAAATTTGTAAATGAGAAAAATGGTGTGAATTTCCTTGGATGTATATGTGCAATTGATAAGGCAACTCTTCCACCTTTAATGGATTATTGGGTTCCTGGCGTTCAAGTTGGTGGAATACATGAATTGGTTGGTAATGCATTAGTAATTAAAGGCGAAAAAGAAAGAACAACTGATTTGCGTGGTGAACCGTATGTAGAAAAAGCAAAAGAAGAAATTGAAACATCAACAAAGGAATGACTAAATGTACGATTCAGGAAAAATAATAATAGGCATAATAATTTTTATTGCTCTGTTTACGTTTCCAACTTGGTATCTTTTTACCAGTGGTGAAGCTGCACCGATGCCCGATTTAGTCTATCCAGAAAATGAAGATCAAAAAGAATGTGTTTACAGCGCAGAATATATGCGTGCATCCCATATGGACTTATTAAATGAATGGAGAGATATAGTTGTAAGAGAAGGTAAAAGAACTTTCACAACAACAGCAGGCAAAAAATTTGAAATGAGTATGACAAATACTTGTCTTGGCTGTCACTCGAATAAAGCACAATTCTGCGATCAATGCCATAATTATTTAGAAGTAAATCCCTATTGCTGGGATTGCCACGTTGATCCATCACAATTGGAGAATCAATAATGGATGTCACCAGAAGAAAATTACTAAAACTTGCCGGACTCGGAGCACTTGGATTAACTGCAGGTAAGTACGCTAAAGTCTTTGCAAATGATGCATTTACAGAAACAACTTTATCAGAAATCGGAACTGGCAAAAGATGGGCTATGGTTGTTGATGTGAGAAAATGTTTGGTTAAAGAGGATTGTAGAGAGTGTATTAATGCTTGCCACATTACTCACAACGTTCCCAATATAGGAAATACAAAAGATGAAATAAAATGGATCTGGAAAGAAGATTTTGAAAACGTTTTTAGTGATCAGGAAAATCATTACTTAAAGGAAAATTTAAAGGATAAAAGAATTCCGATTTTCTGTAATCATTGCGATAATCCACCTTGTGTTAGAGTCTGCCCAACACAAGCAACCTGGAAAAGGGAGGAAGACGGCATTGTAATGATGGATTGGCACAGATGCATTGGCTGCAGATACTGCATTGTTGCCTGCCCATATGGCTCTAGAAGTTTCAACTGGCAAGATCCAAGACCATTTATAGATAATATAAATTCTGAATTTCCTACACGCAGCAAAGGTGTTGTAGAAAAATGTACCTTCTGCGAAAAAAGATTAGCTGAAGGAAAACAACCTGCTTGTGTGGAAGCTTGTAAAGAAAAAGCATTAGTATTCGGGAATCTGAATGATCAGAATTCAGAAGTAAGAAAATTATTAAAAGAAAATTTTTCATTAAGAAGAAAACCGGGTTTGGGTACAGAACCTGAAATCTATTATTTAGTATAGGATTTTTTATGCTCGAACATGCATTAAAAGGAACAAAAAAATACTGGGCGTGGATTTTTTCACTCTCAGTTGTAATTGTTGTTGGAGTTTATTTTTACCTTAAACAATTCCACTTTGGTTTAGGAATTACAGGATTGAGCAGAGATGTTTCCTGGGGATTTTACATTGCACAGCTTACTTTTTTAGTTGGTGTTGCAGCTTCCGGTGTGATGGTTGTTCTTCCTTACTACATGCATGACTATAAACAGTTTGGAAAGCTCACAATACTAGGTGAGTTTCTCGCAATAGCCGCTGTTGCCATGTGTATACTTTTTGTTTTTGTAGATATTGGTCAACCGATCAGATTGATGAATATTATTCTATATCCATCTCCAAGTTCTATTTTGTTTTGGGATACGGTTGTGCTGAGTGGTTATATGCTAATTAATATTGTTATTAGTCATGTTGTTTTAGATTCTGAACGTAAATCAATTCCACCTCCCAAATGGATAAAACCTGTTATAATTCTTTCAATTCCATGGGCAATCAGTATTCACACGGTAACCGCATTTTTATATGCCGGATTAGCAGCTAGACCATTTTGGATGACAGCAATACTTGCTCCAAGGTTCTTAGCATCAGCTTTTTCTTCGGGTCCTGCACTTTTACTTGTTTTAGTTTTTGTCATCAAAAAGTTCACGAGTTTTGATCCAGGAAAAGAAGCTGTCCAGAAACTTGCATTAATTATTACTTATGCAATGGCTGCAAACATCTTTTTCATTTTAATGGAATTCTTTACTGCATTTTATAGTTCAATTCCTGAACACATTCATCACTTTCAGTATTTGTATTTTGGTCTTGATGGACACACGACTTTAGTCCCCTGGATGTGGGCTTCTGCTATACTAGGTGTAACTGCATTGATTCTTTTATTTATTCCGAAGATAAGAAAAAACGAAAACTATTTATTCATTATTTGTGTGGCAATATTTGTTTCCATCTGGATTGATAAAGGTTTAGGAATGGTTGTGACCGGATTTATTCCAAATCCGTTGGGTGATGTTGTTGACTATTGGCCAACAATTCCCGAGGCAATAATTTCATTGTCAATTTGGGCAATTGGATTCTTTTTGATAACTGTATTTTACAAGATTGCACTTTCTGTCCGGAAAGAAGTAATGACATGACAAATATTAATGTGTAATGTAATAATTATTGGTGGAATGGCAGCAGGTTGCAAAGCTGCTGCAAGATTAAGTCGTTTATCATCCGATTATAAAATTACTATAATTGAACGAAGTTCTGTTATTTCTTTTGGAAATTGCGGACTACCTCTTTACGCTTCAGGTGAACTAGATAATATTTATGATCTTGCTAAAACAGCCTATGGAAAAGTAAGAGACGAAAATTATTTTCGCGATGTAAAAGGTGTATCTGTATTAACCAACACTGAAGCATTTGAAATTGATGTAAATAAAAAAGTAGTTACTTGCCTTGATTTAATTAAAAATAAAAATTTAGCTCTTGAGTACGATAAATTAATTTTTGCTACAGGTACAAAAGTAATTAAAACAAAATTTCCATTTCCAGAATCTTCAAACATTTCAGCTTTCTATTCAGCAGAAGATGCAAAAAATTTTAGAGAAGCAGCACAAAAAGGAAATGTTAGTAAAGCATTAGTAATTGGGGGCGGATTTATTGGCTGTGAATTAGTTGAATCACTTACTTCTCTTTGGGGAATTGAAACTACATTAATTGAAAAAGAAGAATCACTTCTTTCATCATTTCTCGATACTGAAATTTCAAAGCTTGTTGCAAACAGAATTGAACAAAAAAAAATTGGAATAAAGTATTCGAGTGAGGTTGAAAAAATTGAACTTGACGAAAACAATTTACCAATTGTGTTTTTGAATGATGGACATAAAATAGAATGCGATTACGTTTTTTACAATTTAGGTGTTAAACCTGAAACTAAACTTGCAAAAAAAACGGGTCTATCAATTGGTAGTTTTGGCGGAATTGTTGTTGATGAGCAAATGCGAACAAACATTCCAGATATTTGGGCAGCAGGGAATTGTGTTGAAGTTAAAAACTTAGTTACAAACAAAAATGATTTTTTTGCGTTGGGTTCACTATCAAATCGAATGGGAAGAGTTGCAGCTGATTCAATTGCTGGAAGGGAAATTGTGTTTAAAGGTGCAGTTGGATCAATTTCTTTACAAATATTTAATTTAATCTCCTCTGCAACAGGATTAACAGAAAAAAAAGCTAAAAAAAGCGGATTTGATTGTGCTAGTATAATTGGCTGCTGGTCTGATAGACCAGATTATAATCCTGATGCAAAAAACCTTATCGGAAAAGTTATTTACGATAGAAAGAGCTTAAAAATATTAGGTTTACAAATAGTTGGGGAAGGTGAGGTTAACAGATATTTGGATGTATTTGCAGAATTATTGGCTAACAATAAAACTGCACACGATTTAATAAGTGTCGAACACGCATACACTCCGGCACATTCATCGCCAATTTCACCACTTAACTTTTTTGGTTATATGATTCTCAATCAAGAAAATGATGGAATATACAATTGCAGTTTTAGTTCACTTGCATCATTTGATGGATTGGTCTTGGATGTAAGGGAAGAAGAAGAAATTGATAATTCATTTGATTTTTATGATATACTGAACACCCCGCTTTCCACATTTCGGTCTGAATTATCCGAAATAAAAATTGATGAACCTCTTGTGGTTGTGTGTGAAAAAGGTCCTAGATCTTATGAAGCAGCAAGATTACTTAAAAGTAAGGGAAAAAGTAATGTTCAATACTTTGGTGGAGGAGCTACATTTTACAAAGAAATAAAGAGTAATGATTTTATAAATGCAGAGATTGATTAGATAGATTAAAAATGAAAGATGAAAAATTAAAACTGGTTGTAATTGGTATTAGTCATAGGACCGCATCAATTTCGGAACTTGAAGCATTTCAACTTACCAAAACTGAACTGAATAGTGCTTTGGACTATTTGAAATCAATGGATGGAATAGCAGGTATAACAATAATCTCTACCTGCAACAGAGTTGAATTTTATCTAGCTCTCAAAAACAATTTTGATTCATTGGATATCATCAAGAAATTCTACTTAGATGAAAAAAGAATTGATGTATTTGAAAGAAAAGAAAATTTTTATAACTATACAGATGGTGATGCAGCAAATCATTTATTTAAAGTTATTTGCGGATTTGACTCAATGGTTTTAGGAGAATATCAAATTCAGGGGCAAATTAAAGAAGCCTATAGTATAGCTTGTTCTGAAAAAGCAGCAGACAAAATTTTACACAAGCTTTTTCACGCAGCATTTCGAGTTGGAAAAAGTGTTCGCAGTAAAACAAAAATTGGCTCAGGCAAACAATCTGTAAGTGGAATTGCATTTCAAATTTTACAAGAAAAATTAAATAAAAATGATTCTATTGCTCTTGTAGGTGTTAATCAAAACACAAAAATTATTGCAGAAAAATTAAGTGCAGCTGGTTATTCAAATTTCGTTTTCGTAAACAGGACACGTTACAAAGCAGAAAAGCTTGCAGATCAATATTCAGGTTGTGCTTTTGATTTAGAAAATATTCAAGAAGCTATTTCAAATGTAAGCTGTATTTTTTCCTGTACAGGTGCACAAGACTTTATAGTTCAATCAGGTATAATAAACAGTGTTTATATAAAATCGAATCAACTAAAACTAATTATTGATATAGCTGTTCCACGGGATGTGGAAACAATCGGAATTCCAAAAGCTATTCAGGTTTTTGATTTAGAAGAACTAAAGAATTATTTAAAGAATAAACAAAAAGAAATTTTACTTGATTTACCGATTGCAAATGAAATTATAGAAGATGAAGTAGAGCTATTTAAAGCCTGGATTGAATCTCAAAGCGATGAAACAATGGCTTATTACGATGAAAAAATAGAATTACTGCGACTTCAATATTTAAATGAAATCAAAGAGCAACTCTCATATGAAGACTATCGGGCATTCGATAAGTTTTCGAAATCACTTTTGCATAGAATTAAATCAACAGTCCATCAAGTAGTGAAAACAAATAAATCAGATAAAATAGCAAGTTAAAAATTTTAATGTTCTAAATATAAATATGGAATAATATTATGACAGAAAATTCAATATCATCAGATCTTTTAGTAGTTGGTGGTGGAATAGCCGGAATAACTGCTGCAGTAGAAGCTGCGGAAACCGGTTTAACGGTAACGTTAGTCGAGAAAAATTCTTTCATTGGAGGTAAGGTTGCACAATTCAACCAATACTTTCCAAAACTTTGCCCACCAAGTTGCGGGTTGGAAATAAACATTCGACGGCTAAGAACAAACCCTGCAATTAAATTATTAACTCTAGCAGAAGTCACAAAGGTTGAAAAACAAAATGGTAAAGAAAAAGCAGAGGTAAAGCTTAATCCTCGTTACGTAAATGAACTTTGTACATCTTGTGGTGAATGTGTAAAAGTTTGTCCAGAGGAACGACCAAATGATTTTAACTATGGAATGGATAAAACAAAAGCAATATACATTCCTGATGAAAATTCATACCCTGCAAGATATGTAATTGATATGAATTCCTGTAAAGGAACAAGTTGCAATAAATGTGTTGAAGTCTGCCAATACAATGCAATTGATTTAGATGATAAAGAAAAAAGTATTACTATTGAAGCTGGAGCGATAATTTGGGCAACGGGTTGGGAACCTTACGATGCTTCCAAACTTGAAATTTTGGGTTTTGGAGAGTTTCCTGATGTTGTTACAAATGTTATGATGGAAAGACTTGCGGCTCCAAATGGTCCCACAAAGGGTGAAATTCTTAGACCTTCGACAAAAGAAAAAATAAACAGTGTGGCATTTGTACAATGTGCTGGTTCACGCGATGAAGATCATCTCGAATATTGCTCTTCCATTTGCTGTCTGTCCTCACTAAAGCAGGCAAAGTACATTAGAGAGCAGTATCCTGATGCAGAAATTCACTTTCACTATATCGATATTCGTTCAAATGGTATTCTTGAGGAATTTTATAATTCTGTTAAAGAGGATGATAAACTACATTTTCACAGAGGTAAAGTTGCAAAAGTAATTAAAGATTCTTCCTCCGATAAATTAGTTGTAGAAGCAGAAGACTCTCTGACTGGAAACCTGATGCAAAATAAAGTTGAAATGGTTGTACTTGCAACTGGAATGGAATCTACTGCTAAAAAGTTACCTATTGATAAATCATTAGTGGATGAGATGGGATTCTTGAAAAGTAATAACGATGAATTGATTGGATGTGGTGTAAGTACAAAACCCAAAGAAGTTGCTGCTGTTGTTCAGGAAGCAACTGGATCGGTCTTAAAAGCTATTAATACAATCAGAGGAAATTAAGTTATGTCAGTAGAAACAAAAGTTGGTGTATATCTTTGCTCCGGTTGTGAAATTGGAGAAGCTGTAAATATAGATGAGCTTGGTAAAATTGCCTCGGAAGAGAGTAAAGTGCCCGTCTGTAAAAACAATTCCTGGCTTTGCAGCGAAGCTGGTGTTGAAGAAATTAAAAATGATATTAAAAATGAAAACTTAAATCGAGTTGTAATTGGTGCTTGTTCCCACAGATTCTTAGCAGATGTTTTTAATTTTGATTCTGATGTTTTGGTTGAGCGAGTAAACTTAAGAGAAAATGTTGTATGGACTCATAAACCAAATGATGAAGATACACAAATGCTCGCTTCCGATTACTTGCGAATGGGAATTGCTAAGGCTAGAAACAGCGAAACTCCTAAACCGCAGCCTATTGATGCAAATGAAACTATTCTTGTTGTTGGTGGTGGTGTTTCAGGATTAACATCTGCAATTGCCGCAACTAAAGCGGGAAATTCTGTAGTGCTAACTGAAAAAGAAGATAAACTTGGCGGATGGTTAAATAAATTCCATAAAGTTAATCTTGGTAATTCTCCTTTTACTGAAATAGAATCTACAGGAATTGAGGAACTCATATCAGAAGTAGAATCAAATGAAAAAATAAAAGTTTACACATCATGTTTAATTGAAAAAATTTCCGGTGCTCCCGGTGATTTTACTGTAATGTTAAAAATAAATAACGAAGTACAGTCCGAACCATTTAAAGTTGGAGCAATTGTTCAAGCTACAGGCTGGAAAGAATATGATCCAAATAACTTAGGTGAGCTTGGTTACGGTAAATTCGATAATGTAATAACAGGAATTCAACTTGAAGAATTCTTTAAAAGTGGAAAATCAAATAGCGCTATTAACGGGAAGCCTGTTGAGAGTTTTACTTTTATACAATGTGCCGGTTCTCGCAATGAAAAACACCTTCCATACTGCTCCTCTGTATGTTGCTCGGTGTCATTAAAGCAAGCGATGTATGTGAGGGAGAAATATCCAGATGCACTGATTTATATCATTTATAAAGATATGCGCACTCCAGCACAAAGAGAATTATTTTACAAAAAAGTGCAGGAAGAAGATAATATCTTTTTTACCAAGGGCGAGGTTACTAGTATTTCGGGTGATGGAAACGGTAGGGTGATTTTGGATGTTGACGATACACTTTTAGGTGAAAAAATTCAGTTGACATCTGATGTAGTTGTATTGGCAACTGGTATGGTCCCAACTACATTAGTAGGAGATATTGAATCAAATGGTGAAGATTCTGAACCCGCAGAAAAAGCTACGTTAGATGATGGAAAGAAAGAGGCAGAATCAGCAGAGGCTGGTGCAAAAATATTAAATCTTACTTACCGTCAGGGAACTGATTTACCAACACTTATGTATGGTTTCCCCGATTCGCACTACATTTGTTTTCCTTATGAAACAAGGAGAACCGGAATTTATGCTGCTGGTTGCGTACGCTCTCCGATGGATATTACTGCAACTAAAAATGATTCTTATGGTGCCTCATTCAAGGCCGTTCAACTACTGCACGCAATTAAAAATGGGGTAGCGGTGCATCCAAGAGCAAGAGATGCTTCAGAAATAGATATTTTTATTCAGCGATGTACACAATGCAAGCGTTGTACGGAAGAATGTCCTTTTGGCTCATTAGATGAAGATGATAAAGGAACTCCACTTCCTAATCCAACAAGATGCCGAAGATGTGGAATTTGTCTGGGTTCTTGTCCTGAAAGAATAATTACATTCAAAGACTATTCAATTCAATCCGTTTCGACAATGATAAAAGCGGTTGAAGTTCCGGATGAGTTTGAAGAAAAACCTAGAATACTTGCAATTATGTGCGAGAATGATGCATATCCTTCATTAGATCTTGTTGGTAGATACAGAATGCAATTTGATCCAAGTATTCGTGTAATTCCAGTCAGATGCTTAGGATCTGTGAATGTTGTATGGATTGCTGATGCACTTTCTAGAGGTTTCGATGGAATACTCATGATTGGTTGTAAACATGGTGATGATTATCAGTGCCATTTCATAAAAGGTAGTGAACTAGCTGAGAAAAGAATGGAAAATGTACAGGATAAGCTTAAGCAGTTAGTTCTTGAACCTGAGCGTGTTCAAATTCATACATTAGCTATAGATGAATATGCTAAACTGCCGGGTATCTTTAATGATTTTGTTGAAGAGATAATTGAGATGGGTTACAACCCTTATAAAGGTATGTAATTACGCCAACAGAATGTATACGAAATTCTTATATTCGTTGATTTTACTTTGGCATAACAATAATTTTAATTGTGGAATAATTTAGCTTAATTCAAGAAAAACGGTTAGAAATTTTGAGAATAAATCACCTCGTCCGGGAGCAGACCTGCCTTTTATTTATGCAGGAAATAGAAAGCAAACATGGGGATTTCCTTATTCCATTATCACAGTTCGAAGAGAACACAAATCACGAAATTTCTTCAAAGCAAATTAACATATATAAAATTTTAACTAAAGGGAGGGTCTATGGCAGAATCTAAATTAATTAATCCGCATGGAAGTGAGAGCTTAAAAATTCTTCTCCTTGAAGGAAATGAAAAAGCTGAAGAGCTAAAGAAAGCAGAAACTCTTCCTAAACTGAACCTTTCTTCCCGCGAAACTGGTGATCTTATAATGATGGGTATTGGTGGATTCACTCCACTTGAAGGATTTATGAGCCACGATGACTGGAAAGGCGTATGCAGTGAAATGAAAATGAAAGATGGTTTGTTCTGGCCAATTCCTATCACTTTGTCGCACAATGAAAAAATTAATCCCGGAACAGAACTATGTCTAGTATCTGGTGATACAAATGAATTTATGGGAACGATGAAGGTTTCAGAAAGCTATCAAATTGATAAAAAATTTGAATGCAAAAATGTATTCACAACAGATGACATGGAACATCCTGGTGTGAAGATGGTGATGGAACAGAAAGACTGGAACATAGCAGGCACAGTTAAAGTTCTTTCAGAAAGCTATTTCCCTGAGGAATTTAAAGGTATTTATCAGCGCCCATCAGAAAGCAGGAAAATTTTTGAAGAGAAGGGTTGGAGAACTATTGCAGCATTGCAGCTGCGTAACCCAATGCACCGCTCACACGAATATCTTGCTAAAATTGCCATCGAAGTCTCTGATGGATTGTACATTCATCAATTGGTTGGAAAATTAAAACCTGGTGATATACCTGCAGATGTGCGCGTTAACTGCATTAATACTTTAGTTGAAAATTATTTCTTAAAAGAAAAAGTTGTGATGGGTGGTTATCCATTAGATATGCGATACGCCGGTCCTAGAGAAGGATTACTTCATGGTGTTTTCCGCCAGAACTTCGGGTGCTCACATATGATTATTGGTCGTGATCATGCTGGTGTTGGTGATTACTATGGACCATTCGATGCACAGGATTCTTACTATAAACTTTGGGATGGTGCTTTAGAATGCCAAATGCTCCCAATCGATTGGACATTCTGGTGTTATAAATGCGGCGGAATGGCTTCGATGAAGACTTGTCCCCATCCAAAAGAGGATAGATTATTCTTAAGTGGAACAGCTCTTAGAAAAGCTTTATCTGAGGGAGGTGATATTCCAGCTGAATTCAGCCGTCCTGAGGTATTAACTGTTCTTAAGGACTATTACGCGACTTTAAAAGAAAAAGTGGAAGTTAAGATGCATGGTCATGCAACTGGGGATGCAGAAGTAAAAAAATAATTACTAATTAAAAAGATCAAAATGTTTTTTATCGTTCGAATAATACTTTATCATTTTCAATAATTATAGGAGATACAATAATGCCAAGTTATGTTCTTCCTGATAAGTGCGATGGGTGCAAAGCACTTGATAAAACAGCCTGTCAATATATTTGTCCCAATGACTTAATGGTATTAAACAAAGACACATTAAAGGCATACAACTGTGAGCCGGAAATGTGCTGGGAATGCTATAATTGCGTAAAGATTTGCCCAACACAGGCGGTTGAGGTTCGTGGTTATGCTGATTTTGTTCCATTGGGTGCTACTGTTACACCAATGCGTAGTACAGACAGCATTATGTGGACAGTCAAATTCAGAAATGGAAGTTTGAAACGTTTCAAATTCCCAATTCGTACTACACCGGAAGGTGAAGCTAAACCCGATGGTGGTTTTGCTGAACACGATGATATAAATAGCACTGCTTTGTATTCAGAACCGGAAGCAGCAGGCTTAGAAAAAATTCCATCAACTAAATAATAAACCAATAGTAAGGAGATAAAAACAATGGCTAATTTCGAAACAGTAGAAGTAACAACTGATCTTCTCATTGTTGGTGGTGGTATGGCTGCTTGTGGTGCTGCTGTAGAGGCTGCATATTGGGCAAAGAAAAACGGTTTGAAAGTTACAATGGTAGATAAGGCAGCTGTTGACCGCAGCGGTGCAGTCGCAATGGGATTATCAGCAATCAATCAGTATGTTGGCCTAAAGGATGGCCAAAATTCAATGAAAGACTATGTTGATTATGTACGTAATGATTTAATGGGGATTACAAGAGAAGATTTAGTATATAATATTGCTCGCCACGTTGATTCATCAGTTCATCTATTCGAAAAATGGGGTCTTCCAATCTGGACGGATGAAAATGGTGCCTACGTTCACGAAGGCAGATGGCAATTAATGATTAATGGCGAATCGTACAAAGTTGTTGTTGCAGAAGCAGCAAAGAATGCCATGGGTGTAGATAATATTTATGAACGTATATTTATAGTAGGTCCAATAATGGACGGTGACAAATGCGTTGGTGCAGTTGGATTTAGTGTACGCGAAGAGAAATTTTATGTCTTTAAAGCAAAATCAGTTTTAGTTGCTATGGGCGGAGCTGTTCACGTATTCAAACCTCGTTCATCCGGCGAAGGTTTGGGACGCGCATGGTATCCACCTTGGAATTCAGGTTCAAGTGCATACTTTACTCTGAAAGCTGGTGCAGAAATGACTTGCCAGGAAGTTCGTTTTATTCCCGTACGCTTTAAAGATGCTTATGGTCCTGTTGGTGCTTGGTTTTTATTATTTAAATCAAGAGCAACAAACGGATTGGGCGAAGTATACATGGAAACACGTCGTCCAGAGTTAGAAAAATGGCTTCCATACGGAAAGGTAAAACCAGTTCCAGCAAATCTTCGAAACTGGTTAATGATGTTAGATGTTCAGGAAGGCAAAGGTCCTATTTTTATGAGAACTGAAGAGGCAATTCAAAAGATTGCGACTTCAGAAGGTGATGAAAAAGCAGCAAAGAAAAAACTAAAAGAATTAGAATCAGAAGCCTGGGAAGACTTTTTAGATATGACAATTTCTCAGGCAATTCTATGGGCTGCTACAAACACAGCTCCCGAAGAAAAATCATCTGAAATTGCAGCAGCTGAACCTTACTTCATTGGTTCACACTCAGGTGCTTCAGGTGCATGGGTCAGTGGTCCAAAAGATGTTGCTCCTGATGAATACTTCTGGGGTTACGATTGCATGTCAACAGCAAAAGGATTGTTCTGTGCTGGCGATGCCTCTGGTGCTTCAAGTCATAAATTCTCATCCGGATCTCATGCTGAAGGTAGAATAGCTGCAAAAGCTGCTATAAAATATGTGCTCGATAATAAGGGCGATGTCAACGTAGATAACGCCGAAATTGAAAAAATGAAAAAGGAAATTTTGCAACCACTAGATACTTATGCAGAATTCAGCGGCAAAACGGTTACACCGGATGTAAATCCTCATTACATTCTGCCAAAAATGTTTATGTTCAGATTGCAAAAAATTATGGATGAATATGCAGCTGGAGTTTCTACTGGATTTACTACAAGTGAAAAACTTCTTGAAAAAGGTCTAGAGTTGTTGGGATTCTTAAAAGAAGATTCTGAAAAACTTGCAGCTCCTGATCTTCATGAATTGATGAGATGCTGGGAGAACGTGCACCGTATGTGGCAAGCTGAAGCCCATGTTAGAACCTTGCTGTTCCGTGAAGAGACACGTTGGCCGGGTTACTACTTTAGAGCTGACAAACCAAGTATGGACAATGAAAACTGGGACGCGTTTGCAAATTGTAAATACGATCCTAATAAGAATGAATGGGAAATGATTAAACGCCCAGTGAAAAGAATTTATGCTGAAGCTTCGGACCATGAATTACTTGGTGGATAATCATTAATCAGAACGATCAGTAAAAGTTATTTCCCCCCTCTGAATTTAATTTCGGAGGGGAGTTTTAAAATATTTAAATTTGAAATTGAAATCCTCATAGTTATACCGAGAATAAATCAGAATTACTTTGAGGATTTTTTTATTACTTAAAATTTGTTAGGTCGGCAAAGCTTTAATAAGCATGCTCGATTGCATTCAGAAAATCCTTTAAATGGAGAATTAATATGCCTGATTGGATTTACATTATACCAGTATTAGGAATTATAGCTCTTTTGTTTGCACTTATTAAAGCAAAATGGGTTGGAAAACAAGATCCGGGCACAGAAAAAATGGTTGAAATTTCTGGCTATGTTCGCGAAGGTGCAATGGCATTTTTGAAAAGAGAATACAAAGTCCTTGCGATCTTTGTAATAGTTGCTGCAATCCTTTTAGCTATTGCCAATTGGAATTCACCGGATAGTAGCCCTATTATTGCTGTATCATTTGTCTTTGGAGCGTTTTGTTCTGCTCTAGCAGGTTTTTTTGGAATGCGTGTGGCAACAGCAGCAAATGTAAGAACAACCAATGCAGCAAGGACTAGTCTGAACAAAGCTTTAAATGTTGCATTCTCTGGTGGAACGGTTATGGGAATGTCTGTTGTCGGTCTTGGAATTTTAGGTTTGGGAATACTACTGTTAATTTACTCAAATATTTTTCTTAATCCCGATGGTTCAGTAAGTTTTGTTCGAGTTGTTGGTGTCATTACAGGATTTTCATTTGGTGCTTCCTCTATTGCACTTTTTGCTCGAGTTGGGGGAGGTATTTATACCAAAGCTGCTGATGTGGGTGCAGATTTAGTTGGTAAGGTGGAAGCTGGAATTCCTGAAGATGATCCACGTAATCCTGCTACGATTGCAGACAATGTGGGTGATAATGTTGGGGATGTTGCAGGAATGGGTGCTGACCTTTTTGAAAGTTATGTTGGTTCAATTATTGGCGCGATGGTTCTTGGAATTGTATATGAGAACGTTTACATAATTATTCTTCCTTTATTATTAGCTGGATTGGGAATTATTTGTTCAGTCATTGGGACTTTTGCTGTTCGAACGAAAGAGGGTGGCAATCCACAAACAGCATTAAATATAGGAACTTTTGGCGCTGGTGCATTAATGATTGCACTTGCGTATCCAGTAATAGCTTACTTCCTTCCCGATGCAGTAGAACCAATTAAAGATGTTACAGGAGCACTTAGCACTTTAACAGCTTCAAATATTTTTATTGTTACTATAGTTGGTTTACTTGCTGGCATTGCTATTGGGTTAACAACAGAATATTACACCTCTGAATCGAGAAAACCTGCCCGAAATATTGCCGCTCAGTCACAAACAGGAGCTGCAACAAATATTATTGCTGGATTGGCACTTGGAATGAAATCTACAGCATTACCTGTAATCTATATCGCAGCAGCAATTGTGTTATCATACTACTTTGCAGGTTTATATGGAATTGCTATTGCAGCTTTAGGTATGTTATCAACAACAGGAATTCAATTAGCAGTTGATGCTTATGGTCCGGTAGCTGATAATGCTGGTGGTCTTGCCGAAATGAGTGAACTACCACCTGAGGTTAGAGAGAGAACTGATAGATTAGATGCAGTAGGAAATACTACCGCGGCTATTGGAAAAGGATTTGCAATAGGTTCGGCTGCTCTTACGGCACTTGCATTGTTCAGTGCTTTTCAATCTCAAGCTCAAATCACAATAATTGATGTTACCAATCCATATGTAATGGCAGGTTTGTTTGTAGGTGGTATTTTACCCTTCCTATTCAGCTCGATGGCAATGCGCGCAGTAGGAGATGCAGCATTTGATATGATTGCTGAAGTGCGTCGCCAGTTTAAAGAGATTCCTGGTTTAATGGAAGGTAAGGCTAAAGCTGATCATGCAAAATGTGTCGATATAGCCACAACAGCTGCTATAAAACGTATGATTGCACCCGGGTTAATTGCTATAATAACACCTGTTGTTTTTGGTTTCATTAGTAAAGAAGCATTGGGAGGTCTTCTTGTAGGTGTGACAGTTACAGGAGTGTTAATGGCAATCTTCCAGGCTAACGCTGGTGGTGCCTGGGACAATGCAAAAAAACATATTGAAGCTGGTGCATTTGGAGGCAAGGGATCAGATCCACATAAAGCTGCAGTTGTAGGTGATACTGTTGGTGATCCATTTAAGGATACATCAGGTCCATCACTTAATATTCTAATTAAATTAATGTCAGTAATTGCATTAGTAATAGCACCATTGATTATATAGGATTCATAAATGACTAATAAAAAAGAAATTCAAGATTGCCCTCATTGTAAAAGTGAATTACTTCCTTGGATGCCTCCTACAGCAACATCCTGGGGAGAGAATCTGCAGTTTGTTTGCTTTAACGATGAGTGTTCATATTATGTAAGGGGATGGAAGCACATGTGGGATCAATACAACGTAAAATCATCTTACAGGCATCGTTTTGATCCTTTAACAGGTGAAACAGGTCCGCTTCCTGTTTGGTCTGAAAGTGCATTAAAAGACAGGATTACTTTATAAGTATTAAATGAATGGAGAATAGAAATGAATGAATTAGAAACATTGAAAAAAACAATTTTAGAACAATATCCCCGATTGAATGAAAATACGGAATTTAAATTTGCTTGTCACCCAGGAGTTTCGTGCTTCAACCAGTGTTGTGCAGATGTTAATATTTTTCTAACACCATACGATGTACTAAGATTGAAAAATCATCTACGCATTGATTCGCAGGAATTATTAGATAAGTATACACAGCTTGTAGCAGATCCTAAGCAGCAGCTGCCCGCAGTTCAATTACGAATGACAGAAACAGAAACTAAACACTGTTATTTTGTTGATCAGGAAAAAGGATGTACCGTCTATGAAAACCGTCCCTGGTCATGTAGAATGTACCCTGTAGGACAGGCATCTCCAAAAGAAACAGGGAACGACGAAGATGAAAAATTCTTCTTTATTCTTCACGAAGAAGTATGCAAGGGATTTGAAGATGGAAAAAGCTGGACAATAAAAGAGTGGATGAAAGACCAAGGAGTAGATCCGTATGATAAATTTGGAGAAAAGTTTAAAGAAATTACATTTAATAATTTTTTTGAGCAGGGAAAAGTTTTAACTCCACAAAAAGTGGATATGTACTTTTTGGCACTTTATAATCTTGATCGCTTTAAAGACTTTATCTTTAAAACCACTTTTTTAAAGAGATTTGATATTGAAAAAGACAAAATTGAAAAAATTAAAAACGATGATGAAGAATTATTAGAGTTTGCATTTGATTGGATAAGGTTTTCTCTTTTTGGAGAAAAGACAGTTAATATTAAAAGTGAGTTGTTAAAAAAATAAAAGGATTTTACAGTGAGTGAAAGAACACTAATTCAACCTGATGTCCATTTTATTAAATACTTAAAAAAACATGGCGGTGATTCGGTAAAAAAATGTTACCAGTGTGCCACTTGTTCAGTTGTATGTTCATTATCCCCTGAAAGCAACGCCTTCCCGCGAAAGGAGATGATTTCTGCAGGCTGGGGACAAAAGGAATCCGTAATTTCGAATCCGGATGTTTGGCTTTGCCATGGCTGCACTGATTGTTCAACTTACTGCCCACGCGGAGCGAAACCTGCAGATGTATTAGCTTCAATTCGCTCTTACATAATAGAATTTTTTGCAGTTCCAAAATTTATGGGCACACTTGCACAAAATCCGAAGTATTTGGCATTATTAATTCTAATTCCTGCACTAATAATATTTGCAATTTCATTTGTTCACTTGGATGGTAATTATGCGCAATTGACTCAGGGATCAATTGTATTTGACAGACTTTTTCCTCATTCGATTGTTGATCCTCTATTCATTTTTGGTAACATCCTGGCTTTTACATTTGCAGGAATAGCACTCACAAGATTTTGGAAAAACTTAACTACCATTGCTCCTGCTGAGAATAAAAAGGGATTCGTGAGTGTCTTTATAAAAACGGTGATTGAAATATTCACACATAAAAACTTCAATCTTTGTTCAAGAGATTCTACTAGATTTTGGGGGCATCTATTTATCTTTTATGGATTTGCAGGAGCCTTTTTAACAACAGCGCTTGCTGCTGTGGCTGATATTGTTTTTCACTACAAAGCACCAATACCAATTTTTTCACCAATAAAAATTTTAGGTAATTTAAGTGGTATATTAATGGTAGTTGGAACAGTAGTTGTTTCTGTAAGAAGATTAACGAATAAGGATAAAACCTCAAGTACTTATTTCGACTGGAGTTTGATATTATTCATATTTGGGGTAGCAATAACAGGGTTATTTACACAATACTTCAGATTGTTTGAAATCCCCGAGCTTGCATACAGTACTTATTATGTTCATATGGTATTATTATTCTGTTTATTGTGGTATGCTCCTTTTTCAAAGCTAGCACACATGTTTTATAGAACTCTTGCTTTGGTTTATCTAAAGATGAACGATAGAAATAAAAAGCAGACTATATTCAATATAAGTATGTTATTAAAATTCTTTCTGAAATTATAATGTTTCGATTAGTAATTTGTTGTGATTAACGCTGTATAGGAGATAATAATTAGAATGCTGTAGTAAAAAGATGAAAAACAAGAAAATCCGGGAGTTTATAACTAAACATATTCTTAGATTTCCAGAGGAAGGAACTTCACCGGAACGTTACAAAGCCCTCCGAAGAAACATCATCATTCTGATGATTCTAGTTACTATAATTCCGCTTTCTTTAATGGCAACAATAAATTACTACCAGTATCAAAGCAGCTTAAGAAACGAAATAGTCAATCCCTTAAATACTCTTACTAATAAAACAAAACGTTCGTTTGAACTATTTTTAGAAGAACGACTATCTACAGTAAGATTTATTGCATCAGCATATTCATTTAAAGAATTATCTGAACAAAAGATAATGAACCGAATTCTTGGAGTTCTTAAAAAAGAATTTGAAGGATTTATTGATTTAGCTCTGATAAATAACAAAGGTATAGCAATAAGTTACGCCGGTCCTTATCAATTTCAAGGAAAAGACTATTCAAATCAAAGCTGGTTTCAGGAATGCTTAATAAATGGTAGGCACATTAGTGATGTATTTTTAGGCTACCGAAAATTTCCGCACCTTGCTATATCTGCACATAATCTTTCTGAAGATGGCCCTATCTGGATTTTACGTGCTACGATTGACACTAAAAAATTTGATGAAATAATTTCAATGATGGAACTTCTACAAGAGAGCGATGCATTTATAATTAATAGTCAAGGAATACTCCAGACTAATTCAAAATTTTATGGTAATTTACTTGAACCTTGCTCACTGCCTGTTCCCTTAGGTGGTCATGGAACTTATGTTAATGAAGTTGAGGATAGTGATGGTAGAGAAGTGTTTGTTGCATACTCTTATTTTTTTGAACCAGATTTTACACTTGTTGTTGCTAAACCGAGCTCTTTAATATTAAAAACATGGTTTACTTTTAGAACCGAAATATTTTTTATTTATACTGCCAGTGTTTTAATAATAATTCTGCTAGTATATAAACTTACCGATGTTCAGGTTAATCACATCAAAGAAGCTGATGAAAAACGTGAACTTGCCTTCCGAGAACTGGAGCATTCACAAAAATTATCTTCCATCGGCAGGCTAGCAGCAGGAGTAGCCCACGAAATAAATAATCCTCTTGCTATTATTAGTCAAAAAGCTGGGTTCATGAAAGATTTAATTACTAATGCTTCCGAGTTCAGTGAAAAAGAAAAATTTGATGAGTTAACAGATTCAATTCTTAAATCTACTGACCGCTGTAGCACTATTACACACAGACTTTTAGGATTCGCAAGACGCATGGAAATTGAGTATGAAGAGTTGGATTTAAATGATCTGTTGAATGAAGTAATAGGCTTTTTAGAAAAGGAAGCTGTTCATAGAAATATTAATATTAATCTTGATCTGGATGATAATTTGGTACGCATATCATCTGATCGTGGACAACTGCAGCAGGTTTTTCTTAATATATTATCAAATGCATTTGCTGCTGTTGAAGACAATGAAAATATATTTATTCATACTTGGAACGAAGATCCAGAAAGAGTTGGAGTCTCAATTAAAGATGATGGCTGTGGAATGTCCGAACAGGATTTGGAAAATATTTTTGAACCCTTTTTTACTACAAAGAAGGGATATGGTACCGGGCTTGGGTTACCGATTACTTATGGTATAATTAAAAAAATGGGGGGCACTATTAAAGTTGAAAGCAAGCTGGGAAAGGGATCTACATTTATTATATTTTTGTTGAAGTTTCCAAAAAAGTCTTTGGAGGTTTAAGATGAATGCCATAAGAGTGCTGATAGTAGATGATGAAGAAGAATTAGCCTCAATTATTGCAGAACGATTACAATTCAGAGGTATGGAGGCCCATACGGCCCTAGAAGGTAAAAAGGCTTTAAAACTGATTGAAGAAAATCCGCCTAGTGTTGTTGTACTAGATTTAATGATGCCGGGATTAGGGGGTTTAGAGATATTAAAGCGAATTAAAACCATGAATTACAATTTACCGGTAATTTTACTTAGTGGATATGGCTCCAAAGAATCTGCCAAAGAAGGAATGAATCTGGGGGCATTTGATTTTGTAATGAAACCGTGTGACATTGATAGTCTAATCTCAAAAATACAGGAAGCAGTGGCACGAAATAATTAACTGAAAAGTATACTACTATGAAAGACAAAGAAATTCAATTTATTGGAAAAATTACAGCGGGTATAACACACGAGGTTAATAATGTTTTTGCGAGTGTAAGAGAAATATCAGGATTACTAACCGATATTTTATCATTGAAATCTGATGAATCGTTTCCACATAAAGAAAAGTTTAATACTTCACTTGAAAAAATTCTAAACCAGGAAAATCGAGGAGTAAAACTAATAAGCCAGTTAAATAAATTTGCTCACTTACCTGATACTAATTGTAGCGAAATAGACATTAATGAAATTGTTCAACATTTAATTTTTTTAACAGAACGGTTTGGAAGAGTGAAAAGTATTCAGTTGCGGATGCAGCGAGCTGAACAGGAGAAAAAAGTTATCTCTAATCCTTTTTATCTGCAAATGGCACTATTTTATTGTGTTGAGTATTTTTTAAACAATTTAAAGGCTGGTGGTAAAATATTTTTT
>JABDPB010000161.1 GCA_013042995.1 Ignavibacteriaceae bacterium | reverse complement strand
TCTATATCCGGTTTCCTCTTCCAGCTCTCTTATTGCGCAATGCATCGGGTTTTCATCTTTGTCTAATTTACCCGCAGGTAATTCAAGTAGAATTTTATCCACAGGAAAACGATGCTGAGTAACCATTATGATTTTTTCATCCTTTGTAATGCCCACCACAACAGCTCCCCCGGGATGTTCGGCAACTTCGCGTACGGCACGATTACCGCTGTTATATTCAATCTGATCAACTTTTGTATTGAACACTTTTCCGCGATGCAGAACTTCACTTTTTAAAATTTTAAAGTTCATTTAGTCCTTTTAAAATTAAATGAAAAATCAGGTGTGAATTTCAAGAATCAATAAGCTGCTTCCGGTTTGGATTTATGTCCTATAACCAGATGGATAATAACTCATTAATTCACTGCCAAGATATTTAAGAAGCGCAGTTATAACACCCAGATCATCTAAATAACCAAACAATGGAGTAAGATCCGGAATAGTATCGATCGGAACAATAAAATAAACAAGCGCAGCAACAACAATACTCTTGCGGTACCATTTTACAAATGGATCTTTCATATAGCGGTAGAGAGCAAAAATATCTTTTGCAAATGAAATTCTTTTACCGGTTTTTTCAAGCTTACCCCACAAATTATCTTCAACATATTCAATATTTTCCTCAACTTGTTTTTCACTTTGCCCGCCAAAATCCAACTGGTTTAAGTCCCCGATATCATCGAAAAGGATATCTTCTTTGTTAAAATCGTCCTCTGAAGTCATTTCTTCCTCCTTAAATTCTCAAACAATCTCATTTTTTCCATTTTGCTTCTATAAAAACTGGTTTTCAAAAATAGTGTAAGAATTTATGAAAGGCAAAGTTAGAAGTTGTTCCACAACACATCAGTAAATGTTTATATAACTTTGCATTAAAACGAATAATTAATGAGGAGAATATTTGAAAAAGGGTGATTTAGTAGAGCTAAGAGTCGAGAAGTATGCTTTTGAAGGAAAGGGTATTGCAACTGTAAATAATCAAGATTCTGCCGATGGTTTTGTTGTTTTTGTTAAAGGAGCTTATCCTGGAGATGTTGTTTCTGCAAAAATAGTTAAAAAGAAAAAGTCGTATGCAGAAGCTGTTGTTGAAGAAATATTATCCTCATCATATTACAGAGTGCAGCCCCGCTGTATTTTTTTTGGTACTTGCGGCGGATGCAGACAGCAGGATTTAATTTACAAACAACAGATTAATTACAAACAGCAGCAGGTTGAAGAGATTTTTCTGCACACCGCAAACCTATCCGGATTTGAAACTGAAGAAATCTTACCATCCTCAAAAACTTTTTTTTACAGAAACAAAATGGAGTTTTCCTTTTCAGATAAGAGATGGCTTACAAAGGATGGGTTGAACAAAGAAATTAAGGAACGGAAAGATTTTGCACTAGGTCTGCACGTGCCAAAAGTTTATGATAAAATATTAGATATTAATGAATGCTTTTTACAGTCTGAATTGAGTAATGGAATTATCAACTTTACAAGACAATTTTTTAAGGAAAGAAAGATTTCAATATACAGCACCAAAACGCATACTGGTTATTTACGGAATTTAGTAATTAGGCAGGCACAGAATACTGATGATTTGCTGGTAAATCTTGTTACATCCGAACAAAACGAATCATTAATGAAAGAGTTTACAGCAAATATCATAAATCAATTTCCTCAAATAACTTCACTGGTAAATAATATAAATGAAAAGAAAGCTTCTGTTGCAGTTGGTGATTATGAAATTGTCTACTACGGCAGCGGATTTATTTATGATAAAATTGGAGAATACAAATTCAGGATAAGTGCGAACTCTTTTTTTCAAACAAACACTCTGCAAGCCGAGAATCTTTATCGCATTGCATTAGAGTTTGCAAAATTAAATGGTGATGAAGTAGTTTACGATTTATATTCCGGTGCTGGTACAATTGCAATATACTTTTCAGAATATGCAAAAGAAGTTTACGGTTTTGAATCTGTGGAATCGTCCATATTTGATGCAAAGGAAAATTTAGAGATAAATAATGTTAAAAATGTAAAGTTTGTCCAAGCTGATTTGTATAAATCATTTCTCCCTGTGGTTTTGGAAATTCCCAAACCAGATATAATTATTTTAGATCCACCTAGAAGTGGAATGCATAAAAATACGGTTACTGACGTATTAAAACTTTCACCCCAAAAAATTGTTTATGTAAGCTGCAATCCTGCTACACAAGCAAGAGATTTAAAACTGATGGTTGATGAAGGTTATAAATTAATTAAGATAAGACCTGTAGATATGTTTCCGCATACTTATCATATTGAGAACATAGGATTACTAATTAGATAATTGACACACGTGAGGATTATTCAAACTTCAACAATCTCAACTAGTCGGTTACTAATTGGATACTTTATAGGATAGTAAATTCATTACTTCATTGTATTAATTGAAGTTAAAAAAATCTAAAAAATTTCGCATAAGAAATGTAGCCGTGCAAATTCTACATAATAGGTATGAGTACTTAAGTCACACTTTTCGAAATTTTACAGTTGCAATAATATTCAAATACTATTCTTAATAGTTTGCTCAAAAATTCTTAGTTGAGTCGAGAATTGAATATTAGATTACTGCTATTCAGTATTTGATCTGAAAATTCGAAACCATAGGGTAAAACTGTCGTATGGCTTGAATATAGAATCGTGGCCATGTGAATTTGTTGATAGTTGTGGTTTGTTTCAAATTTGTTGTTTTTTCTTTTTCATCCTAAACAAAGAAAATAAGGTCCATATATTTATAATCCTTATTATAAAAAGGAAAGAAAAATGATTGTTATAGAAATGATTTTGATGGGTTCATTTGCAACTTATTTTATGGATTTAACTGGAGGCTTTCTTGTTAAAAGAAAATTTGTTCACTCATTCATAGAACCCGAAACTGTTGGACGATGGACACTCTATATGTTAAGAGGGAAATTAATGCATAAAGATATTCGCCAAACACCAGCCTTAAAAAATGAAAAATTAACGGCCCTAATTTTTCATTATTTGATTGGGATTGTTTTAGCGGGAATCTATCTTTTTCTGGAATTAAATGAGCCAACAATTCGCGATCAAATTTGGATATCTTTGATATTTGGGATAGCTACAGTTGTCCTACCTTGGTTTTGGTTATTTCCAAGCATAGGCCTTGGTTTTTTAGCCTCGAAATCACCTAATAAATCAAGTATATTAAAAACCAGTCTCATTAATCACACAAATTTTGGAGTTGGGTTATTTATTTGGGTTGTCATTTCTCATCGTTTCTTTATTTAAGTAAAGACAAATTATCTTCCCCAATCCCTGCTTAATAACATAGGGGGAGTAATAA
>JABDPB010000160.1 GCA_013042995.1 Ignavibacteriaceae bacterium | reverse complement strand
TTCGCACAAAGGTTTTATTATCGAGCAGCTTAAATATTCTTTCGGAAGAGGCCATTGCAGTTTGCATAATATTGTATTTTTCAGAAAGGTCGCGAATCGGTCTGAAAAACATTTCAGTATATTGAATGAATGCAAAAAGTACGCCTATAGTTAATGCTCCCTGAACTACTTCGCCACCACCGTACCAGATAATTAAACCAATTGCAATTGAGCTTAGAAGTTCCACACTTGGATAGAAAACCGCATAGTAAAATATGGACTTTATATTCGCCGAACGATAGTCTTTATTAATGCTTGAAAATCTTTTAAACTCCTCTTTTTGTTTATTGAAGATTTGAACAACACTCATGCCTGTAACATGCTCTTGCATATAAGAGTTCAATCTTGCGAGATGAAGCCTTACATCACGGTAACTTTCACGTGCTTTCTTCCTGAAAAGGAACGTGCCGTAAATTAAAACAGGAAGTACAGAAAGAGTAACGAGCGATAAATCGAAATCCATAAAGAACATAAATGCAAGTATCCAGATAATTATAAATATATCGCTGAATACCATTACAATACCCGAAGAGAATAGTTCACCCAAGGCTTCAACGTCATTCGTAGCCCTGGTTACTAGTCTTCCAATTGGAGTTTTATCGAAAAACCTTAATGCAAGCCGCTGGATATGATTAAAAATTTGTGTTCTTAGATCGTACAGCGTTTTCTGTCCAAGATACTGAGTGTAGTAAGTTAAAAAATATTGAATGACTGCCTGCAGCAGAAGCGATACAAAAAGTAGAATACCGATTAATAGCAATCCATTGTAATCTGAATTTGCAATGTAATCATCAATTGCAATTTTTGTTAAATAAGGTCGGACCGGACCAAGTGCCGCTACTATAACATTTAAAAGTATTGCAAAAATTACAAAGTGTTTGTACGGCTTCACGTAACTAAGCAATCGTTTCATCAGCTTTGCATCGTATGCTTTCCCTAAAACTTCATCTTCGCTTCTATAATCGTTGCCCATAAATTAGTTGAGCTCCTCTAGTTCTTGTTCAAGCAATTGTTTGTAATGTAGATCAGCATAAATACCACCAACCGCAACAAGCTGATCGTGTGTTCCTTCTTCTTTAATTCTTCCTTCAGATAAAACGATTATCTTATCAGCATCTTTTACAGTAGAAATTCTATGACTGATAATAATACTGGTTCTGTCTTTCATAAAACCTTTTAAATTTTTGAGAATTTCTTCTTCAGTATGTGTATCAACAGCAGAAAACGAATCATCAAGAATTAATATTTTCGGATTTACTGCTAAAGCACGTGCAAGACTTGCCCTTTGCTTTTGTCCTCCCGAAAAGGTTATTCCTCTTTCACCAACTATGGTTTCATATTTTTTAGGAAATTCCATTACATCTTTATCAAACTGCGCAGTTGAAGCAGCAATATAAACTTGATCCGGGCTCAATTCACGTTTTCCATAAGTAATATTATTCATTACTGTATCAGAAAACAAAAACGATTCCTGTTGTACTAAACTCATATTAGTCCTGAGCACATCTAAAGGGATATCCTTTATTTTATTCCTGTCGATTAGTATATCTCCGTCAGTGCAATCGTATAGGCGCGGAATTAAGTTCACAAATGTAGTTTTACCTGAACCGGTGTAACCCATAATTGCTACAGTTGAACCATGCGGCACGGTTAAATTTATATTTTTTAAAACATATGGATGATTTTCGCTGTATCTAAAGGATACGTCCTTAAATTCTATATCTCCTTTAATTTCTTTAATTGAATAGTCTGTTTTTTCAGACTCTGTAATTTCATATGGCTCGCTCAAAATTTTGTTTAGCCTTTTCATACTTGCCTCAGCTTGCTGAATAATATTTATTACCCAGCCGAACGCGATCATTGGCCATATAAGAATTCCGAGATAAACTATGAACGCTGTTATTTCACCTAGCGTCAACTCATTGTTAATTACCTTTACACCACCTAACCAAATAACAATTATTATTGAAAGCCCGGTAATTAAAAATAGTACTGGCATAATTAGAGCCTGAGTTTTCACAAGATTCATTTTCTTCCTAACATACTCCTTACTATGCATTGCATATTTTTCTATCTCACTTTCTTCACGCACATAAGATTTTATTATTCTAATCCCCGAAAAATTCTCCTGTACTATTGTTGTTAATTCAGCAAACTTCTCCTGTATTATCGTAAACTTTGAGTGAATTACTTTTCCAATTTTATAAACAACTAGCGAGAGCAGCGGAAGAGGAAGCAATGCATAAATAGTTAAGCTAACATTGAGAGAAAGCATCAGAGCCAAAACCATTGCCAGCCTTATTGTTGTATCGGTTGAATACATTACCGCAGGACCAAGAAACATTCTAACGGCATTTATATCGTTTGTAGCATGTGCCATTATGTTTCCGGTAGAAGTATTTTGAAAATATCTTAAAGGAAGCTTCTGTATATGTTTCCAAAAATCACCGCGCACATCATATTCAATTTCTCTTGACACAACAATTATTGTTTGCCGAATCATAAATCTGAATATGCCTGCAAAAAGAGATGCTCCTACAATCATTAAACCGTACTGAAGCAATAATTGTGAAGTTGCATTCTGCTGCAGCGCATCAATTGAATCTTTTAATAACAGGGGGACGTAAACTGTGAATACGTTTGAAAGGATAATAAATATGAATCCGAAAAACAGCTTCTTCTTATAACATGCAAAATATTTTTTTAGCGTAGAAAGATTTTTCATCAAAATAAATTTTACTGCTGTAAATCTTATTCCTTCATTTCAGATATTATGAAAACTAAGGGATAGATAAAACTTTATGATTAAGAAAGATAAAATGGTTATTTGATCTCACTGAAACCAGTATATTTTTGTAACACCTCAGGTATTTTTATGGTTCCTTCCGGTGTTTGATAAATCTCAAGTAAGGAAACCATTAGTCTGCTTGTAGCTAATCCTGAACCGTTTAAAGTATGAACAAACTCTGGCTTTTTCCCGCTTTCTCTCTTAAATCGGATGTTTGCACGTCTTGCCTGGAAATCTTCAAAATTACTGCAAGATGACGCTTCAAGCCATTTCTGTTCTGCAGGCGACCACGTTTCTATATCGTAACATTTTGCAGCTGCAAAACTTAAATCGCCAGTGCAAAGCATAAGTATCCTGTACGGAATTTTTAATGCCTTTAAAATATCTTCTGCATCATTTACAATAATTTCTAATTCATCGTTGGATGTTTCGGGCTTTACAATTTTTACCATTTCAACTTTGTTGAATTGGTGAACGCGTAAAAAGCCTTTAGATTCTTTCCCCCACGAGCCGGCTTCTCTTCTAAAACAGGCAGAATAACCAACGTAATTTATCGGTAAATCTTTTTCGTTTAACATTTCATTTCGATGAAGATTTGTAACGGGAACCTCCGCAGTGGGAATAGGATATAGTCCATCTTTTTCAATTGCGTACATATCATCTTCCATTTTTGGTAGTTGTCCTGTTCCCTGCATTGACTCTTTGTTTACTAAAAACGGTGGAAAAATTTCTGTGTAGTTGTGATTATTGAGATGATAATCGAGCATAAAATTTATCAATGCTCTTTCCAGAGTTGCACCTTTGCCCACGTATACAGGAAATCCTGAGCCGGAAACTTTCGCACCCCTTTCAAAATCGAGAATGTTAAATTTTTTACCAAGTTCGGTGTGATCAAGTGTATTTTCATTTTTTGCAAAATTAAATTGTTCGGGATTCCACTTTCTTATTTCAACATTATCATCAGCAGTTTTTCCAACAGGAACTGCAGTTTGCGGGAGATTGGGTAAAAACATAAGTAATTCATAAAGTCCATCCTCCGCTTCGCGTAGCTGAGAATCGAGCTTGGATATGTTATCGGAAACTTTTTTCATTTCGGCTAAGATTTGAGTTGTATCTTCGCCGGCTTTTTTCATCTGAGGAATTTTTGAAGATACTTTATTCTTCTCAGCTTTAAGTTCCTCCACCTCAGAGATTATTTTTCTGCGCTTTTCATCGAACAAAAGAATTTCATCAACACGATCCTTTTCGTTTTTATTTTTTATCCCTTGTTTTACTACTTCAGGGTTTTCTCTTATGAATTTTAAATCTAGCATGAATTTTTATTTTACTACTATGTTATAGATCTTATTCTTTACGTAAATCTCTTTAATTATGTTTTTATCCGCTGTGTGCTTTATCACTTTATCTTCATTAAAAACTAATTTCTTAACAGCTTCTTGTTCGCTTTCTACTGGTACTTCAACCGTTGCCCTCACTTTACCATTTACCTGCACTGCAATACTTACAGAATCCTCCACAAGTGCCGATTTATCGACATCGTACCATATTGGCTTTTCGAAAATTGATGATGAGCTGCCAAGCAATTTCCAGCATTCTTCTCCCAAATGAGGTGCAAGTGGTGCAAGCATTGTGACAAATCTTTGCAAAGCATACAGTGTGATTTCTTTTGAACAGTCAGATAGATCTTTAAAATTATTCAGCAATTCCATCATTGCAGCAATTGCTGTGTTAAAGCGGAAATGATTTATTTCTTCATCAACTTTATTAAGCGTTTGATTTGTTTTTCTGTATATGTTTTTTTCTGTATCAGAAATTGCATTTAGATCATACCTTTCTTTTACTAAAGTATGATTTTTCAAATCTTCATAATCATTGAACAAATCATAAATCCTGTTTA